>DBZU01000026.1:0-31721 GCA_002311285.1 Dehalococcoidia bacterium UBA1152 | reverse complement strand
TATCTGGTGTAGTCTCCACAGGAGGGACACTGGGTCGCAAAGATTATGTACCAAATACTGATGCCACTGTAGTATCGAGACTTAAAAAAGCTGGAGCAATAATACTAGGTAAAACAAACTTGCCCGAAATCAGCATGGGTTTTGAAAGCTCCAACTTAGTATATGGAAGAACTAATAATCCATTCGATGTTGACAGAACACCTGGCGGAAGTAGCGGCGGAGAAGCGTCGATAATAGCAGCTGGAGGATCTCCTTTTGGAATTGGAAGCGATGCAGGCGGTAGCATTAGGTGGCCCGCACATTGTTGTGGCATAGTAGGATTGAAGCCAACTACTGGGCGAACTCCTCGCACCGGTCACTGGCCTGCATTTTCAGGAATATTTAGTCAAGTAACACAGATTGGCCCCATGGCACGTTCCGTTAAAGACATAGCTTTAACTTTACCTTTGATTTGCGGCCCTGACGGCATAGACCCCACGGTCATGCCAATACCCTTGCCAACTCCAGCAAAAGTAGAGATACAAGGCCTTAAAATAACATTCCATACTGATAATGGCTTAGCCACTCCAATACCTGAAATACAATTAGCAGTTAAAAATGCTGCTAATATCCTAAAACGTAACGTAAAATCAGTAGAAGAGAATGTTCCAGAAGCTCTTAAAATGTCTGCCTCACTACACTCACAAATTATGGGCGCAGATGCTGGCGAAACTGCTAAAGCAATATTAAAAAATGCAGGTTCCTCTACAATGGATCCGAATCTTGATTCTAGGATTAAAATGATGGCTGCGAAGCCTGCTTATCTGCCCGACTTTCTGAATACTCTTGTTGAATTGGAAGAGTACCGTAGCCAGTTACTACAATTTATGGAAACCACTAATACCGATATAATAATCGGTCCAGCCGCTCCGGTACCAGCTCCTTTGCATGGACACGGCTACGATGGATTTCCTGAAAATGGCAGCTACAGTCACGCTTATAATTTAGCTGGATGGCCTGCATTAGTTATGAGGGGCGGCACATCAAAAGAAGGCCTTCCCCTTGGTATTCAAATCATATCTCGGCCTTGGTGTGAAGACAGGATATTAGCAGTAGCTTTACTGTTAGAAAAAAACTTAGAACCTTTCCAGAAGCCAAAAATTTAACTACAAAGCTACCTAGCTCAGTGGTTTATTAAGCCACCATCAACATTTATAGCCTGACCAGTGATATTCGACGCCCCAGGTCCAGCCAAAAAAGTAACCATAGAAGCTATGTCTTCTGGGGTGGACTCCCGACCCGTAGGAATCACATGATGCCTCATCTGAATTTTTTTTATAGTAGGAGCTGTAGAGTCCGTAATCTGCCTTTCAATCTTATCTAAAAGTGGTGTTCTGGTTAATCCAGGACATACCGAATTCACTCTAATACCGTACGAACCTAACTGCTGAGCAGCGATGGCGGTCATAGCGATAATTGCCCCTTTACTTGCAGCATATGCTGCATTGGAACTTCCAGAATATCCTTTGCCTGCTATAGATGCGATATTGATTATGATGCCTCCATCTCTAGTCGCGATCATTTGTTTTGCAGCAAACTGCATTGAAAAAAATGTGCCTCGGGCGTTAACAGCATGGATTGAATCCCAATCTTCCACTGTTACTTCCATGACATCCGCGAAACGTGTAATTCCGGCGTTATTGACCAAAATGTCAATTTTCTTAAATGTATCCATGCAACTGTCCATCATTTTTTCAATATCATCTAAGTTCGCAATATCAATCTTTAAGGGTATAGCTTCAGTATTTATGGAAGACGCTACATCTTTAGCCAAGCTAAAATCTATATCTGCTACAAGGATGTTTGCTCCATTGAGTGCTAAATCAATTGCTATTGCTTTGCCAATACCCTGGCCTGCTCCAGTCACTATTGCAACTTTATCTTTTAATTGAGTTTCCATTTATCATTACCTAAGAAAACGGTTTTAGTTAAAAATAGTTTTTGGCAGGAGCGGCAGGATTCGAACCCGCGACCGATGGTTTTGGAGACCATTGCTCTACCAGACTGAGCTACGCTCCTACGTATACATTCAATTTAGCATTTAATTTAACAACGGTAGATAATCAAAGATTAGTTTACCAAGTTTTTACTATTAACAACGTAATTATTTGGTTAACTAAATAAGAATAAGGGCGCAAGACGGCCTATAAGCCGAGTTCTGTACAAGACTGGCGTGAAGTTTACATCCGAGGACTTCATCCTTCACTCAAGTCAAGTGGTAACTATCTATCTAGCCTAGATGTTGCCATCTAGATCGTGCGGCCCACCTGAGTAGAGATCGAGCTCTCTTGTTACCTAAATTTCTTTAGGTCCTCTGCTTGGCCTTGCTCCGAATGGGGTTTGCCTTGCCCATGATGTCACCATCAAGGCGGTGAGCTCTTACCTCACCATTTCACCCTTATCTCTAAAATTTCTTAAGAGACGGTATGTTTCTGTGGCACTTTCCGTCGAGTTCCCTCGCCCCGCCGTTAACGGGCATTCTGCTCGAATGGAGCTCGGACTTTCCTCTCTTCTTGAATCAAAAAGAGTAGCCACCCAGCCATCTTGCTCCCCATTGGAATTTTAACAGACAATTCAGATAACTTTGTATACCCACCTAAACTAAAAGGAAATATCTACCATTTCCTTATGCACAGTAATGCGCATAATATTTTCTTCAAATATGACTCTTTTTTCTTCATATTTCAAGGATTCGATTCGTTTAACCTTACTAAGAATCGCCTCGGGTTCAACGTCACGTGATTTGCTGGACAGTTTTCTGGCAGAATCTATATTTTTTATGTATTCAGACATTAGATCCAGCGGAATTTCAGCTTTTGCCACTCTCTTTAATGCAAACAGCATTCTTCTTTCAGCAGACTTAACACGGTCTCTGTTTAATTCCCTAATACGATCAATTCGTGAACTTTCATTAACATTTAATAAATCTTTTTTATCAATAGCATTCTTTATGTTTTCGATTAATCTGCCAATTACGGTTGACTCCAACATGGAGGCCCTCCATGTTACATAGCTACATCTACCTTGATTCTGTCTGGATTGGCACTGGTAATACCTGTACACCCCTGATGATCTGCGGCTGTCTTTACGCTGCCACTTCTGCCGGCGAGTAACTCCCATCATTTTGTTCCCACAATCAGCGCAATAAACTAGACCAGATAGTAAAAATGGATCAGCTGAAGATACTCGTCCTATTGGCCTTCGAGTCTTAGTAATGTCCTGAGCTAACTTAAATATTTCTGTCGAAATCACTGCTTCATGTACTTTAGATTTTCGAAGCCCGAACCTGCTATAGGTGCCTGTATATGCTACATTCCGTAAAATATCCCTAACAGTAACAACGTTCCATGGTTTATTCTTACGAGTAGTTATGCCCCGCTCATTCAATTGTTGCGCAATCAACCGAAATCCAATTTGGTCTTTCGTGTACAGCCGATAAATTAATTCAACCACTGAGGCCTGTCCCGGAACAATAACTAGGTCTCCGTCTTCATTAATTTCATATCCAAATGGCGGTCGACCTAAAGGTTTTCCCTGAGCAGCCTTTGCCCGCATGGACTCTCGAACACGATCACTACGTGTTTTAGAAACACCTTTTATACCTAATCTTTGAAACCCATTTTGAATTGGGTCTGGAATTAAGTCATCCATACAAATAGAACTAGAGCCTGTGGCATTAATAGCTATCAATGAACGTGTCAATTCTTCGAGATCTGAACCTAAATGGCGAGAATCAGGTATTGCAACTAGGTATTCAGAACCAGAACTGCTTAAAAATTCCAATAGCTTTTTGTATTCATTTTTTGACCCTAAATTATCAACATAAATACCTAAATTCTGATGAAAATTCACAGCACAATATTCTTCAAATTGCAATTCAAAAGAATCATTAATACTGGACCATTCATTAGTCTTTTTCTGCCTAAAGTAACCGACTGCTCGCACTAAAAACCCTTCCTAATTAAAAGTATAGTAATCACGATACGTATATTATTCTCCGACAACTATTGCACTGCACTAATCGAAGTCCCGCTCTCGCATCTTGAAATTCTTTTACCGGTAGTTCAACCCTGCACACACCACAGATTCGTCCTTCTAATTTAGACACTGCATGCCCCCCCTTATTCTTTTTCAATTTCTCATATAGAGCCAAAATATCAGCTGGAATTAATGCAATCAAAGCGTCACGTTCTGATTTTATCTGTTTCAAGTCTGCTGAGAATTCATCTTGCTGTTGAGCGAAACGAACTGACTCATCAGACTTTATAGCTGTCAGTTTTTCAGTTGCAAGAACATGTTTATCTTTCGAACTGACATCCTGATCGATTTCAATCATAACCTCAAGCAACTCATCTTCTTGAGAAGACACTTCTCCAGATAAGAAAACTTTCTGCTCTTCCAAAGCTTGAAGTTCCTTTTCATTGGTTATGACTCCTCCATAGAGTAGTGCTTGTAATTCCTTGATTTTATCTTGTAAATCACTGATGGTTCTTTCTGTAGTCCGTTTCTGTAATTCTTTTTGTTCTATTAAAGATTTAATTTTGTCTAATCGGTTTTTTATCATTTCAAGATCACCATCTGATGACAACTTTTCTTTAATTGAATCCAGTTTTTCTTGTAGATCATCGATTTGTAAATCGGCTATTTGTAGATTAAATATTGATTGCATATCATTCATATTAAATATTCTAATAGAAAGTAGAAATATCGCATATTGTACATTTAGGTTCTCTAAACATGCCTAGTCGAGTATATCAATGCTGTAGTAGCCTTGTATGTTATAGGACAAAAATTTAAGTGAACCAGTCACAACATAGAGAAAAGACTAAAACAAAAATAGTCTGTACTTTAGGTCCTTCAACAAACTCGCTTGCCAAAGTAATAGCACTTATTAAAAGTGGTATGAGTGTCGCTAGACTAAATTTAGCTCATGGGACCATTCAGGATCATAAAAAATCCATAGATTTAGTTAGATCTGCATCGAAACAGCTAGATCAGCCAGTTGGAATAATGGTTGATGTTCCCGGAAAAAAATATAGAACCGGAGATACTAATCCTAAGGTAGTAAAAATAGACCTGAAGGACACAATAAGCCTAACCAGTAAAGATGTATCAGGTACATCGCAGCTAATCCCAATAAAACCTGCGGGTATACATATTGATGCTAACCCTGGCCAAACTGTTGCTATTGCTGATGGCCTAGTTAAATTGAAAGTCATTGAAGTGTCTGGCGAAAAAGTAATTTGTGAGGCAATAACCCCTGGTGAAATAACAAAAGGTCGAGGAGTGAGAGTGGCAGGCATGACTGCAATCGGCCAGTTCCTTAACGAAGCTACTTTTAAATCAATTGATTTTGCCGCGGAACACAAAGCTGATTTTGTAGCTATTTCAAGCGTTGGTTCTGCATCAAATGTTGAATCAATAAGAGAAGAACTATCGCAGCGTGGAGTCAATCCTTCGATAATATCTAAAATTGAAACTGCGGAAGGTATACGTCAATTTAAATCGATTCTGGCCGCCAGTGAGGGCATCATGGTTGCAAGAGGTGACATGGGTGTAGAGGTTGATTTAGCAGAAGTCCCAATAATACAAAAACAGCTTATAAAAGCATCTAATATTGCTGGCAAACCAGTAATAACTGCTACCCAAATGCTTGAGTCAATGATTAGTTCGCCCTCCCCCACTCGTGCTGAAGTAACCGATGTTGCCAACGCCGTATTTGATGGATCCGACGCCATAATGCTGTCAGGAGAAACGTCTATTGGAAAATATCCTATAGAATCAGTTTCTATGATGTCTAAGGTTGCAATAGAGGCAGAAAAATCTCTGCCTTATGAATCAATATTAGTTGAAAAGCGTGATCACATGGGACACCAGACCGATGATTCTATAGCATATAATTCCTGCCAAACAGCTCATCAAGTTAATGCCGACCTGATTGTCGCGTTCACAGAATCTGGAAGCACAGCTGCGCGGGTTTCAAAATATCGTCCTCGCTCTAACATACTTGCTTTAACCCCGTTCAAAGAAACAGAACGTAAACTTACGCTTACCTGGGGAGTAGTTCCAGTCACTACTGAACCAGCTAAAGACGTGGATGATTTCTTCCGAATCGTACGTGAAGAAGCAAACAAAGCGCCAGAAATTAAAGGTGAAGGCCTCGTAGTATTGGTAGCAGGCTTGCCAATTGGTGTTCCAGGAGGCACCAATATGCTACGAGTTATGTCGGTTTAACAAACTTTGCTAACTCTTCTGTGGATACAATTATTTGCAGCAGCATTATTGATCCTGTTGTCATCGAAATTTCTTGTAAGTGCTTCTAGCAAAATTGCCACAAAAATGGGACTTGGCCATACGTTTGTGGGTATAGTTCTACTCGCTACCGCAACTTCATTGCCAGAGTTAGCAACTGGAATCAGCTCTATCACAATCGCTAAAGCACCTGATCTAGCTGCCGGCGCAGCATTTGGTAGTAACATCGTCAATCTCCTGATTATTGCTATCGCAGATTTGTTATGGCAAAGAGGACCCGTCCTCGCTTCGATTTCTCGTGGTCCTATAGTAGTAGCTTTTTTGGGAGCCGGAATAATAATAATAGCTTCCCTATCAACAGCTGTTCATAATTGGACAGTAACTTTAGATAGCTGGTATATAAGTCCATTCTCTATATTATTAATCGTGTTCTTCGCCACAGCCACATTTATCATTTTTCGTTTAGATACTCATAACAAAAGCTTGGCATCAAATAAGAACCACCAGTTAGAAGGCACCAGTAAAAAAAGTGCAGATCCGGAAACGGTACGAGCGTTTGGTATTTATCTGATATCTGCTCTATGTATAATCGGAACTTCAATATGGCTATCGATAATCGGAGATGGTTTAGCTGAAGCTTTGAATTGGGAAGAAAGTTTCGTTGGGACACAATTTCTTGCAATAAGCACATCATTGCCAGAATTAGCAACCACAATAGCTGCGCTGAGACTAGGAAATCCGGAAATGGCGGTTGGGAACTTACTCGGCTCTAATCTATTCAATATGGGATTTATTTTGTTTGCAGATGAACTGGCTTACACAGATGGCTCGCTATGGGCAAATATATCCACGTCACATATTGTCACAGGATTAACAGCTATTATTATGACAGGCATCATCATAATAACCCTACTACTGCGATCCAAACACCCCAGAAACTTATCCAACAAATGGATTAACCCGGAATCGGCATTGCTAATCGTGATTTACGTCGTTGCTAGTATTGCAATATTTTATTTATAAGATTGTAAAAGTTTAACCTGTATTAATGATAATCAGAGAAAACATAATTTAGTAAGTTTTTCAAGCATTCGCGTTCTTTAATATCTGGCAACAACTCCAATGCTTTATGAGCTTTATCTTTGTACTGAAAAGCAACAGTTAAGGATTCATCGATAACAGATTTGGAACTAATCTTATTAAGGATGCCATCCAGTTGATCTAGATCCTTTGAGTTCGCAAAATATTGGTCGATACATTGATCACTAGGATTATTTTTTAAATATATCAATACCGGCAATGTGATTATTCCATGTAATATGTCATTGCCGACCGGTTTTCCTGTTTTCTCAGTGCTACTGGCTATGTCTAAAATGTCATCCATCAATTGAAAAGCAATTCCAAGATTAACTCCATACATTCGTAATGCATCAATTGTTTTTTCTTCCGCTCCGCTCAATATAGCTCCTGCCTCTGCTGCTGTAGCAAATAATGATGCAGTTTTGTTATAGATTCGATCGATATAGCCTTCCATGTTCTGTTCAGGATTATAGGTATTAGCCAATTCATTCATTTGGCCTTTTGACAATGCCATAATAGTTTCCGCAAATCGTCTTACCACTATAATATTTCCGGTGTCACATACAAAAGTTGCTGAAGCGGCGAATACATAGTCTCCCAACACCACAGCTTCATCTCTACCAAATAAACTTGAAACTGTTTCCCTGCCTCTCCTCATGTCTGAATGATCAACGGTATCATCGTGAATGAGTGTCGCTACGTGTAACAGTTCTACGGCAGCAGCCATTGTTTCTGAAGTTAAACCGTCGTTAGGATTAAATCTAGAAGCCAAAATTGTGACAGCAGGCCGCACCTTTTTACCAATTGATGAAATTACATGATTCAAAGGCTCAGACATGTCTGAATATCTGCTATCACTTAACGATGCAATCTTGTCTTCGACTCTGCTCAAAGCATCAACTATAGGAGAATAGATGTCACCGAAATTTGGTTGTGAAGTTACTTTATTTACAGTCACTGGCATAAACCCAACTAGATTTTTAATCTGGTGTCTTCCTCTTCGATAATTAACTCATCAAGTTTTTTAAATAACGGTACTGGTTTTGGTATATCAACACCAGGAATCAACTGGTTGCGATCCCAAATCCAGTTAGTTCCTTGTTCGTCTGATATGCCAAGCATCTTCTTCAATTTGATAGATGAAAATGGCATGAACGGCTCCATAACAACCCTCAGGCAATTAATTACAGACAGGGCTGTCCATAAAGTGGATGCAGCATGAGTTTTGTCAGTTTTAATAATTTGCCACGGCTTACGGACTTCTAAAAATTTATTTGCTTCGCTAGCTAATCCCATGGCAGCGGCTAGGGCTTTTCTAAATTGAGTTTTTTCAATCGATTCTCCTACTATCAAAAGCGTTTTGTCGCTTTTTTCAAGAAGATCCTCACATTCTGGATCTATGGATCCGTAACTTGGGATATGCCCATCAAAATAATTGTAGGTCATACTCAAAACTCTATGAATAAGATTTCCATATGTGGCTACTAATTCATCATTATTTGCACGTAAGTATTCTGCCCAAGAAAAATCTGAGTCTGATGATTCAGGCAGATTAGACGCAATCACATACCGAAGTGGATCAGGTTCATATCGATCAAGATAATCTGGGATCCATACTGCCCAGTTCCTACTAGTAGATAATTTAAATCCTTCCATGTTTAAAAACTCATTAGCCGGAACGTCAAATGGCAAATTTAGATGTTTATTCCCCATTAACATGGCTGGCCACAAAATTGAATGAAAGATAATGTTGTCCTTACCCATAAAATAATACGATCTAGATTCTCCCGTCCAAAAATCCTTCCATGCATCCGGTTCTCCCTTTCGTATTGCCCATTCCTTCGATGCTGAGAGATAGCCGATGACAGCTTCAAACCATACGTATAGTCTTTTACTTTCATATCCGTCAAGTGGAACTTCTACTCCCCATTCAATGTCTCTGGTAATTGGTCTATCAACCAAACCTCCTTCCAAAAACCCCTTGGTAAAGTTAAGTACATTGGGCTTCCAGTGAGACTTTTTTGAAATCCATTCTTTTAATAAATCTTCAAATTTTGTTAACTTGAAAAAGAAATGTATAGTTTCTCTTATTTCAGGCGACCCTCCGCATAACCCGCATGTCATATTAATTAAATCTTGCGGATCTAATGTGCGTCCACAATCATCGCATTGGTCGCCTCTCGCTTTTTCGTATGAGCAAAACGGACATTTACCTTCTACGTATCTGTCTGCTAAGAATCTATTGTCGTCTAAGCAAAAAGGCTGAAACATGGGCTTTTCATAAATGTAGTCATTTTTCTTTAAATTCAAAAATATTTCTTGCGATACTTCAGCATGGATTTCAGTATTCGTGGATGTAAAAAGATCAAAAGATATGCCAAGTCTTTCCCAATTATCTTTAAATTCGTTCAAATAAAAAGATACTATTTCTTTGGGACTAACTCCCCTTTTCTCTGCTTCCAGTGTGACTGGTGTACCATGTGCATCACTTCCAGAAACCATTAGCACGTCATTGCCTCTTAATCTATGGTATCTCGCGAATATATCCGCTGGAAGGTATGTACCTGCAACATGGCCCACATGAATCGATCCGTTTGCATATGGCCATGCAACAGCAACTAAAATTTTTTGAGCAACAGTCACGAAATTGTCAACCTTGAAAAAGTTTTCTAGCGGTATGCATCACATGGTATCATCCTGCCAAATCTGATACACCTTTCGCTTAGGCATTCCAGTTTGACTTACTACAAATTCAACTGAATCTCGTCCGGAAACGCCAATCGATCGTAATTGTGACAACATTTTTCTGGCATTTTCTTCAGTCAAGTTGTTTGCTATATTGTCAATCCCACCCGCAATAATTACCGTAAATTCTCCTCGAGGCTCAATAAAATGTTCCAATGCATCTGTTACTGAGCCAAAGAAAATTTCTTCATAAATTTTAGTCATTTCTCGACATACGGTTACATTTCGGTCACCAAGTGAAACGAGAATATCCGTCAGAGTTTTTCTTATACGTTTAGGGCTTTCTAAGAATACTACAGCTGTGTTTTCTGGAATAGAGTGTCTAAACAACTTGATTCGCTCACTCGATTTACGGGGCAAAAACCCTAAAAATATAAATCTTTTCGTATCGAGGCTTGACACCGATATTCCAGCAGTAATCGAAGACGGACCAGGTATAGGCACTACTTTACAACCCATTGTTATTGCAGCCATAACTAGTTCACGTCCAGGATCGCTTATACCCGGTGTTCCAGAATCACATACTAATGCCAAATCGTTTTCACTTAGTGCATCTATGAGTCGATTGAGTTTAGATGGTTTACTATGTTCATGGTAACTAATTAATTTCGTATTTATTTCATAGTGTTTCAGTAGCCGTATTGTTATCCGAGTATCTTCTGCGGCGATTAAATCGGCATCTCGTAGGATTCTTAATGCTCTAGCAGATATGTCTTCCAAATTTCCAATCGGCGTAGCAATCACATATAGAGTATTCATCGATCTTAATTTTTACGTTTAATGGCACGACCGGGTAATGCTCCTGTATGACGCCCTTTATCAATAACCACTTCCCCATTAACAATTACATATTCAACACCAGTAGAAAATTGACGTGGGTTTTGTCTGGTAGCA
Source organism: Dehalococcoidia bacterium UBA1152 (assembly GCA_002311285.1). Classification (GTDB taxonomy): domain Bacteria; phylum Chloroflexota; class Dehalococcoidia; order Lucifugimonadales; family UBA2962; genus UBA2962. The sequence continues at coordinate 20,711 of DBZU01000026.1, read as the reverse complement.
TTAGCCTTTATAGTTGCCGGATCAAATATTACTAAGTCAGCTTTGAAGTTATCTTTTATAAGTCCACGATCCTTGATACCTATTCTCTGCGCTGGATATGAAGTCATTTTTCTAATAGCTTCAGGGAGAGATAATTTTTTTTCTTCACGAACTATGTCAGATAAAATTACTGGAAAACAACCATAACCCATTGGTGGCGGAAAATCTCCTATCAACAAGGCGTCACTACCAACCATGTAAAGAGGGTGTTTAATCAAGTCTGGAATCGTTCGGGCATCCACAACGTCAGCAAAATAAGAAACCCTAAGATCTTCATCGAGTAAAAGATCGCATAAAGCTTCAACAGGATGCTGTTTACGCATTTCAGAAATTAATGCAACCGATTTGCCGTCATATTGCTTGTTATGAGATTTTTTGAAATATGTTAGCCACATTTCATCCCAGCCCAAACTACGAGGAATGACTTCCTTTTTAAGTCTTTCTCTCGCATCTTTAGAAGATAAAATTTTTATTAAGTTCTCCGGACCGCCGTCATGCGCCCAATCAGGGAACATTATCAATATCCTGGTTCCACCATACTGATATGGAAAACAATCAAAAGTTATATCCATACCATCATTACGAGCATTTTCCACCAACTCAAAAATCCTTGAGATGCCTCCAGGATTCGTAGTTCGCCTAAACATATGAGTCAAATGTATTGGAATCCCACTACGTTTTCCGATCTCAATCGCTTCTCGAAAAGGATCAAGGTATTTGTCGCCTAATCTATAACGAACATGCGTATGGTAAAAGCCACCTAGTTTCTCAGATTCCCTGGCAATTGTGACAAGTTCATCTGTATCTGCATAATTTCCAGGCGGATAATCTAGTCCAGTTGATAACCCAAAAGCCCCTTCTTGCATAGCTTCCCTTAACAATCCTTTTTGCATATCCAGATCCTTTGAATTCGCTTTTGCTGCAGTCCATCCCATAGCGCCAACTCGAATAGGCGAATTGCCAACTACATATGCAATATTAACAGCCACTTTTCTATCAAACAGGTCTAAATATTCTGTAACTGTGCTCCAGTCGACAGAAATGTCTGGGTCGCCATCTAGTCCCGAATTGATCTGAATCATACGTTTTAAATCAATATTGTTGTGAAACGGGGCATAAGAATTCCCATCTATACCTATCAGTTCTGTTGTAACGCCTTGATGAACTTTTGGCATATGTTCCGGTTCAGAAAGAATCACTAAGCCTGAATGAGCATGTACGTCTATAAATCCAGGGCTAATCACTTTATTTGAAGCGTCTATGATTCGATCTGCTTGTATTTTTGATACGTCACCGCGTAATACACGTATCATGTCATTTTTTACCGCCACCGCTGCATACTGTCCAGGGTTTGCAGCACCATCTAAAATAAGTCCACCTTTTATCAAAAGATCAAACATTACTAACCCTCAACTTTTAATAGAAATTTCACATTAATCATCTAACAATATTGAGTTAACTACAAATAAACTTCTGTTATGGTTCATAAATAATGAGTATTGAAGTATTGTTTCCAATTTTTGCTACCTCTTGGCTTGTAGGACTGTCAGGGGCCGTCTCTCCAGGTCCTTTGCTGGCATACGATATCAAAGAATCACTACGTATCGGACCTTGGGCTGGTCCCGCTATTTCTTTAGGGCATTCAATTCTCGAACTTGGAATTGTAGCATTGCTGTATTTTGGCGCAGCTACAATTTTAAATTCTACGATCGCTCAAATTTGCGTTTCAATTATAGGTGGAGTAGTGCTAATAATTATGGGTACTATGTTTATGACTAATGCGTTCAGTGATAAGCAATTAACTGTGTCGCCTGCTAAATCGTATTTTGGCAAACTGGGACCTATCGGCGGCGGCATAATAGTTACTATCTCTAATCCTTATTGGACTATATGGTGGATTACCGTTGGCTTAGCTTACTTGATATGGGCGCAAGAATACGGTTTAGTTGGGGTAGCCTCTTTCTACTTTGGACACATCCTGGCCGACTTTGCTTGGTTTAGTTTGGTATCAGTGATTGTAGCTAGCGGAAGAAAATTTATAGTTGGGAAAATCTATAAATTTGTGTTGGTGCTGTGCAGTATCGGAATGGGTGGAATGGGAATATATTTCCTTATCAGGGGAATTAATCTGATATAACAGAATCCATCATTAATTTGATTTCAAATATTCAATTAATGCTAATGTATTTGGATGAATTTCCATTCCCAGTTCTTGCTGACTCTCACTTCTTTTTTGTAAAAGGGCTAGTAATGCTTTATCAGGTTCTTCATCAGCCATAGTCCTTATCGGCAGTAAACTTGGATCGGCATTAACTTTTCCAGGCTCGAGTTTATCTGCTAAAAACAATACTTTACCGACAACATCCATTTCTGGCCAACCGAATGTATGCCAGCGTACCGCGTCAAGAATGCGGTTATCTGTTACTCCACCTTCCTGTTCTAGCCATGCAGCGGCAATAGGGCCATGCAACAACATGGGTGTTTTGATTTCAATCTTTCCAATTTGTATGCCATATTTCTCTGCAGCGGATATTTGAGCAAAATCTGGTTCGGATCTAAAAAGGTCATGTGAATTTGCGGCTAACGCACATACATCAACATCAACTCCATAAATTCCGGCTAATTCAGAAGCTAATACAGTAGTGCGGTCAATATGAACTTGAAGCGGTCTTTGCAGGTTATTAAACTTTTTGGCAATTAATACTTGTATTGATGGCACTGCTACATACTCCTCAACTTCTCTCCTCCATACACATGAAGGTGTAAATGGTCAATCATTTGACCGGCATCTTCCCTTTGATTAATCACTAACCTATATCCAGTTTCAGCTATACCTTCAGCATCTGCTAATTCACGAGCCGTAATTAACATTTCCCCAATTATGGCAAGATCAGACTTATTCCATTGCTCTAAGTGAGTGAGGTGTCGGTTAGGTATTACTAAAAAATGCACTTTTGAAACAGGATTTATATCTCTAATCGCAAAACAAGAATCATTCTTAACTAAAAATTTATCCCTTGATTGCTGGGACAAAATTTGACAGAAAATACAATTGTTATTTCCAGTATTCAAAATCTTTGTTCTTCTCTTAAGGTAATTGAAGTAGTTCTACACGTGTATCCTGAGGGCACTTTATAAAAGCTATATGCAATCCCCCGCCTGCGTCTATTGGTCCTTCTAGCAATTTTGCTCCCAAATCAGTTAACTCATCTATAGCCGATTGCAGATTTTCAACATTTACTCCAAAGTGCTCTATTCCATAATGGGCTCCCGCATCCCCATTACCTAAGGTCTCTCCGGTCCTTTGGTTAGAAATGTTTACGCGCACCCCATCTACAGTATTGCATGCAATAAATCGATCGCCGAATTGCCGAGTCGAGTCGCTCACAATAGTAAATCCAAAAGCTTTTACATACCAGTCAGCTGCTGCTTTAGGATCCGCTGCTTTGAGATGTACATGGTTAAATTCGTATGTCAATATCATCCTCCATTTAAAGTATTTATAATTTGAATTCTAATAACAGAAATCAAAGGCTATGGAATGGCCTCAGAACTGTCAATATTCACTACTTAGACTTCTTGATTTGTTTGTCAGTACTACGAACGCTCTCAATAAAGTTCATTATTTTGGCATCATCTTTATCCCCGTCAGTTTCCACACCGGTAGATACATCCACTGCCCATGGCCGAACTGTATTTATGGCTTCATTTATGTTGCCATCATTAAGGCCGCCGGCAAGAATAAAATCGTTCGTGTTGGCTATAGATGTTGCAATCGACCAATCAAATGAATGTCCTGTTCCTCCATGTTTACCAGGTTCATATGAATCGAGCAGAGCAATGTGGCCTGCAGTTGCAACCAAATTCACCTCGTCAGCGATTTTTTTATTACTATCAATGCCTACTGGACCACCAACTTTTATTTGTTTAATTATTGAACAATTTATCGTTGGCCAATATGAAGGGTCCTCTTGACCGCATAGTTGAACTATATCCAATCCGCAACTTTTTATAACTTGATTTACAAAGGAAGCTTCCTGATTAGAAAAAAGGCCTATTAATTTCGGTGAGGCTCGCTTATGGATTTTCCTGAATTCAATAATAATTTCAGTAGCCAACTTAGGTGAAATGGCTCTCCTCACGCCTTCCACAAATACAAAACCCAAAAAATCTGCTCCAGATTCAGCGGCAATTATGGCATGCTCTATCTTCTTTAGCCCGCATATTTTAACTTTTGTCAAACTAATTGCCTCAAGGTTAATCCCGGATCGTTTGAAGTAACTAAGGTTTCTCCAATCAGAGCACAATGAGCTCCTGCATCTGCAATCCTATTTAAATCATTTTTATCTACTATTCCGCTTTCACTAACAATAATTTTACCCTTTGGGATTTTTGGAGCTAAGTATTCAGTCACCTTAATGTCTGTGACGAACGTGCGTAAATTCCGATTATTAATCCCAATAATTTCGGCTCCGCATTCAAGAACTTTACTCAGTTCATCTTCATCATGAACTTCAAAAATGGCCTGCATCCAAAATTGATCAGCTAGTTCTTTTAAAAGGCGCATCTCCTTGAGATTTAACATTGCTGCGATCAATAAAACAGCATCAGCTCCATTAGCACGCGCTTCAACAACCTGATAAGGATCAAAAATAAATTCCTTGCGAAGAACAGGAATCCCTCTCTGATGAGCAACCGAACATACTATCTTCAAATCATCGATACTTCCGCCGAAATGAGTCGAGTTAGTGAGAACTGAAATAGCTGCTGCTCCATTGTCAGCGTAGATTTCAGCCATGTCAGCAACGTTTAAATCAGCTCGTAAATCCCCCTTAGCCGGTGATCTTTTCTTTATTTCTGCGATTATTCGAACCGAGGCTCCTAGTAAAGAACCTGAAAAGTTTAAAGCCGGAGACTGCTTTGATGCCATTTTTTCAACTGTGTAGAATGGCAAACTTGTTTTTAAAAGCTCAACTTCAGTTTGTTTAACTTTAACTATATCTTGCAATATATTTGGTATGTCCATATCACTAATAAACTCTAATCCAATGTATTACTTAACTTGATAAATGATTCCAATATTTTAGTCGCTGATCCCGTATCAATTGACTGTTTAGCCAAATTAACTCCATCAATCAGGGATTCGGTTCTATTGGCTGCAAGAAGGGCGGCCCCTGCATTAGCTAAAACCAAATATTTCGCTGGGGTGTCATCTCCTGACAATACTTTTTCTAAAAGTTTTGCACTTTCTCCAGGACTGTCTATTTTTATATCTGCGTTATCAACTACAGGAAGTCCTAAATCTGCAGGAGTTACATAATATTCAGTTATACTGCCATCTTTAAGTTCCCATACTCGGGTTCTACCGGACAAAGACAGTTCATCTAACCCGTCATCCCCATGAACCACTATTGCATGTTGAGACTCAAGTATTCTTAAAACTTGTATCATTTTTAAACCAATTTCTGGATCTGACACACCTATTAGTTGAAATTTTGATTGTGCCGGATTAGTTAAAGGTCCAAGAATATTAAAAACAGTCCTAATACCTATTTCCTTTCTCGGTCCAGCAGCAAACTTCATTGATGGATGAAATCTCTGAGCAAACATAAATCCAAAACCAGTTTCACTCAAGCATCGTTCAACTGACTTGGGGCCCAAATCAATTTTGGCTCCCAGCGCTTCTAACACGTCTGCGCTGCCACTAGAACCAGACATTGCTCTATTACCATGTTTCGCCACTTTAATTCCCAAACCTGCAGCAACGAAAGCTGCTGCTGTAGAAATGTTAAACGAATTAGACCCATCTCCCCCTGTGCCACAAGTATCTAAAACTGGATAATCGCACTCCACTCGAAGAGATTTTGACCTCATAACCTGTGCCATTCCAGCTATTTCATCAGGCGTTTCGCCTTTGCAACCTAAAGCTGAAACAAATGCTCCAAATTGAGCTGGAGTCGCTACTCCATCCATTATTTCATTCATAGCTGCTCCAGCGACATCAAAACTGAGATCTTCTCCCGAAAATAGCGCTTGTATACAATCTTTAATCATGTGATTTACCGTCATTTTCTAATGATAAGAAATTCTGTAACAAATCTTTACCATATTCAGTCTTTATTGATTCCGGATGAAATTGAACACCTTCTATGGGATAAGATTTGTGCCGCACACCCATAATGATGCCGTTGTCAGTCCAGGCTGAAACTTCTAAGTCTTTAGGAAGTTCATCTTTTGATATTGACAGAGAGTGGTATCTGATCGCTTCAAACGGACTGGGAATATCTTTAAATACACCTTTGCCGTCATGGTAAATATTTGAGGTTTTCCCATGCATTATTTCCCCGGCTGGTCCAATAATTGCCCCAAAAGCCTGGCCAACACACTGATGCCCTAAACATATACCAAGTATAGGTATCTGCGACATAAAATGATCTATAACAGTTGTAGATATTCCGGCTTTGTCAGGGTTGCGTGGACCTGGAGAGATTATTATCCTATGAGGGTCCATTCCTTCTATATCTTCAACAGTTACCTTATCGTTTCGAACGACTGTAACATCAGCTCCTAACTCACACATAAATTGATATATGTTGTAAGTAAAGGAATCATAGTTATCTATTAGAATATTCATTTCGTATTTGACTCAGCTACTTTAATTGCTTTCATTACAGCACTAGCTTTATTTATAGTTTCTTCATATTCATCATCAACATTACTATCTGCTACAATCCCTCCCCCAGCTTGTACATGTGCCAAAGAATCTTTAATAACCAGTGTGCGTAAAGCTATGCAAGTATCCATGTTCCCTGAAAAAGAAAAATAGCCAACCGCTCCTGAATATGGTCCTCGTTTTACCGGCTCCAATTCCGACAAGATTTCCATGGCTCTGATTTTAGGTGCACCGGAAACAGTACCAGCAGGAAAACAAGAGCGGAATGCGTCGTAACAATTTAATTCTGGCTTCAAAATACCTGTGACATGAGAAACAATGTGCATCACATGAGAATAGAACTCTACTTCCATTAATTGTGTAACTTCAACACTACCCGGAACACTCACCCGACCTACGTCATTTCTGCCCAAGTCTACTAACATGATGTGTTCAGCCAATTCTTTTTTATCTTCTAACAATTCAGCTGCCATTTTGCTATCTTCATTACTATCCACTCCTCGCCTTCTAGTGCCAGCAATAGGGTGATAATCGATCTTGTTATCCACGCATCTAACTAACATTTCAGGAGATGCGCCAACTATTTGAAATTCATCTAAATCAAGATAAAACATGTAAGGAGACGGGTTTATCTGTCTTAAAGAACGATAAATATCTAGTGGCAAAGCAGTGGTTGGGACGCTAAAACGCTGTGAAAAAACAACCTGAATACAATCGCCGGCATATATATAATCGATGATTTTTTTTAACGACTGATCATAGTAATCTTTTGTGATATTAACGCTTGCTTGTAAGCCGTCAAAATTAATGACTGGGCAATTCTTGTCGTATCCATCATGATTTATTACTGAATTTTTCCTCGTTTGCAATAAAGATCGTTCTAAATCATCTGATCGGGAAAGAGCGTTAATAACGCTTTCTATGCTATCAACCGCTTTTGAGTATGATTCTTCAATATTTTGATCTATCTCTACATGGCTAACAACGCTAATTCGTTTATCAATATGATCAAACATAACGTACGTATCAAAAAACATAAATACAGCTTCAGGCAAACCTAAAGTATCACCTGCAGCTGTAGGTAAATCTTCAAAATAAGATGCGGCCTCATAAGCCGCATACCCAACCGCTCCGCCATCAAATCTGTGGGACTTAAACCGAGAAACAACTTTTCTTTCGCTTAGCTTCTTTTGTATTAAATCCAACGGATCCACGGATCCATGAGATTGACCAACTCCTGTTTTAATAATTTCATAGGCCTTAACACCTATAAAGCTGTATCGTGCAATCCGTTCAGCTCCTTCTACACTTTCAAACAAAAAAGAATAGGGTTCAGAGGCAAGTTTAGAGTAAATTGAAACGGGAGTTTCATTGTCTGAATTGATGGTTTTTGTTAAAGGTATTAAATTTCCATCAATATCCTCAGTTAACAGGCTCTTCAACTCATCAATCGTCATTGAATATTTCGGGTTACTAAGATCCATTATTAAAGGCCTTAATTGCCATCTCTATCAAGTCCGATTTTCTTTAAAACATCTGCTAATTTAGGTTCAGCATATTGTTTTGCTGAATTATCGCCTTTTTGAATTAAACGTCTAAGTTCAGCAGGATCATTTAAGAGATCATAATAACGTTTTTGTACTGGTTCCACTTCTGATATAACAACACCAGCAACTCTGGATTTTAAATCACCATAGCCCCTGGCATCCTTAAAATCATCCTCTACCTCTTTAACTGTTTTGCCAGTAATAACTTGATATATTCCTAAAAGATTATTTACCCCGGCTCGCTCTTTATCATTCGAAAAACGAATTTCATTATATGAGTCAGTTACGGCTCTTTTTATAGATCTTTCAATTTCCTTTGAATCGTCTAACATCCGAATGGCATGACCGCGAACGTGAGCATGGCTTTTAGACATTTTAATCAGAGGGTTATCTAGGCCCATTAGTTTAGCTCCTACTTCAGGCATAATTGCTTTTGGAAGCACAAAGGTTTCTCCATACAAATTGTTGAACCGTTCAGCTATGTCCCGGGTTAATTCCACATGTTGTTTTTGGTCTTCCCCTACAGGAACCTCATCTGCATCGTAAATTAAAATATCAGCAGCCATTAAGATTGGGTACGTCAACAGTCCTGCTGACACTCTTTCTTGGTTGTGCGACTTTTCTTTATATTGAATCATTCTCTCTAGCCATCCGATAGGAGTGGTGCAACTCAAAATCCAGGCCAGTACAGTATGTGCTTGAATATGGCTTTGAATGAATACAGTGCTTTTCTCTGGGTCTATTCCGCATGCAAACAACATGGCTACAAGAGAAAAGGTTTGTTTTTTTAATTCTTGAGGATCTTGCTTAACAGTTATTGTATGAAGATCAACTACAGGAATGAAATTCGTCTGAATATCTTGATTCTTAGCCCAATTTTTTACTGCGCCTAAATAATTTCCTAACTGCATATCTCCAGAAGGCTGGATTCCTGTTAATATTCTGTTTTTCTTGGCCTTTGAGGCAGGCATTATATGTATCCTTATTTTTTCTAATAAAAAAACCCATCCCAAAAGGGACGGGTTATTATTCCGTGGTGCCACCCTATTTCCTTAAACTATATTAAGGCTCTTATTGCAGACATAAAAAAAGTTTATGTCCTAGGCTTAATTAACGGTGCCAATTCCGGCCTTACCTTAATAATAAAATGTTAATCCCACATATTTTCAGGCGGCAGCTCCCGGGTCCATTCAGTCCTTGCTAGTGACGCCGGTTCACAGCTACCCCGGCTCTCTTAGTCAATTTCAGGACGTACTAATCCCGTTCTCAGCTTTTAATTTATTGTTATACAAACCAGTATAGACTGGTCAATCGTTCATGGTCAATGAAATTTATGACTCAGAAGCGAGTGTTCCACCTTGAGCCCAGTTGTCCTTTGAAACGTCACTAAACACGACTATGGTAGCTTCTCTTGAAGTGCCCACTTTTTCGAATGCGTCTGTTATGTCCTTAGCTAACTGGGCTTTCTGGTCAACAGTACGGCCATTCCACATCTCAATTTTAACTATTGGCAATTTAATTCTCCATATAATATTAGGTAAAAGTAAAATTAACTTAAAGCTTAATTTGCAATTTCTGTTAATGTAGCCAACTATTTATCACGTTGCACCTCAATGGCAACATATCCAATTATGCTTCCATGAATTGGCGGATTTGGTTTAGCAACCTTAACCCAAACTGAATCAACACCCAATTTATCTATTAATATATCAGCAATTCTCTGTCCGAGAGTTTCAAGTAATCGAACTGATTCTCCTTCAACCACTTGTTTTGTTAATTCATAAACTAACGCATAGTCAACGGTTAACTTTGGATCATCCGATCTCCCAGATGGTTCAAGGTCAACCTCTACTTCTACATCAACCTCAATTCTCTGCCCTAAAGATTGTTCATCTTCCGTAACGCCATGACGTCCAAAAAACTTCATGCCTTTTATCTGTATACGATCTTCTGACATCTTAACCTTCATCTCCAGTAATGGTTTTGTACCTGCGAACCAGTTTCCGGGCTCTTTCTACAACAGGAACATCGATAACTTGATACTCTAAAGAAGTTGACCCCCTCCCTAAATTCTCACTTTCTTCATAAACTTGTATTTCTCTCACGGCTTGATCAAATTCCTGTTTAGTTGGCGAAAAATTTTGATTTATAGTATCAATCTGCTCAGGATGAATGGCAAATTTACCCTCAAAACCGAGTCTCTTAGCATTCTGACAATCTGTTATTAAACCTTTTTGATCTTTGTAGGCAAAATACGGTGTATCTAGAGCAATGATTCCAGCTGCTTTTGAATATATAGGTATAACAGTGCGAGGGTAAACTATAGCCGGATTATCGTCTAATTCTGTCTCTGTATCATTAACATCTTTTTCTTTTGAACTACCATGCCTAGGTATTTGCATGTCATTTGTATAATCTTCAGCGCCAAAGCATACAGCTACTAAACGATCACTACTTTTACAAATCTGATGTGAATTGACCACCCCAAGCGCAGTTTCGATCCAGGCCAGTAATTTAATCTTTCCAACTTCAATTCCACTTTTCGATTCAAGCCAAGATATCTTTTTATCAACAATCATAAGGTCTTCTGAGGATCCAACTTTACCAACTGAAATTCCAAATATCGATGGCCCAACTACAGCTTTCAAATCATCATCTATCAAGCCTGTCTCTAAAGAATTGACTCGAGGAATTATCGGTATATTAGTTTTGCTGATTTTGTCGACGTATTCTGCTACACAATATCGGGCACGCTCCTTTTCTGAAAACGGCACAGAGTCTTCCATATCCAGCACAAATGCGTCAGGCTTAAGCGTTAAAGCCTTTTCAAGCATTTTAGGCTGGTTGCCTGGTATAAATAGTAGACTTCTTATTAAAATCTGGTTAATCATAGTGTCCATGCAAGAAATTGATTCTATCTATATACATAATACAATCACAACTTATTTGAGGTGGTGAGTATAGCATGCCTTATCAGAACAATTTACACTTAATTATGCTATTAAAACAAACTAAATAATTAATCCGACGAAATAACTAAACTATGGGAAGAAACATTATAGAAATTATAGGCATCGAAGGGATACCGGAAATTAATGCTGGTGATGACCTAGCCAAGATACTCTTGACAGCAGCTGAAAATCAAAATTGCCCAGTTAAGGAAAACGATGTCCTAGTGATAGCTCAAAAAGTGGTAAGCAAAGCCGAGGGGCAATATGTGCACCTATCAGAAGTTACGCCGTCTGCTTTTGCCGAGTTGTTCGGTAAGAAAAGTGGTAAAGACCCCAGAATAATTGAAGTGGTACTACAGGATAGCCGCCGAATCATTAGAATGGATTATGATCGAGGAATACTTATCACGGAGACTCATCATGGTTTTATATGCGCAAATTCAGGAATAGATTCATCAAATGTAATGGGTAATGATGTAGTACTCAGATTACCAAAAAACCCAGATTTATCAGCACTTAACTTAGTGTCTCAAATTAAGAAAGACACAGGGTTTAACAACATATCGGTGGTAATCTCAGATACTTTTGGCAGGCCTTGGAGAGAGGGCCATGTTAATTATGCAGTTGGTTCGGCTGGCATACAGCCTACCATCGATTATCGAGGCAAGAAAGATAAATTTAATAAAGTTATGAAAGTGACTGACATCGCTATCATAGACGAGATAGCCAGTGCTGCAGAATTAGTAATGGGAAAGACTTCAGATATTCCGGTAGCAATAATTCGCGGAATTGTGTATGCAGGCAGCTCATCAGGAACCGCTTCAATATTAAGAAATAAAAATACAGACCTGTTTAGATAAGCGGGTTTATTTACTTTGAATTTTTAGTACTCTTTGTAGCTTGTTTTTCTTTGTCTTTATTCTTGGCACTAGCGTTATCGCGTTTTTTGTCTTCTCCGCTACTCCATGCAGAACTTTCTAAGTAATTCATAAACTCGCGCTGAGTACCACAGACCTTACACATACCTTGACTTTGTGGGCCATTTGGCGAATCTATAACCCAATGATGTGTACAATCATTTGGATTTATTTGCTTTGATTTTTTACCATCAGTCTTTACTGCCATATAATACCTATATCTCTATTTAATTGTGACCGTTTTGTAGCAATTATTCAACATGATAATCTCTAATATGGAAAGGTGTTTTAAAACCTTTTGTCAGCTTTTAAATCCAAATAAAGTTTAATTCAATTAGTGAATCTATATTTTTGTTGCTCGAACGATCAAGATTAATATAACTTTATAATAATTTTGTTGAAATACTACTGTTTTTTATTCAATAAAGACTCCATTCTCGTAACTTAAAAAATCCAAGGATCCAAATCGGAGTGCATCATGCCAATTGTCAGCGCAGATCAACTTATGAAAATAGAGGAACTTTTATTGATGTCCGCAGGAGCAAGCAAACGTGAAGCTAAAATAGTGGCAACACATTCTGTCAACGCGAACCTTGCTGGACATGATTCGCACGGCATAATTCAAATTCCCGTATACATAGACCGAATACAAAGAGGGCATATAGTTCCTGGGGCACCCATAAATATCGTTAAAGAAACCGATGTTACTTCAGTTATAGATGGCAATTGGGGCTTCGGATATGTTGTTTCAGAGAAAGCTATGAAACTCACGATAGAAAAAGCGAAAAAACACGGCGTGGCTGCAACTACAGTGTTTCGGCAAAGTCATGTTGGCAGGCTGACGGACTATCCCTTAATGGCATGCAAGGAAGGTTTAATTGCCATTATGACGGCCGATTCGGGCAGAACTGCAAAAAATGTCGCTCCATATGGAGGACGTGCAAGCCGTCTTGGGACTAACCCGATATGCATAGCAATACCTAGTCATCTTGATGGGCCAATGTTTATTGATTTTGCATCGAGTGCAGTAGCTTCAGGCAAAATTTCTGTCGCGATAGCAAAAGGTGACTCAATTCCTGAAGGTTGGATAATCAACTCTGAAGGTAACCCTACAACCAACCCAAACGATCTGGCCTTAGGAGGGACCCAATTACCCTTAGGCGGAACTGAAGCTCATAAAGGATATGGGCTGTCGGTAATGATAGAAATATTATCAGGCATCCTGCCTGGACTAGGTTTCGGACATGATCCTTCAGGAAGGCATAATGACGGATGTTTTATGGCAGTTTTTGACGTATCAGCATTCCACCCGCTGCAAAGCTTCAAAAAGGAAGTGACGGATTTCGCTAAATATCTGAAGGAGACACCGAAGGCACAGGGTTTTGAAGAAATTTATTATCCAGGTGAACTTGAACACATAAATACTGAAAAACTAAAAGCTAACGGCATTTCAGTTGATGACAATACATGGGATTCCCTACATAAGATAGCTGTATTCTATAACGTTGAACGCGAATTAGAATGTATCAATGAGAAAAAAGAGAGCTAAATATGAGCAAAAATTATTGGCTTGTTAAATCTGAACCATCTGCATATTCATTTGATGATTTAATTTCGGAAGAAGATATGTCAGCAGAATGGGACGGTGTAAGAAATTATGCCGCACGCAACAATATGCAAAAAATGAAAGTTGGGGATCAAGTTCTCTTTTATCATTCAATGATTGTGCCGCCTAAAGTTGTTGGCATAAGTGTTGTGGTAAAAGAAGCGTATCCAGATAATACAGCATGGGATACTGAATCGGAACATCCTGATCCAAAAAGTAGTCCCGACAACCCTATTTGGTACATGGTTGATATAAAAGCTCAAGCCAGGATGGCATGTTCAGTTAGTTTGAATGAAATCAAAGCACACCCCGGACTTACCGAAATGGTATTAGTAAAACTATCAAGGCTGTCCGTACAACCTGTAACTGAAACAGAATGGAACTACATAGTTGAAATGGGGCACCCTGAAAAAATAACGTAATGTCGTGTTGGTTCGTTGTCTATTATTCTCACAGTAACTTAACTTTGTTAGATATATAATCACCCATAACTGACGTAGACAAAACGGGCGAGTCATCAGTTACTAAATCAGCAGTCCTATATCCTTCATAAAGCACCTCCTCAACTGCTGATTCCACAATACTTGCTTCATCCAAAAGCCCAAAAGAATATCTAAGCATCATTGCCATACTCAATATTGCTGCTATCGGATTAGCTATTCCCTTACCTTGAATATCCGGAGCGCTGCCGTGAATGGGTTCATACAAACTTGCTTTACTAGTAAAAGTAGATTCAGCAATTACTCCGGAAAGACTTGCTGAGGGTAGCATTCCCATCGAACCAGTAAGTACAGCAGCTTCATCTGAAAGAATATCGCCAAATGTGTTCTCGGAAACTATAACATCAAAATTCGCCGGATTTCGTACTAACTGCATAGCTGCATTATCAACCAACATATGCTCCAATTGAACTTGTGGATATTGGGAGCCAACTTCGTTAGCTATTTCACGCCAAAGACGACCAGTCTCCAAAACATTAAACTTATCCACGGATGTGACTTTACATTTCCTTTTTAAAGCAAGTTCAAATGCTACTCTCATTATTCGAACTATCTCTTTCTCTGAGTAGCGCAGCGTATCAACTCCTTGTCTGCCGTTTTTATTCGCCCATCTTTTCTTAGGTTTAGAAAAATACAAACCTCCGGTAAGTTCTCGGACTATAACCATATCCACTCCTGTTAATAAATCTGACTTGAGTGGGCTGGAGTGAATTAAAGATTTGTAGGCTTTAACTGGCCTTATATTTGCAAAAAGTCCCAATTGCTTACGAATAGCCAAAATTCCGTCTTCAGGCCTAACTTTAGCAGATGCAGAGTCCCATTTTGGGCCACCTACCGCTCCAAATAAAACAGCATCAGAAGTCTGGCATAATTTTACGGTCTCTTCAGGTAAAGCAGTCCCCATTTTATCAATCGAATCTCCACCTATAAGCCCTTTTTCAATAGCCAGATCATGTTTAAACTTTTCGCCTACTGAATTTAATACTTTTTCTGCCTCAGCAATTACTTCAGGCCCAACACCGTCGCCAGGTAAAATAGCAATATTTAATTTCATACTATTTAAATTCTCCTAAAACCAAAACTGAATACGTCATAGAATATAACAATGTTAATAAATCCTGTATTTGAATATTATATGCTCTTAGACCATTACAAGACGGAGTTATACAAATGACTCGAAATGTGAATGTAGCTGTAATAGGTGGTGGAGTCATGGGTGCCAGCATTCTATATAACCTCTCCACAAAAGGTATTAAAGACAGTGTCTTGTTAGAAAGAGATACACTAGGATCTGGTTCTACAGGAAGGTCTTCAGGTTTAATAAGAATGCATTACTCCACAAAAGTGAATGCTGAATTGTCATGGAAAAGTTTCCCCTACTTTTTAAATTTCGACGAATTAATTGGCCAGCCAAAACCCCAATTTATACGGACTGGTTTTATTGCCATAGCTGGACCTGAATCTAAGGAAGCCCTATTAAACAACGTTGCTATTCAGCAAGAAGTTGGCATTGACACTCACATAATTGACTTGAAGGAAGCTAGAGAGATTGCTCCTGGCTTTCATTTAACTGATGAAGAATCATTTGCTTGGGAACCCCAGAGTGGGCATGGCGACCCCTCGGGTACGGCCATGGCATACATAAGAGGAGCAGAAGATTTAGGGGCAAAAGTAATATTAAAATCACCAGTACAAAAAATTGAATTAAAAAAAAATAAAGTGTTTGCTGTACATACGGAAAAAGAAACGTTTGAGACACCAATTGCTGTAATAGCTACCGGGCCATGGTCAAGTCAATTTTTATCCCACCTCGGGATAAGTTTACCTTTGACAGCTACTCGACACGAAGTATTCCTTATAAAACGAAATGATAATCTTCTGTCGAATCATCCAAGCGGAGCTGATATGTCAAATATGACTTACTTCAGGCCTGAAGGTAATGATATGACCCTCGTGGGTAACGGCAATCGAGAACATATTGTTGACCCAGAAAACTATAATCCCAAACCATCCATGGATTATTTGGAAGATGTGTGGTTGCGACTATCCAAAAGAATTCCTTCAATTGCAGAAGGGGAATATTTTACTGGTTATGCAGGACTTTACACATCCACACCAGATACTCACCCGATTTTAGACCAGATAGATGGTATCGATGGATTGTATATATGTACTGGATTTTCCGGACACGGTTTTAAATTGGCTCCGGCTGTGGGAGTATGTATGGCTGAGTTGATAACTGAAGGTCATTCCAGTTTTGTCGATATAAGCTCTTTAAAATCAAGTCGATTTTCAGAAGGGAAGTTAAACCAAATTTCTTATGACTTTAGGGTAATCGGGTAAGTTTACATTGCAACAATATTAACTAATTTACCTGGAACATAAATTACCTTTTTAATTTCTTTATCTTTCACATGAGAAACTATCTTTTTTGATGACATAGCCAACTCGCTTGCTAACTCTTCTGTTATTTCTACAGGCACCAAGATTGTATCTCTAACTTTTCCATTAACTTGCACAACTAAGTTAATGGAAACTTCTGTAATAAAATTATCATCCCACTTAGGCCACTCCTGAGAATGAACAGAAAACTTGAACCCATTAATTTCCCATAATTCTTCTGATATATGTGGAGCAAACGGAGCTACCATTAATAAAACGTTTTTAATTATACTTTTCCATAATCCGCCATCAATCTGACCATCCCGCCATAAATCGTTCAAGCTATTAGTTAATTCCATTAAAGCGGCAATACTGGTATTGAACTTAAAATTATTGAAATCTTCTGTGACTTTCTTTAATGTTTTATGAAGTGAACGAACTAACTCAGAATTTTTATTTTCACTTATTTTTGAAGCATCAAGCTGATTAACATCCCTAGTTGCTAAGTCCCAAATCCTGTTGAGCCATCTAGATATACCGTTAATCCCTGTATCTATCCAATCTCCTCCTTGGTCCCATGGGCCAAGAAACATTAGATAACATCTAACCGCATCAGCCCCAACTCTTTCAACATAATTGTCAGGTGAAACCACATTGCCTCTTGATTTGCTCATACGCGACCCAGAATGCGTAATATGGCCTTGGTTGAATAAACTTAAAAACGGCTCATTAAATTTCAATAAGCCTAAATCTCTTAGCGCCTTTACAAAAAATCTAGAATAGAGCAGGTGCATTACGGCATGTTCAGCTCCTCCAGTATATTGGTCAACCGGCTCCCACATCTTGATAGCATCTGGGTTAAATGGGCCTACAGAATATTTAGGACTTGCGTATCGCAAAAAATACCATGAGGAGTCCACAAATGTATCCATCGTATCTGTCTCACGTCGCCCTGTCTTTGAACATATGGGGCAATCAGCTTTAACAAATTCAGGATCCAATGCCAGCGGCGACTCACCTGTAGGTCGAAACTCTGCATCATCTGGCAACACGACCGGCAGGTCTTCTTCAGGCACTGGTACTGCCCCACAATCGTCACAGTAAATAATAGGTATTGGAGTGCCCCAATAGCGTTGTCGCGATATCAGCCAATCGCGCATACGATACTCAATTGATCGTTTTCCCAAATTTTTGGATTCCAGATATTCAGAAATCTTCTCTATTGCAATCTCGTTGGACAATCCATCATAAGAGCCAGAATTAATTAATTTACCGTTCCCTGTATACGCCGATAAAAGTTCTGTTTCACCTTCTCCATTAGGTTCAATAACTTTTCTTATTTCAAGGTTGTACTTTTCTGCAAATTTAAAATCTCTTTCATCATGAGCCGGAACGCCCATAACAATTCCGGTTCCATAGCTAAGAAGCACGTAATCTCCTATGAAAATTGGAATTTTTTGATTATTTAATGGATTGATACAGTACGCGCCGCTGAAAACTCCAGTCTGTTCTTTTTCAGTGGATAGCCGCTCTATTTCTGATTGCTTTCTAGCACGTTCAACATATTTACTCACTTCAGACTGCCTCTCGGAAGTGGTGATTTGATGCACTAAGGGATGTTCCGGCGATATAACAACAAAAGTAACGCCATAGATTGTATCGATTCTGGTAGTAAAAGTTTCAATTGTCTTTGTCTCTAAGCCCAATTCCTCTATATCAAATTGAATGTGGGTCCCCTCACTCCGTCCAATCCAATTTGTCTGCATTATATTGATTTTTTGAGGCCAGTCTATTTCTGATTGGTCGAGTAGTTCTTCAGCATACTTTGTGATTCTAAAAAACCATTGATTAAGATCTCTTTGAAAAACTTCAGCGTTACATCTTTCACATTGACCATCAATAACCTGTTCATTAGCTAAAACAGTGTTACAAGTGGGACACCAATTGGCAGGAGCATAAGCTTGATAAGCTAAGTCGTTTTTCAAAAACTTTAAGAAGATCCATTGGTTCCATCGGTAATAATCAGGCTGACAAGTAATCACTTCGCGAGTCCAATCATAGATAGTTCCCATCCTCCTTAATTGATGTCTCATATTTTCAATATTAGACATCGTCCATTCGTAAGGATGAATCCCTCTTTTTATCGCGGCATTTTCAGCTGGCAACCCAAATGCATCAAATCCCATAGGATGCAGAACATTGTATCCTTGCATTCTTTTGAATCTTGCCCGTGCATCTGCTGGAGCCATAGCATACCAGTGCCCTATATGAAGGTCGCCGGATGGGTATGGATACATAGTCATTTCAAACCATTTAGGCCGTTTATCGTCATCATTGACCTTGTGCAGGCCACAATCATGCCATCGTTTTTGCCACTTTTCTTCTATAACTCGGTGGTCATAACCTCGACTATTATGTTCTGACCTAGTCATTTATTTCGCACTCCATTATTGACATGCCCCTTCCAATTGACTTACATACTCAAGTTTACGGCTTCAAAGGCATGAGAAGCCAGTATTAAAACATCTTCGGGAGGTGTATCCAAGTCCCCCTGATCATTTTTTAATGGCAACCCGTTATCCAGATCTTTTTTTTCAACCCAGATCCAACCAGGTTTTAGAGCTTGAAGCCCAGTTTCACTTGTAATAGGACGACAAAAATAAATCATGTCGATATGTTGATGTTTGCCAGTTTCACGATCTTCTATATCTTCTACCAAAATAGTAAACGGTGCAGGCAATTGCTCCGGATATTTGAAACCCAAGTTTAAATCAAAATTGACGATCTCCACTTCCAGGCCGGTTTCCTCCAAAATTTCCCTCTTAAGGGTTTGGCATGGGTCTTCATTTTTTTCAATATGGCCGCCTGGCGGCAACCATGCTTTTACTTTCCCATGCCAATGCAGTAAAAGACAATTTTTATGGATAACAAATCCAGTCGATGTAAAGTGCCTAATAACTGATTGATTCATTGAATTCATATATGCTTAGTTCCTATATAATTCACGGTTTAATTTGACTGAGCTGTTTGCTTGCAATATCCTGACTTCATATAGAATGTTAAAAAGACGTGATTCAGGATAACAGATCACACATACTACCGTTGGTTTTGGTACTGTGCATTGCCACACTTTCGACCTGATCAATTAAAATTTGAACTGAATAGTTTCTCAATCAATCTGAAAACGGAGTTAGATTTTGAGTGAATCCCTTAAGATAGCTGATAAAACTTTTTCATCCAGACTTATGGTTGGAACTGGCAAGCATCGCAGTCACACTGAAATGGTGGAATCTATAGCGGCTTCGGGTGCACAGATCGTGACAGTAGCAATAAGACGATTAAATTTAGATAATCCAAAAGAGAAAAATATTTTAGATTTTTTTGATTGGGACAAATATACGATTCTCCCAAATACTGCTGGATGTAAAACCGCTAAGGAAGCAATATTCGTTGCAAATCTAGCTCGCGAATTAACAGGATCAAATTGGCTGAAGCTAGAAGTCATACCTGAAGGCTCACATCTTATGCCCGATCCAGTTGGAACATATGAAGCTGCCAAGCAATTAATAAATGATGGATTCATTGTCCTGCCTTATATACATGCCGACCCAGTGTTAGCCCAGATGTTAGAACAGATTGGGTGTGCGACAGTGATGCCATTAGGATCAGGTATCGGCTCAGGCCAGGGAATACAGACATTAGACGAAATAAAATTGATCATCCAACAAGCCAACATCCCGGTTGTAGTGGACGCTGGATTAGCCACTCCGTCAGACGCCGCTATAGCTATGGAAATAGGAGCTGATGCAGTTTTAGTTAATACTGCGATAGCTCAGGCAGATGAACCGATTTTAATGGGTGAAGCTTTTAAACTGGGCGTTGACGCTGGAAGAAAAGGATTTACGGCTGGTCGAATAAAAGCAAAACGTATAGCCTCAGCTAGTAGTCCTACTGAAGGCCTAGTCTCTAGTTAAATCCTACAAATTAAGTAAAGTAGACTGGCAGAAGCCTATGGAAGGAAGTTAGATGGGCAAAGTCAATGTAGCGATAGTCGGGATCGGTATGATCTCCTACGTTACCTTCCCTGGTTATCTCA
>DBZU01000053.1:3513-3688 GCA_002311285.1 Dehalococcoidia bacterium UBA1152 | reverse complement strand
CCAATCCTGAGATTCCGTACCGCCGGCTCCGGGATGAATCTGCAGAATGGCATCTTTGTCATCATCCTCCCCGCCCAGCATCAGCCTCAGCTCTAAATCATCGATGGTTTTGGTGAACCGTGCTAGTTCATCTTCCGCTTCCTTTAGATGAGCCGAATCAATGGCGTCCTCCTCA
>DBZU01000053.1:0-3285 GCA_002311285.1 Dehalococcoidia bacterium UBA1152 | reverse complement strand
CCGAAGTTCACTAAAGCGACTATCCGTCGCCTTAAACTGTTCGTGTAGTGTAGATAAATCCATTTCTTTGGTGACCTTTCGGGGAGGAATTTACGAAATTTGTCTTGAAACTCAAGATATCATCAGCTATCATAATTAAACTGAATAAAGATGACATCATTAGCAAAGATGTCATCTTTTAACATGTCCTGTTAGTTAACAGTTTCAACTTTTCTATCGTTGATCTAGTTGAACTTCTTTATCAAAGTTCTTTGATTTGAACAGGAGTTGAGAAATTGGGATTTAACGAGGATTTTATTTGTTATTAGAAAAAATATTGTCTAAAATTTCCTAATTATTGAAAATAAATCCAACTCAGGAGAATTCTAAAATGAGAAATTGGTTAATGATCATCTTTCTATTCGTAGGCGTAGCACAGATAGAGGCACAGCATTCTGTTTCTGGCGCAGTAACAGACGCTAAAAATGAACCGCTTGTTGGGGTAAATATACAAGAAGCAGGTACGACGAATGGCGCAACTACAGACGCGTATGGATCATACGAACTAACTGTACAATCTTCCTCAGCTACGTTAATTTTTAGCTACATCGGATTTACCACCGTCGAAATAACACTCAGTGGTCAAAATTCGTTAAACGTATCTATGGCGGGAGATGTTATTCAGTTGGGCGGAATTAACGTCGTTGGATCGAGAAATGCTACCCGTTCTGCCACTAATTCACCTGTGGCTGTTGATATTATCGATGTTTCAGATTTAGCTATTAGATACGGTAAAGCGGAACTTAACCAGATTCTACAATACGCCGCGCCTTCATTTAATGCGACAAAGCAATCCGGATCGGATGGAGCAGACCATATTGATCCAGCTTCCCTCAGGGGATTAGGACCAGATCAAACCTTGGTACTGATTAATGGCAAAAGAAGGCATCAATCTTCATTGGTCAACGTTTTTGGAACAAGAGGACGTGGTAATTCCGGAACGGACTTGAATGCCATACCCGCCGCGGCAATCAAACGGATAGAAGTGCTCAGAGATGGTGCTTCCGCCCAGTACGGATCCGATGCCATTGCCGGTGTAATCAATGTCGTTTTAAAAGACAACTCAGATGGAATTACTGTTGGCGTCACAACCGGTAATTATAGTACAGATGTTGGGGGTGATTATGCACAGCAAATTTTTGATACACAAGGCGAATGGGAGCCAGCATTATCTAACATAAATGGAAAAGACCGTGGTGGAGTTACTATAGGTGACGAAGATAAAAGTAGTGACGGAAATACAGTAAAAATAGATTTAAACTACGGTGCAAATCTAGGTGATAACGGAGGTTTTGTAAATGTAACAACTGAATATTTATCAAGAGCTAGAACGTTAAGGCCTAGTTTTGATTGGAGAGAAGGATATGGAACAGCGGCTGTTGACGGCTTTAACTTCATGGTAAATTCAGCCATGCCGGTTGGCAGCAATACTGAAGTGTACGCATTTGGAGGCAGAAATTTTCGAGATACAGATGCATACGCCTTTACAAGAGGGAGTTTTGCAAATGGTGATAATAGAGCTGTCCCGAGTCTTTATGAGAATGGTTTTACTCCTCGGATTACATCCAACATCATAGATGTATCCGCCTCAATGGGAGTAAGACACAACATGAGTAATGGCTGGAAAGTTGATTTTAATAACACATACGGAAAAAATAACTTCCATTATTATATAAGAGGTACGAATAATGCATCGTTAGGTGGAGCATCGCCTACTGATTTTGATGCTGGCGGTCATACCCTGTCACAAAACACTACAAGCCTTGACTTTAGTAAATATAATAGTAAAATAAAGTCTGGATTTAACTTAGCATTTGGTCTCGAATTCCGCACCGAGAACTTTACGATTTTCGCTGGAGAAGAAGGTTCGTATGCTCTTTATGATACTTTAGGTATAGCGCTTACGAATCCGGCCACACAAGTTCCTGCTGTTGATTCCAATGGCGAACAATTACCCAGTGGGTCTCAGGGCTTTCCCGGATACAGCCCGGCGAATGTAGTAGATAGGAGTCGTACAAATTTTGGGTTTTATCTTGATGCTGAATTAAATGTGACGGATGCTTTACTGTTAAGCGGCGCTGTTCGACAGGAGAATTACAGTGACTTTGGTCAAACTACAAATTACAAAGTAGCCGGCCGGTACAGTGTAAGTAATAGTCTCTCTCTTCGGGGATCAGTATCTACTGGATTTAGAGCACCGTCTTTAGCGCAAAAGCACTATAATTTGGTTTTCAATAATATCGTGGCCGGAGAATCTGTTCGTACTTTGCTTGCCTCAAATACAAGCACAGTAGCCAAGGCTTTCGGAATTGGTGAGCTTACAGAAGAAACAGCAGCCAACAGTAGTGTGGGATTCACTTTCAACATTGGTGAATTATCTGCTACAGTGGATGCGTATTCAATTGCTGTAAAGGATAGAATTGTTCTCACCGATAACTTTGATGCAACACTTTTGGAGGTAGATGTTGGCGCTGAAGACGCTCAGTTCTTTGCCAACGGTGTGGATACAAAAACCACTGGTGTTGATATCGTGTTGAATTACTCAAAAAGTGTAGGTAACGGGAACAGACTCTCTGTCGGCTTGGCGGGTAATATGAATACGCTTAAAATAGAAAAAATTAACAATGGCACATTGAACGAATTTACATTTTTCGGGCCGTTCTCTCAGGCCTATTTAGAAGCAGCGGCACCGGACTATAAATTTGGTCTGAATCTTGGTTTTCAAACCAAAAAGCTGAATCTTGCTGCAACGTTAACCTCATTTAGCGAAGTCATTCTTCAGGATTTCCAGTGGATTGATTCACCTGCAACTACCCAGGCTGAAGCAGATGCTTTATTTGCGGTGGCAACGGATACATACGAAGCTGCTACAACACTTGATTTAAGTGCTGGTTATTCAATTTCAAATAACCTGGTCCTCACAGTTGGTGCAAATAATCTTCTAAATACCTATCCAACGCCGCAATATGACGGATGGACCGATCAGGGTGGGTTCAATGATTCTGTCCAAATGGGATCTGACGGAGCTTATTATTTTAGTTCGATAGGCTATAAATTTTAAAAGAAATTAAACTACATAATATTTGACAAAATAGAGATGATCAACCAACACAGTTGATTATCTCTATTTTATTTTCTCAAACCATAGAAAAATATCTCTCAACTTAACAGGTTCTGGTCAACCTGTTAGGTTTCTTATACTAATTCTACTCTCCAGATCCCACAAAGAGATGCTCATTCAGCTTC
>DBZU01000044.1 GCA_002311285.1 Dehalococcoidia bacterium UBA1152 | reverse complement strand
AGAAAAATATCCAAAGAGATAATCTTCAATCTATACACAAGGCCTACAATAGATTAAAATCATGGTATGCTTAGAAAAGTGAATTTTGTCCCAGGTTTTAACAAACAATTAACGCCTTCGGGTGTAGAAGCAGGTTGGATAGGAGGCGATTACGCTCGTTTTCGTTACGGCATGCCTGAAAAAATTGGAGGTTGGGAAGAAACTCAAACTAATATTTTACCCGGAGCAGGTCGAAAAATTTTTGGCTGGTTTGATACCCAAGGTAATCGCTGGATTGCAGTAGGCACCAATAAGATTTTAGCCATCTGGTTTGAAGGTGAGTTTCATGATATTACTCCTTTGGATTCATCATTGGATCAATCGAGTGTGACTCTAACCACAACTACCAGTAGCGACGAAGCTACTCTTACATTTCTGGCAGCTCATAATTTAGATCCAGGCATGGTTATTATGCTGAGTGGTGTAACGTTGCCTGGTTCAGGAACCAGTCTTACGGTGGCAGAACTTGAAGATAAAAAATTCGAAGTTCTTACTACTCCGACAGCGAGTACCATTACTATTACACTTCCTTCCATAGAAACCGGCGCAGGAATCACGGGCCTCGGTTCAATGACGGTGCAGCCTTATTATCGAATTGGAAATGCAACTCAAACTTATGGTTATGGGTGGGGCACTTCCAGTTGGGGTAACGGAGGCTGGGGTGATGCTTCAACTTCTACTCAAGTTATTTTACAGCCAGGACAATGGCAGTTAGATAACTTTGGATCTTTACTTTTGGCTACCATTCGAGGAGGAGCGACTTTTCAATGGGATCCTGAAAACGTAGACGTGCCGACGGCCATTGCTACACGAGCCACGATTGTAACCAATGCACCAACAGCTTCTGAAACCATGATGGTTTCAGAAAAAGATAGACACGTTATTTTATTGGGCACAGAAACAACCATTGGTACTACGAGCACACAAGACAAAATGTTTATAAGATTTTCCGACCAGGAAGATCGAAACGATTGGGTTGCGACCTCTACGAATACAGCAGGAACGATGCGATTATCCTCAGGATCAGAAATCAGAGCCGCTATTCAAGGTAGAGATTATATTTTCATATTAACCGATAAAGCCGCCTATGTAATGCAATTCGTAGGGCCACCTTTTACTTTTTCAGTAAGGCAGGTGGGCACAAACTGTGGGTGCATTGGCCATAATGCTGCAGCATTCGCTAATGGCCAAGTCTTCTGGATGGGAGATGCGGGGGGCTTCTTTCTGTTTGATGGTACCGTTAAAAATTTATCTTGTAATGTTGAAGACTATATTTTTGATGATATCAATTATACTTCAGGTCAAATTGTAGCTGCAGGGGTTAATAACTTATTTAGTGAAATTACTTGGTTCTATCCAACAGCCAGTAGTAGTGTCATTGATCGTTATACTTCCTATAATTTTGCTGAAAGCCCTAGTATAGCCGGAGGTGTTTGGACCACAGGAAGTTTGGCACGTACAGGCTGGATTGATTCAGATGTTCAACCCGATCCTTATGCTACAGAATATTTAACTTCTTCAGATGTATCCGATACTCCTTTAATTTATGGAAATAGCGAAGGAATTACTAAGATGTATGCACAGGAAAAAGGAAATAATGCTGTAGATTCCGCTGGTGCTTCTACCGCGATTGCTGCTTATATCCAATCAGGAGATTTTGATTTAGATGTAGACGGAGATGGAGAATATATTATGAAAATTAGAAGATTCATTCCTGACTTTAAAGTATTAACAGGCACGGCAAAACTCTCTTTAAATTTAAAAGATTATCCGGCTAGTAGCGAGACTGCTTCAGGATTAAGTCCTATTTCAATTACGTCTGCAACCACTAAAGTCGATGTAAGAGCTCGAGCCCGTCTTATTAATTTAAAAGTAGAAAATGATGCGGTTAATGAAACGTGGCGCTTTGGAACTTTCCGAGCAGATATTCAACCCGATGGAAGAAGATAATGGCTAAGGTAACTGTAACTTTTCAAGAACCTACCAATGAGTACGAAGCTTCTAATCAACGTATGATTAAATTTAAATTAGAGCAGCTTAAAACAGAACTTAATACCTCATATCAACGAACGATTGAAAACGATACACAAGCTTTTCAGTGGTTTAATATGAGTTATGGCTAAGAAACAAAAATTACAGTATGGATATTCACATGTCAGACATCTCCATCGAAAAAGGCCTGGACGTCATGCTAAAAAATGTAGTAAAAGAATTCCTAGGCATAAACGTTCGCGGGGACAAGGACACTAATGGCAATACAATATAGAAATCAATCTTTTGATTTAACAACAGATGTTATGACAACGGTTTTAACTATGGATGAGAGCTCCCGGGCTATTTTACAAAATATTCAAGCTGAAAATACAAGCACAGGAACCGTAGACGTTGCCTCAGCTGTGTTTGATTTTTCAGCGACGGCGACTACACAAATGAGCACCATTCAAATGACCACCCTGACGACTCAAAATCTAGCTAAAGGACCCGTGGTTTTAGAGGAACAGGATGCCTTGAAAATAAAAGGGGGAACTGCTAATGTCATCAAAGGATTAGTTTCCTACGCTTTAATAACAGGAGATCAAGGAACAGCTTAATGAAAACACTACCGGCGAAAGCCAAAGAAATTGTTAAACATAAACGTACAGGAAAGATCTATGCGTCCAAAGCAGCATTTGATGCAGACGTAGCAGATCCGGCAACTGATACGACTGCGAAAGATTTTAGACAAGATTTAGAAATAACTGTTGCATCTTTAGAGGTATTCGGTAAAACTAATTAATGCAACCTTATGGGGGGACCGAAATTCAATTCGATTATCTCCGTAAATACAGCAATCGAAATCTTCTAGACCTTGTTCAAATTACGACTTCCGTTCCGGAAAAAGAACCTCTTCATCCTTTACGGCCTAATATCTTGTGGATTAAAAATTCATACGATCAACCAAATCTTGCTCCATGGTTTAATAAAAAAGAAAATCATAAAAAGTATGATTGGTATGTCTTTAACTCTCACTGGACTTATGAAAAATTTAGATATTTTTTTAATATTCCTGATACTAAAGCCCTCACTATAAAAAACGGGATTGATTATGATGAGCTTAAACTCAAAACAGACTTTACCTATAAAGCTCCTTTAAAATTAATCTATTTTTCTACTCCTTGGCGAGGATTAGACGTTCTTTTAGATGCCATGGAACTTATTAAAGAAGAAAAAGATATTATTTTGGATGTTTATTCTAGCACTATTATTTATGGAGACGAATTTCATCGGGATAATGAACCCAAATTTCTTAAACTCTATGAACGAGCAGGAAATTTAAAAAATGTAAATTATAAAGGCTATTGTCGCCATGATGAGCTAGTAGGAAAATTAAAAGACTATGATGTTAGTGTTCATCCTTCAACATTTGAAGAGACTTTTTGTATTTCCGCGATGGAAGCCCTAGCGGCTGGCTGTATGCTGATCACCACGAATCTCGGAGCTATTCCAGAAACCTGTGCCGAGTTCCCTATCTATATGCCTTATTCTGCCAATAAAAAATATTTAGCTGCCCAAACTGCCGAAAGCATAAAAAATGCAAAAACTATTCTCAGTGAAAATGATCCAAGTCATAACTTGAAATTTCAACAACAATACTATAAAAACTATTACGATTGGAAAGTGATTGGATCCTTTTGGAACCGCTTTTTAAGAGGAGCTATTTATGCCAGACGAAAAGAAAAAAATCTTTGAAGACCGAAAAGCTAAAAAACTTGAAGCCATTAAAAAATCTAAAGGCTTATTTATATCCACCCCCATTCATTCAGATGTTTGTTTGCATTATATGAAGTCCTGCTTGGACTTACAAAAGGAATGCCTACTTAATAATACCAATATTACTTTTCAACTTATGAAAAGCAGTCTAGTCACTCAAGGACGAAACTTATGTGTAGCCAGTTTCCTGGACTCTACAGCTCACCAAATGTGTTTCATTGATGCTGATATTGCCTTCTCTGTTCGTTCCATTTTTAGACTTTATGAATGTCCTTATGAAGTTGCTTTGATCGTTTATCCTATGAAGACTGTCGATGCCGACAAGTTTAGGAAGGATGATATTAGAAGACCGAGTGATCATCCTGATACTAAAGGCTATATGTTTCCTGTAAGACTCCCTAATATTGATGAGATTCCTATGGATAATGGTTTTATCCAAGTAGAAAGAGGACCAGCGGGATGTATGATGATTAAGCGCACCGCTTTTGATAAATTAAGAGAAGCTTATCCTGATTTAACTATAAAACAAAAAACATTGGTTAATGGTAAAATGGTAGAGCGCCCTAACTATTATAATTTTTTTGATACTTACTATAGTATGGAAACCAAGTTGTACTTGGGAGAGGATTTTAATTTTTGTAAGTTATGG
>DBZU01000064.1:39748-41708 GCA_002311285.1 Dehalococcoidia bacterium UBA1152 | reverse complement strand
AAATTTAGATCTATTTTAATTAATGTTTTGTAGGTCGAGTCAAAATAAAAAGGGTACCCATAGCAGCTATTATCCATATGGCAATTATGAAGATAATGCCATATGGAGACCAGATAAGTGAGATGGATGTAAATATCCAAATAAATCCGATTGAGAGAATTTTTACCTTCAAAGGCATCTTCCCGGTATCTAAATAATCTTTAACTACTTTGCCAAATATCTTGTGGCCTGTTATCCAGTCATACATCTTTTTATTCGACCTGACAAAGCAAGTTGCTGCCAAAATTAGAAATATTGTCCCGGGCAGCCCTGGTAATATATACCCTGCGATTCCTAGTCCTAAAAATATGAATCCCAAAACATACAGTAAAGTTTTTTTTATAGTTTTAATCATTTTAAAAAAATCACAATATTTGAATACAATTGTTATTCATTTCACAATTCTATACAAAATTATTAAATTACACTCAATCAAGGGGATTCAATGGAAAATAAAAGGTTAAAAGTCTATTACATAGGTCAATATGATGGTTTGGATATGTCTGAGACTGAATCAGCATTAGATAAAGCGGGAGCCGACTTGTTTTTGCTCGATCATGTTGATGATGAATCTGAATTAATATCAAAAATTATCGATGCTGATGGTTTAATATCTGTTTATACTCCTATAACTAGAACAATTTTTTCGCATCTTAAAAATTGTAAGGCTGTATTAAGAACCGGCGTAGGCTTTGACGTAGTCGACATTGAAGCAGCAACTGAATTTGGGGTAGCAGTAATTAATGTCCCAGATATGTGGACTCAAGAAGTTGCTAACCAGGCATTAACATTACTGCTAGCTTGCAATCGTAAATTATTAACAGTAGATTCGGCTGTTCGGATAGGCGATTGGAATGACAAAATTCCAGGCAGTGTAGGGCCGCTGTATGGAGAAACTGTGGGAATTATTGGCATAGGGCAAATTGGGTCGGCATTTGCTAGAAGAGTTGCCGTACTTGATTTGAATATAATCGGATATGACCCTTATGTGTCTGCGGAAGTTTGGAAGCAGTTAAATATACAGCAAGTTTCACTCGAAAGATTAGTTTCAGAATCAGACTACGTATCGATTAATTGTCCACTTAATAAAGAAACACATCATTTGATTGATGAATCAGTGTTAAAAAAAATGAAATCTACTGCTTATCTTATTAATACAGCTCGTGGAGCAATTGTGGATGAAAACGCGCTGATACAAGCACTTCAAAAAGGGCATATTGCTGGAGCAGGATTAGATGCTTTTGAATGGGAGCCACCTAAGCCAAATAACCCATTGCTTAAAATGAGCAATGTTGTACTTTCAGCACATGTAGGCCACTTCTCTGACGCATCTATGGAGAGAAGGCCGAAACGATTTGGAGAAGAAATAGCGAGAGTATTGTTAGGGAAAACTCCTATTAATTTAGTTAATACCGAAGTTAAGAATAAGTTACAACTCAAGTGATGGGGCTGAATATCGATCCGTATAGGTTTATTTGTGTAATCACTTATCTTGTTTTTGTTAGATACACATTTATAGATTGGTTCTTAAATGGTCGTATACATAAAATTCCTATTCGTTTAGCCTTAAAGAAATAGTTTGATTTATAACAGTAACTTCATAATGAGTGACCAAAATAAATTAATGAGCCATCAGCAAAAATTGCTTTGGAAATGGATTGCTGTTATCTATTTAGGCAGCCTACTAATCGCATGTTCAACAGGTGGGCTGTCACAACCTTTGACCAATAGTCCTGAAACTAATGTTGAGGCGACTATTGAAGCTCAGGTTCAAGCAACTGTAACAGCCGCCCAAGCTCAAGTAACCGTAATTTCTAGTGGTGATGATTTGTCCACAGGACGCGAAGAATCTAAGGAAGATGATTTGTCCACAGGACGCGAAGAATCTAAGGAAGATGATCTGTCCACAGGACGCGAAGAA
>DBZU01000064.1:27544-39616 GCA_002311285.1 Dehalococcoidia bacterium UBA1152 | reverse complement strand
CGCGAAGAACCTAAGGAAGATGATCTGTCCACAGGACGCGAAGAACCTAAGGAAGATGGTTCAAAACTTGATTTACAGTATGCGCAAAAAATGTACTCAGCAGATTTAACAGCTGAGTTGCTTAATGGTCTTATAAAATGGCCCACAGGTTTTGATGAATGTATTAGAAAATCTGTCAGTAACGAAAACCTTGACATGTTTAAAGCTGATCTTGGATCAATTGACGGTATGGACAAGGACGCAGCTGCATTATGTTTGCTGTTAGTTGAATTAAATAACCCTGGATCGACAGACTATCTCAAAGATGCATCTGGCCTTTCTAACCTGTCTTCAGAGCTCAAAGAACTTATCGAAAATAATACGCCTGCAAATGGCAGGGAACTCGACATTACAAGTCAAGCTCAAGAACTATTTAGTGGCGACCTTTACGGCAATTTAGCGTCTAACATATTGGAAGGTAGCGCCACTCCTCCGGTAGGTTTTGATGAGTGTATGACCGATGTTTTGGGTGCTGATCGCCTTTTGGAGATCAGATCCCCAGTCGAAGCTGCACCTGGCGATAGAGACCAAGCTCTGGTGTGTCTATTCTCACTAGGGTATCAGCCAGAAGAATTGATATTATCTAGTATACCGGTTGAATCTGTATCACCTGTGTATGAACAAGGGGATATTGTCCCTAAAACAGGGCCATTTTCCTCTGGCCAAAATGCTGACATAGTTTTAGGCGCAATAGGCTTTAACAAGACCGGAGGCCCATTATTGTTTAACCATCCGTCTGGTATTGCTACTGATGGCGTAAGACTACTTATGGCGGATAGTTATAACAATAGAGTTCTAATTTGGAATACGCTGCCAAATGGTAATGAAGAGCCTGATATTGTGTTAGGTCAAGAAGATTTCTTTACCAATGCTCCAGGCAAAGGTAGATCCAACATGAATTGGCCTAAAAGTGTTGCAACTGATGGTAAAAAAGTAGTTGTGACGGATACTTATAACGATCGCATTCTCATCTGGAATGAATTCCCGACAGAAAATGGGAAAGAAGCCGACATAGTTTTGCAAGGAGCTGATATAGGAGGCTTTATCACTAAAAGTAACCTAATGTGGCCGTGGGGAGTATGGACCGACGGTACAAAACTTGCGATTACAAGTACTCCCCAAAGTGGTGTTTTAATCTGGAATACATTTCCAACGCGCGATAATCAACCGGCCGATATATATTTGACTGGAAATGGTGATCTAGGTACACCCAGGCAGATTACCAGCGACGGCAAATCTATGATTGTTGGCGATCACAATGCCAACGTTGACGGTCAACGCGGTGTGGGAACATTTTTCTGGAAAACTTTTCCAGAAAAAGATGAACAGCCATATGATTTTTATATAAGTGATCCAATAGATCCAAGCACTGGAGCGCCATGGATGCGAGGCGCTTTTACATCAGACGGGAAGCTCTTAGTTCTTGGTTCAGCATTATATATTTGGGACTCTTTCCCCGAAGATGAGAGTACCGCGCCTCGATTGTCAGTTATCGGAGGATATAAGAAATGGGGAGCAAGTTTTATGAAGGCCACAGACCATACAACACTTGCTGTAGCTGGCGAAAGAGTATTCATCACAACGAATTATCACACTATATCAGTTTACAACTCTATTCCTACTAGCGTGGATCAAAAACCCGATTTTGTCATCGGTGGCCCAGACATTTATACCAACACGTTAGAGGAAAACTATTTCATTTCCAACCCGATACCGGCCTCAGATGGGAAGAGTCTTTTTGTAGCGTCGGATGCTGGGTATTTCTACGTGTGGAAAAACATACCGCAGGAGAGCGGAGCACATCCGGATTACAAATATTCTATAGGGCCTGACTCCATCGCGTTTTCTGTTGGAGATATAACTCTTTACAAAAACACTTTGATTCTTGCTGGTCGTGAAAAGCTGCTTAAGTGGAACAACTTACCTTTGGCTGGCGAACCACCCGATGTGTTGCTTGTTGGGCAGATAGGTACGGTCAAAATAGGAGAATCCACTAATGAATCACTTGGTATTACCGGTGTTGCTATGGATGACAAATACTTCTATTTAGGTGTTTCCACGGATGAAATCTATGTATGGGATGGATTTCCTGAAGATGATTCTGAGCCAGTCCAAATCCTGAAGAACATCCGGGTTTTTAATCTTCATAGCGATGGTGATTATTTGGTGGCTTCTAATGGTGATTCAGCCACGGTTACCGTGTACAGAGTGGCTGATATACTTACCAATCCAACCCAAAACGTTATTGGCCTTGGAATTAATGGGGCTGACGGTGCATATCTTGGTAATGGGCAACTTTTCGTATCTGGTGATAAAGCGAGAGTATTTATATGGAATGATATAGAGGATGCTATAGGCGGAGGTGCTGCCAATACAATATTGGGCTCAGGTAACAGCACAGACCCTCCACAAATTGGTCAAGATAAACTCTTTTTACCCAAGTTCCTCACATATGATGGCAATTACCTGTGGGTTGGTGAAGTAAAGTTTTCCAATAGATTATTGCGGTTTAGTCATAATTAAGATCTAAAAACTTCTTAACAACACAATTGTGAAATGCAAGTGGATTAAAATTGATAGTTGATGAAAATTATTTTAAGCGAAACTTAAATGCCTCTTTTGATTAATCAATATTCCTTTATTATCATGACCATTGTGGTTTTGGTAATTACTGGGGTACTAACATGGCGATTTCTAGATCCAAGGTTATCCATTGCCGCTATCTTGGTCATGCTTCTAGTACTGGGAGCAGTTTTTTTCAGTACACGCACCAAAGACAATTCAGTATCCAGTCTAGAGGAATTTAATCTTGCGTTAGCATCTGGAAAACCGGTTTTTGTTGAACTCTATTCTGATTTCTGAATAGGCTGCCTTGCGGCTAAGCCTGACGTGGACAGGCTAGAACTTGAAGCAGGAGATAAGGTTTTGGTGATGAGGTTTAATGTTGCTACCGATTTGGGTAAAGATATACGGCAAACTTATAATCTAGGTATTGTGCCGACCTTTATTGTTTTTGATAAAAATGGAAAGGAAGTTCTTAGACAAACCGGAACTGTTCCAAAACTTCGAAAAATACTTTCTCTTAGTAATTAGCAATAAAAAGTTTTATAGATTTTGTTTAATACAGTTTACCGTGGTTTATCTTTTTCATTTATGTAAATCAGTGCTGTTACAAAAATCCAAATCATTATTGTTATAAAAAAACCTCTTTGGAGTACTCCTAGGTGATTAGGAAATATTCGAAACCCAAATGGAATTGCAAATGCCAACGTGGAACACGCGATTGCTAGAGAAAAGATTCTCCAATGTAACTGATTATGCGCGTGATCTATTACGCGCACTGACAAGATAATAGTT
Organism: Dehalococcoidia bacterium UBA1152; assembly: GCA_002311285.1. Classification (GTDB taxonomy): domain Bacteria; phylum Chloroflexota; class Dehalococcoidia; order Lucifugimonadales; family UBA2962; genus UBA2962. Next base: position 36,220 of record DBZU01000064.1, on the reverse strand, counting down.
AATAAAATTGCAAAAAACCCAATCTTGGATGCCAAATCGTGCATAGATCCTTCGGATAACATCCAGTAAATTTGTGTATCCGATGCGTTCCGGTAAATAGATGCAAAGATTCCTGATAAACCATAAATAAAAACTAGTATCCAAAGTAAAATGCCCCAACTTTTGGATTGTGCGTTAATGTAAAGTAAGGCGCCAAGCGCTTGTATCATTAGTGCGTAGCCCACAAACCCAACAGTTATTAGCGATGAATACGGCATCCCATATCGTGCTAGTACACTATATGAATCAGAAATAGCACTATAATTTGGAGTAATAATTGTTGCAACGCTTGATATCACCAGGAAATAAATAGGAGCGATTATACTGAAAAGGGGCAGTGATTTAATTATGCGTTTTTGAAAAAAGCATTTGTGAATTTTAGCCATTTCTATATCAGGTAATTAGGTTGATTTGGTGTTTTTACCACTATTAAAACTTCTATATATATATATACATAAAGAAAAAATACTTAAAGTGGCAATCGCAGCAGACAAGGTTAGAGCAAAAGGAGCTCCAAAAGCTTGAGCCAAAGATCCAAGTAAAAGTCCGCCAAAAGCTGATGCCCCCCAGCCTAATTGCTGTATGCTGGATACTCGCCCCCTGTATTTATCGTCAACAATACTTTGTAGAAAAGTGTTGTTTATTGTAGAAAAAGACACGCTGAAAACTCCTACAATTGCTATAGCAATCATAGCAATCTGTAATGAGTTGCTGGTTGCAAAAACGATTAAACTAATCCCTAATCCGACACCTGTTAAAGTTTGGATTGATGCCGAGTCTCTTAATTTAACAAATTGCGCCAAAGCAATAGCTCCGCACATGCCTCCAATGCCACCACTTAATAACAAGTACCCATAACTATTCACGCCGCCCGTTAGAACGTCGCTAACGAAAACTGGCAACAATGTAATATATGGTGCGGCGAATATACCGGTAACGATACCTATAGATATTAAGGCGATCATTACTCTATTGAGTTTGATGTAAGACAAGCCCTCTAATAAATCTCTCCAAGGTTTTTGATCTTTGGTTTTTTGATATATCTTTTGCTTGGTAAGTTGACTGAACATTAATGCTGTAAACCCATAAGCTACTCCAATAAAAATAAATACGCCTGACATACCCCACGCCTTAATAATTAATGGCAAGAAAGTCGGTCCGATAATGGCAGATCCTGTCCCCAACATTGATTGAAGCGCAAAGGCATTAACTAAATGTTCCCTTGGAAGCAGATTCGGTACCATGGCTTGCCGTGACGGGATATCAAATGAAAGTAAGATGCCGTTAATGACTGAAATAGCTATCAAATGCCAAGGCAGTATTATGCCAAAGGCAATTAGTAACCCAGTTAATATAGCTGTGGTTGAAAACAAAGCACGTGTAATTGCAACTAAACGGACTCGATTTACTCGATCAGCTACCACCCCTCCCCACATTGATAAAAGTAATATTGGAAAGGTGCTTGAAAATGTTAGGATTCCTAGCATTATTTTTGAATCCGTCAATTCGTGCATTAACCATAGTCTTCCGGCAAATAACATCCAAATTCCAATATTAGAGGCGGCGTTACCTATCCAAAAGATTCTATATTCGCGAAATTTTAAAGCTGCAAACATTTCGTTTGTTAAATGCAACTCGTGTTTGCCGAAGCGTTGACTCGAAGTAAATTAACAATTTTTGTCATTAAGCTATTTTCGTTTGTAAAATGAGTCAAAATATAAAACAAATACATTACTGGATATTTTTAAAAGGTTCGATTTTACAATGATACCAAGTTCTAATAATAAAGATTTTCAAACCAGTGAAAGTTGTGTCGTTGACATTAACGTAATCATACCGATGCGCGATGGCACAAAACTCTATGCTGATGTTTATAGACCTTACGGTGATGAAAAAAGCCCGGTGCTGTTAATGCGTCTACCTTATGGTAAACACACACCAGCTTACAGGAGCATGTATTTAGATCCACTTAGGGCAGTAGGGCGAGGCTATGCAGTAGTCATACAAGACGTTAGAGGCAGACATAGATCTGAAGGCCAATTTTATCCGTATGCTAATGAAGCTGAGGATGGATTTGATACGGCAGAGTGGTGCGGATCGCAATCTTGGTCAGATGGAAATGTAGGGATGTTTGGGATTTCTTATCATGGTGCTACTCAATGGCTAGCTGCTTCTGAAGCTCCTCCGTCTTTGAAAGCTATCGTGCCAGGAGTCACTTCAGACGATTATTATGATGGTTGGACATACTTGGGCGGCGCCTTCCAATTATGGTGGATATCTCAGTGGGTAGCTGGATTTGCTGAAAATGATATAGGGCAGGGCCATACAGAAAGGCCAAACAGATCAAAAGAACTAGCCCAGATGCAGAAATGGCTATCGGATCCTTTAAAAATGTCGAAACATTTACCTTTACAAGACATGTCTGCTTTTAAAGGGCAGAGCGTGGGAAATGACTTATGTGGTTACTATTACGATTGGTTAGATCACTCCACGTATGATGAATACTGGAAATCCTTTGCTCCCAAGGAAAAATTCCATAATGTGAAAATACCAGTTTTAAATATAGCCGGCTGGCATGATATTTTTATACGTGGATCGATTAATTGTTACCAGGGTATGAGAGAAAAGGGCGGTTCAGAATTATCAAGGCAACAACAGCATTTAATCGTGGGTCCATGGTTACACGGGCCTTTGCCGCCTCCACATGCTGGCCAGCAATTTTACGGCAGGTCTGCAAGTGGCGCTCATATTGATTTACATGGGATGCAGCTGGATTGGTTTGATAGATGGCTTAAAGGAGAGGATAACGGTGTAGATTCACAGCCGACTGCCTATGTATTTGTTATGGGTAAAAATGAATGGCAAGCTGAACAGGAATGGCCGCCTAAAGATGTTGATCATATTCAGTATTATCTGTCTAGTAATGGTGAGGCGAACTCTGTAACAGGAGATGGAAAACTTAGTTGTGATCTACCTGCTAAAGATGAATTGCCAGATCAATATCAATATGATCCTATGAATCCAGTACCGTCATTAGGAGGAGCTTACGGATACGGCATTCCTGGTGTATTCGATGTTGGAGTTCAAGACCAAAAATTAATTGAAGAACGTCAAGATGTACTTGTTTATAGCACCGAAATTTTAGAAGAGGATCTTGAAATATCTGGCCAAGTTAAATTGAATCTTTGGGCAAAAACTTCTGCTGAAGATACTGACTGGGCCGCCAAATTAGTCGATGTGGACGAGCATGGTAAATCCACAAATGTTTGTGATGGAATTTTACGAGCAAAGTTTAATAAATCCTTGGAAACAGAGTGTTTTGTTGATAGGAATCAAGTAGAATGTTTTGTTATAGATCTTGGATTTACAGCGATGTATTTTGCTAAAGGACATCGTATACGAATACAAGTCTCTTCAAGTAATTTTCCTGCATTTGAAAGGAATCTAAATACTGGCAAAGGATCTGATGATTCAGCGTCAGTAATTGCTGAACAGACAATATTTCATGATTCAAATCACCCTTCTTTTATTGAATTGCCAAGCGTTAATAGATGAATGAGCGGCGAGAAGGTCTAAGTAAAAAAATGTATTAACGGGCGGGGTTATATCTATTAACAAACTCAATCATCGCGGATGAATAAACGAGCCTCAATCCAAAATAGGTGGATATTCTTTGCCGCTGCAATGCCTGGAGTTCTTATAACTCTCATGGATGAGTTTGGAATACACCAGGCTGTTCCTGTTATCACCGATCATTTTAATGCGACTATTCCCGAATCTCAGTGGATTGCATTGGGATATTTGCTTAGTACGGGTGCACTGCTAATGCCGGCAGGCAGACTTGCTGACAGAATTGGTTACAAAAGATTATATTTTGCTGGCTTGATAATTTTTACACTTGGAGCCGTATTGGCAGGATTAGCTCCATCACTCTCGTATCTTATACTTTTTAAAGTGCTCCAAGGCGTAGCAGCTGCAATGCTGCAAGCAACGACGATACCAATTATTATTAGTAAATTTCCCAATGATAGGGGTAAGGCTTTGGGAGCATTTGGCTTTCTGATGGGACTCTCTGCTATTGTTGGACCAGTAGTCGGCGGGACGATTGTTACATTAATCAGTTGGCGGGCTTTCATGTTGTTATCGGCACCTTTGGGGTTGATCTCGATTGTTTTGGCCTGGTTTGTATTAAATATATTTGAGAAAGATTCTGTAGCTGATGATGGGAATAAAAGTAGATTTGACTGGATGGGAGTAGTGCTTTCTACGGGCGCGTTGCTGTTATTACTTGCAACCCTTTCTAAGGCTAATGATTATGGGTGGGGTTCATATTTAACAGTTCTTGGATTTGTAATTACTGGACTGTTATTAATAGCTTTCATAGCATGGGAATTGAAATTTGAATCGCCTTTACTGCCACTTCATTTATTCTTGAATGGAACATTTTTAACTGCTCAGCTTGGAATGTTTTTAGTTGTTCTTGGCAACTCATGTATTTTTTTCCTAATACCATTTTATATACAAGATTTGAAAGGTTATGAAGCCGTTATCTCAGGTTTAGTAGTCGCAGGAATTCCATTGGGATTTTTAACGACAGGGCCTCTTTTTAGCTTATTGTCGGATCGCTATCCTATGGGTTGGAAAACATTTTTGCCTGTAGGACTTTTATTAAGCTCCATTTCGATGCTGTTTTTATCGAGGCTATCGATCGATAATTCGATTTGGTATTCATTTTTCTGCATGTATTTAATGGGATTTGGGATTGGATTTATATTTATGCCGTCCCAGAACGCTATATATGGAATTATTGACAAAAAAGATCAAGGAGTCGTCACAGGATTCATTAACATGGTGCGAAATTCTTCTACTCTAACGAGTATCGCCGTAGGAACAGCAATTGTAACAAGTGTTATGGCAAGCGAAGGATATCCAGCGTCTCTTGATGCTGTTAGGGAAGCAACGACTACTGGAATCCATAATTCATTTTTGCAAGGTATGAATACAGCCTTTTTCGCCGGATTTATAATTATTGCTCTTGGCCTAATCGTTACTATTTCGGCGTATTTTCTAGTAAAAAAAAAGAAACTGATTGATGGGTAAAACGTATGAGCCAACGACTTAAAGATAAAGTAGCCATAATTACCGGTGGAGCTGCTGGAGTGGAAGGTGAAGTTATGGGTATTGGAGGAGCATCGGCTTGGTTATTTATGCAGGAAGGCGCCACAGTAGTAATAGCTGACATTGACAGCAAACGAGGCATAAAAACTGCTAAACAGATTGAAGAAGCATCAACAGGGAACCAATCAGCGAGTTTCATGAAATTGGATGTTGCTAATGAATCGCAGTGGTCTGTACTAGTAGATAAAACCGTAGCACAATTTGGAAAAATCGATATATTGGTTCATTCTGCTGGAAATGCTAAATCGGCATCTGTTGAAAATACAACTGAAGATGAATGGGATGAACACTTTGATGTTCATAGTAAGGGTGTTTTCTTAGGCACAAAGCATGTTATTCCAGTAATGCGTAAAAGTGGCGGCGGGTCGGTTATTATTCTTTCTTCGATGGATGCAATGATAGGCGTTTCCGGGGGCACTGCCTATTCAGCTGCGAAAGGGGCCTCAAGAACATTTTCTAAAGTGGCAGCAATTCAGCTGGCCAAAGACAAAATAAGGGTCAATTCAGTCCACCCTGGTTATACAGACACACCACTTGCCCGTGACGCGATTAAGAGAATCACTGCTGATGGCTCACTTGATCCAAGAATACCGAGAATACCGATGGGAAGAATAGCAAATTCTAACGAAATTGCTAGAGCCATTTTATTCCTGGCGTCTGATGAATCCTCATATATTACGGGAACCGAATTAGTTATAGATGGCGGCGTAACGGCTCAGTAGAAATCTACAATGTTTATTGCTGTTTGTTTTCATTAAATTTGAGATGACGCCACGCTTCATATGCAACTACTGCTACAGCATTTGACAGGTTAAGACTTCTATTATTTGGATACATTGGAATAGATATTTGCTGGTCTTCTGGAACAAGATTTAGAATGTTTTTCGGCAACCCTTTGTCTTCTGGGCCAAATAGTAATGAGTCGCTCCAGTCATACTTTGGCTCAGTATATATATTCGCAGTAGAGCTAGTTGTAGCGAATATTCGCCGGGTTGAGAATTTATCAGTATATGAGTCAAATGATATATGCACTGTTACGGATGTGAGGTCAGTATAATCTAGAGATGCCCTTTTAAGATGAGGATCGTCTAATACAAAGCCCATCGGTTCTATAATATGCAGTTCAGCTCCAATATTTGCGCACAGTCGTATTATGTTGCCGGTGTTGTGGGGTATTTGAGGCCTATACAGTACTATATGCAGGCTGTTGGTATTTTGGTTGTTCAAAAATTCATTACTACTTGCAGAAACTTAATAACGTTAAAAGATTATATGAAAATCGATGTTGGAATAATACTGGTTGGTATCACCGCTTTATTTTTGTCTGTAACCATATTTTCCTGCTCTCTTCCTTTAGCAGATTCAGATGATATCGAGTTAGAGAAAGCAGACATTTCAGGTCAAGCGCCGACTGCTGTGCCTGCAATAAAAATAAGATGATGATGTTGCGGGAACACAAGAGCCTACTAACTAATTAATATTGAATAAAAGTTAAAAAGAAAACACCAGTCATCTTGAGGATGGAGGCAGTCCGTATTAGATGACTGGTGTTTTTCGGAACTTTTAAATCGAACTACAACATATATAACGTATTAATTATGAAAAAAGTTAGATGTTATGTTTATTAAATAACGTATCTGCTTAATTTTTGATTAAGCGTTACACTAAAATCGCACTATTTCGTACCCTGAGATAACTTCAGTTATCAATATTGCTCCTAAAGCTAAGTTTATTAGCCCTGCCATGGATAGAATTGCTGTTTGAGTCAGCGGAGATTTGAACGTTAATTTGATAGGCAAACTTAATACTAAAGTTGCTGCAGACATAGAAAGTATAGTTCCTATTCCAAACAGAATAAGATATCCCATACCGGTCCAATTAGAATCAATACTCGGAAGAAGTAAAATCAATATAGCTGCGGTTCCTGCCAGACTGTGCATCAATCCAACAAAAAACGATTTAGGGCGGAAAAACGGCGTTATTCCCTTAACCATTCCGTGTCGATATTGTCCATGCTGAACTTTATCGGCTGACTTGTTTTTGTGAGTATGGGTGGCATGGATATGTACATGAGGCTGGTTATTATCAAGGTGCATATGCATATGGACTTTACCTTTGGATAAATTACGTAGCACTTGTATGCCAAGTATGATAAGCATTGCCCCGACACCAATTTCAAAAAATGGAGCAACTACTTGGTAATAGTCAAGCAGACGTTCTTTCACAAATAGGATGATTAGTCCAATAATTATGAGGGGGATTGAATGGCCGATACCCCAGGATGCTCCTATCCATATACTTTTCCAAACGCTGTTGCTATTACTTATAATTGCTGCCACCGCAACAACATGATCTGCGTCAGTTGCGTGCTTAAGACCTAAAAGAAACCCTAACAGCAGGACAGAAGACATTTGTGGTGATAGTTCAAACAAATTTAGATATCCCTAACATACAAAGTAAAATAATAAGTATTTTCCCGTAACGAATATAGCAGAGAAACAAATGCTTTAAAAGAGAAGTGTTTTAGATAACAATCGTCTAAAAGGGGATACTAATACATATAATTAATCAAATTTGTTGTACATATTAAGTTTACGAAGTTATATTTAGGCGTCAAAATAAAGGAAATAGGCGAGGTTTAAATTATTGTTAGTGAAAAAAATTGAGACACCCTCATGATAAAAAACGTAGTTTTAGCGTTAGTAATATTAACTGTTGCCCTATCTGCAGTTGGCTGTGATTACAATTGGGGGTTTGGTCAAGGCAAGAAAAACATAGAAATTACATCAACTCATACAGATCCATTTTCAAGAGGAGAAGCTATCGCAGTAATTCAGAAATGGTTTCTGGAACAAGTTCCTAATGGTGAATGCCGTAAGGTTCTATGGTCCGAAGAAATTGAATGGTCTGAAGAATCAATTGAGTCGGGAGTTTGGGACGTGTTCGCTAAGTCTAAACCTGAAGGAGGCGAAGAAGACATCACTACCTATGTTACTGCCCGTGTGTATGAAGGCACGAATTCAGTTAGATTTTTCAAGGTGGATTTTAGAAAACTGAAAGCATGCGATTAAAAAGGACATAAAACTTATGAATTTAGTCGAGAAACATTTTAACCGGACAACCTGTAAATCCCCATATTTGTTGGCATTTATAGCAGTAGTCTGTTTGACCTTGATGTCTTGTTCTGATTCCTCTGTTAGTGAACCTACTGCTGACAATCAAATCGAAACGGTAGTTTTACCTACCAGCACACCGATTCCAACTGCCACGCCAGAACCAACGCCTATCCTGGAAATACAAATTAATGACTGTGATGATATTCCAGACCCAGCACCGAGAGCCATGTGTGAGGCTGGTTTAGAGATGGGATTAGACATGGAAGAGATGATGGACATAGCTGAATCTATGGGAGTGGAAGAGATGATGGAAATGGCGGAATCTATGGACATGGAAGAGATG
>DBZU01000064.1:20373-27371 GCA_002311285.1 Dehalococcoidia bacterium UBA1152 | reverse complement strand
TGGATATGGAATCTATGGATATGGAAGACATGATGGAATCTATGGATATGGAATCTATGATGGAATCTATGCTTTCAGATGATGGAGTGGATGAATGTGATGCTGAACCTAACATGATGAAACGCATGATGTGTAAGATGACTAAGTCTATGGGATCCGGTCAAAGTGATGCTTCCGAAGATCAAGCTCCAAAACTCCACAATTTGATGATGCAGAATTTAGGTCCCTGGGATCAGGCAACTGAGACTTTTGGAGACATAAAATTTGACTCCAGATACGCTAAGACAGTTTTTGATGACTTTGGAATGCTGCATAATCCGGGTCAAACAACTCAATACGACAATCCTACATTTGAATTTAAAGCGCCAGCAGATGCAATAGTGCTCTCCCCGATAAGTGGTGTGGTTACCATGCTAAACTGGCAGCCGACGACCAGCTACCTGCAAGACGACTGGGATATGATTATAGCTCCATCGAACGATTCCAAGTGGGGGGTGAACCTTGATCATATCGTGAGTATAGATTGTGATCGATCGATCGAGGCTAAAAATTATGGATACGCAGCGGTTCTGTGTGAATTGCCGATTACAATAAATGGAGAGGTTGTTACAGAAGGCACCGTAATCGAAGCCGGCCAGGTGCTTGGTTATGTAGGCAATTGGCCTGACACATCAAACTCAGGCATCAATGGCCGTACTGAACTTACTCTATTTGAATACATCAGAGAAGGGGCAGCTTTCGGTGAAAATTTAGGGGTTATTAACCACTGTCCGACTATGAATCTAGATGACTCTGTGGAATCTGTCCTCAAAGCTAAAATTCAGGAATTGATGGATAGTTATGAGACATGGTCAGGTGATAGTTCCGCTTACCCTCAGGATGAGATGGTTTCTCCAGGTTGCAGATACCGTGCAATTGAGGAGAGTTCGAATGGGGTAACTACGCCAGTAACAGACTGAAAAATTTATGAATTTAGTCAAGAAACATTTTAACTGGGCAACCTGTAAGTCCGCATATATCCTGACATTTATAGCAGCAGCCTGCTTAATCTTGATGTCCTGTTCTGATTCCTCTGTTAGTGAACCTGCTGCTGGCACTCAAATCGAAACGGTAGTTGAATCTGCCAGCACACCGATTCCAACTGAAGTGCCGACAAAAATGCCAACTGCCGCGCCAGCACCAACGCCTATCCTGGAAATACAAATTAATGACTGTGATGATATCCCGGATTTAGATCAGAGAGCGATGTGTCAGCTTGGTTTAGAGATGGGATTAGACATGGAAGAGATGATGGAAATGGCTGAATCTATGGACGTGGAAGAGATGATGGACATAGCTGAATCTATGGATGCGGAAGAGTTGATGGACATAGCTGAATCTATGGACGTGGAAGAGTTAATGGACATAGCTGAATCTATGGATGCGGAAGAGTTGATGGACATAGCTGAATCTATGGATGTGGAAGAGATGATGGAAGACATGATGGAATCTATGGACTTTGACATGGATGACATGATGGAAAACATGGAACAAATGAATTGTGAGTCTATAAGAGATGAATTTCAACGAATGGCTTGTGAAATGTCACAACAGATAGGCTTGGATACAGATCAATCAGAAGTGGATGGATGCGATGCTGAAACTGACATGATGAAACGCATGATGTGTAAGATGACTGAATCAACGGACATGGAAGAGATGATCGAATCTATGGACATGTCCGAGGGATCCGGGCAACAGGATGCTCAGCCAACTATCGATCCGGCTAACCCGCCTAAAGTCGCAACTCATAATTTTATCGATCTTGAACCCTTTATTCGAATTACTAAAATCCGAGCAGTATATGGACATAACTATAATTATGGCTCACCTGAATACGATCCTACAGGTGCGTCTTGTTCGAGTATGAAGCATTACTTTGACGCATATACCACAGATCAGCGATGGGGGGGGAATTTCGGCTCTTATGATACTCGCGGCATTGTGAAATTTTATTCTCCTGTAGACGGTGATCTATATTCAATAATTACTAATGAAATCGAACAAGGTACAGAATATCAGTTTTATATAAGTCCGACGGGATATCAAAACCTAATGTTTACTTTTCATCACGTGGATTTACTCGAAGAATTTATTAATGGAGGCAGTGTGACAGCTGGACAGCACATTGGCTATATCATTCGCCCAAACGGCCAGGGAGAAATAGCCACAATGATAAGTGGTGGAGGCATAACTGAGTACATATCGTTTTTTGATGTTATGTCTGATGAAGTATTTGCCGAATACCAAGCGCGAGGTATTACGAGCCGTGCTCAGATGACTATCTCAAAAGAAGAAAGAGCTGCTAACCCCATCCCTTGCAATATGGGCGATGACATGGGAGGTAAATTTTATTCCGCCTCTGGAGACGAAGCAGCTTTTAATCTGTGGCAAGACGGTCCAGATAACTGGGTTGAATTAACAAACTGAAAAATTTCATCATTTAACTATTGAACCAAAAGGTTTTCACAGGTAGCCTTAGAAAAACAAGAGGTATTTGTAAATGGATCTATACTGGAGAGAATGGAGTAAAGGCCAGCGATTAATTTTGTCCTTATCACCTGATACCGAAGAACAAGTTGGCGGTGTAAGGGAAACAAAAAGAGGTTTTGATGCCTTTGCAAAAACGTTTGGATACGACCCTGGCAGAGCTCAAAAAGGGATTGAATCAATGAATGAAGCAAAATCATTTGTCGAGTCATTTAGGCCTTGGGAGCTATATACTGACGCAGACAATATAGAGCCAGAATCTGCAGTTAGAAGCAGTTTGGAATAAAGAAGCGAAACAACGAAATGCCTATACATTTCGGACCAATCGAAATATTAATAATAATCGGGATTATCGGATCCGTTTTTGGTCTAGGACGGTTAAGTGAATTAACCCAAGCTATCTTAAAAGCGATACGATACATGCGGGGATAACTAATTATTGTTTTGGAGCATTCGACCACGATTTACCTAAATTAATTAATGGTAATGCAATTATTAATAGTATTGCGGCCATGGGGAAGACCCAATTTAAACCATAAAATTTAGCTATGGCTCCGGCAGCAAGTGCTATGAAACTGCCAACAATTGGTGCTATTCCGTACATTAAGGCAAACCCTTTTCCTTGCATATCATTGGGCAAATTGCGGCTTATTAGAGAATTTAATATAGGAGCTCTCATATTTGTGGATCCTCTCAATATCGGCATTAAAGCCAAAAACCAATTTCCGCTAACGAATGCTAATAAAATCAATAAAGGAATGGATATTATTAAAGCAACATTCAGAGCTCGGTAAATTCCTAATTTCGTTCCTATTAATCCACCATATAAACTACCTGGCACACCACCTAGAATCATAAAACTTACAAAAAGGCCTGTTATAGACAAGCCTATTACTTTAGTTTCTCCTAATCCGCCTATGTCAGCGATAGCTATAGGAATAAATGTATCTAATCCCATGGCTGATCCCTCTAAAAGAACAATTAGAAGATATATTAAAAGAATGGATTTGTTAGTAAATGTCTTTAACACCAACTTTGTTTGTGTAAGTCCATCGTGTTTATTCACAATATGCTTAGAAGGCTTGTCGTGTTCCTCCTGAACAATTGGCAACAGTAACACTGGTAACAATGAAACTAATGCTGCACAAAGAAAAGCATATCGCCACCCGAAAGTTATTCCAATTGTCATTAGCAACACAGGGAATAAACTTAAACCAAAGCAACCCGCTGCTTCATGTATACCTAACGCCCGTGTTTTTTCAGATATAAACCTGGTTATCCCCGATAGACCAACGGGATGGTATATCCCTGTACCAAAACCTAATATAGCAAACGCTAAAACCAACATGATTTCATTGGTTGAAAAATAAACTAACAGGCAACCTAAAGAAGATACTATCGCAAAAGTTCCGTACAATGCTTTATTACTGTAATGATCCGCCAAAAATCCTGAAATTACCCCAGAAACCCCTCTTGTAGCAATCATGACATTTGCTACGATTCCTAGAAATAAAAAGTCTCCATAATCAACTGCTATAAGAAATAGAAGTGCTGGGTAAATTAGATACCAAGCGTCAGATATGGCGTGTGATATACCAGTGAAAATTAATAGTCTGCGCTCTTTATTGTTGAATAGTTGACCTGTAACATGAGGGTGTTCATTAACCATTGATATAAGTTATGGATTTGTTTTAGATAGCGCAAGCCAATTGCGGTTCATTAAATCGAAAAAACAACACCTAACTTATCAGTAATTTAATCGTTAAATTTATAAACAGAGAGATAGACAAGGAAGTATATTGAAAATCTTTTATTTAGCTAACCCTGTTATTGCAATCAATCTATTCCGTAAACCTTCTGTAGTAATAAAAGCATTGTTATTTTTATCTATGATTGTATTAATTGCTGCAAGTGTTTCCTGCTCTGAACAACCAAAGGTTATTGAAATGCAAAATCAAGATACCGTAATGGTTTCTGCTCCTATCAGAGAGGTTGTTATAAGCGTAAACCCAGAAGATAAAACATATACTGTGTTTGTACTGTCTGCACAAACATTTGAATGTCATAAGCCCCACACTTGGAATGTTGAGAGGCTTGGAGATGTAATTAACATCGATGTTTATAATTTACAACCTCTGGAACTGCCTGATGATTGCCGAGAAATGATTAGCACTACACAAAATGAAATTTTTATTGGGAGTGAATTCGAGACCGGCAAGACATACACGGTGATTGTAAACGGATTTTCTAAATCATTTTCAGTAAATGGAGAAGGTATGCAAGTCCAGGATATGGCTGATCAAGGGATCCTTGAAGATGAAAATAATCTTATAGAAGAGGATGCTGTTATTCGAGAATTACCCCCAATTAATCAACCGGTAATATCCAAAGCTATCGACGCGGATTGGGATTTTGATTCTCGTCGTGTAGTGCTTACAGTTCTGGTTACTACACAGTCAGGCGAGGTCGTGGAAGGTCTTGTTGTTGAAGCTTCATTAGTGGGCCCCGTTGGCCCTAATATAAAGTCTCTTGTTGCGCAAAAAAAGACAGACAAAGAAGGAATAGCTACCTTCGATGCTACATTAGATGAGGACGGATCGTATATGTTCACTGTTGAATATATAAGCGGTAGAGACACGTCTCTTGATAAGACTGCTGGACAATACTATCTTCAGGTTGATATAGATCCTTAATAACTAATCTCTGCCACGTCGCAATGACTTGCCTGGCAACGCGAATGTGTTATTCCCTTGGTCTATGACTAATTCTCCATTTACCATTACATAATCAATCCCTACGGGATATTGTTTTGGATCTAATCTAGTAGCAGGAGATTTGACCAGCTTGGGGTCAAAAATTACTATATCAGCCTTCATTCCTGTTCTTAGTACACCTCTATCTTTAAGGCCTAATCTTTGGGCTGGGAAGGAGGTCATTTTTCTTATTGCTTCCGGCAGACGAAGGTGTTGTTCGGCTCTAACAAATTCTGCTAGAACGACTGGGAAGCATCCATAGGTCCTTGGATTTGGGTAATCTCCGAAAACAATAGCGTCACTAGCTATCATTCCACATGGATGAGACACGAAAGCAGGAAGCGTTTGTGCATTAGTACCTGTACCTACCTGCGAAATGCCAAGATTTTCTTCCAAAAGTAAATCTATCATTACTTTAACGGGTTCCTTTTCCTTTAAATCTGATATTTCTGCAAGAGATTTACCTTCATACTTTTTATTAAAAGGTTGATTAAATTCGGTCAACCAAAGATCATTCCATTTGTAGGGACTATCAGATTGTGAGGCCATTTCTTTTTCAATTTTTGATCTAATATTTGGATCCTTAAGTCTACTTACAATGCTTTCAGGCCCACCGCTTTTACTCCACAAAGGCAATTGTATTGTCAAAGCTGTTCCTGAATATGGGTATGTATAACAATCAAATGTTACATCCATACCTTTATCCCGATTGTCATCAACTAAAGCTAAATACTCTAGGTGACTCCCATCTCCTTGGAATCCTTGTCGATAATGAGTTAAGTGGATTGGTATTCCGCTTCTGATTCCAATCTCTATTGCCTCATGCCATGGACCTAATGTTCCTTTTTGCTTTAAACTTGCCCGAGTATGTGTATGATAAAAACCTCCTAATTTATTTGCCGTTTCCGATATGGCAACAAGTTCACCAGTATCAGCATAGGCTCCTGGAGGGTAATCCAATCCGGTTGAAATACCCCAGGCGCCTTCTTCCATTGCCTCGCGTACGACAGCCTGCATGTCGCGGATCTGCTGTTTACTTGCTGGTTTATCATCCCATCCTACCGACCAAATTCGCACAGGTGAGTTGCCTAATATAATAGCGATATTTACTGCCACCTTTCTGTCATACTTACTTAACTGGTCTGCTACAGTAAGCCAATCAGCGGGCGTTGGTGGATATCCATTAAGACCCGAATCAAGCCATATGTATCTGTTCAATTCATCGATTGTTTTAAAAGGAGCATGTGATATTCCATCTATTCCAATTAGTTCAGTCGTTACACCTTGACGAACTTTTGGATCATGATTCGGGTGTCCCATTATGGTGAGCCCGGCATGCGAATGTAAGTCTATAAACCCTGGGCAGGCTACCATTCCGGTCGCATCAATTATTCTGCCAGCTTCAGCAGGCTGACTGCCTCCACGGAGAATTTGGATTGAATCACCAGACACACCGACTGAGCCAAGAAATCCTTCGCTGCCGGTTCCATCAATAATTAATGCATTTTTGATAAGCGTATTGAACATATAACCGCCTGATTTGCTGAGTGTTTATATTGTAATTGGTTATTCTAATAAAATTAATCTTAGTTTAGTATTTGGAGCAGCCTTAAGTAACTGTATTTTTATGTGTATTGTTTTAGTAGGGTTAAGATCGATATTTTTATTTGAGGGGGAAATTGAAAGTAATATTAACAGGCGGAGCCGGGTTCATTG
>DBZU01000064.1:0-20356 GCA_002311285.1 Dehalococcoidia bacterium UBA1152 | reverse complement strand
CATTGGGTCACATATAGTGGATAAGCTTATGGAACGGGGAGAAGAGGTCTTGGTAATAGATGACTTGTCTTCTGGTGACTCGCGTAATCTTCCGACCGGTGTTGAGTTTTATAATTTAAATATAGCTGACCGAAAGATAACTAATATAGTTACTAAATTTAGTGCTGATGCGATCATACATTGTGCTGCACAAGCGTCAGTTTTAAACTCGATGAAAGATCCTGTTTTTGATGCAGAAGTCAACATTTTACATGGGCTAAAAATCTTTAATTCTGCTATCCAATCAGGTATTAAATCTTACATTTACTTAAATACCGGAGGAGCATTATATGGTGAACCAGAATATTTGCCTTGTGACGAAGAGCATCCAATTGCCCCAATCAGCCCTTATGGATTGAGTAAATGGACTTTAGAAACTTACATTAATTTGCTGGCCCCTAAGTCCGTGGACTTCACAAGTCTTCGACTTGCGAATGTATATGGACCCCGCCAGGATCCTAACGGTGAAGCTGGTGTGGTAGCAATTTTTATTCAAAAAATGCTAAATCAAGAAGACGTGACCATTTTTGGAGATGGTGAACAGACCAGGGATTTTGTTTATGTACAAGATGTGGCAGAATCCGTTACTTCTGTATTAGATAAAAGAGTACGAGGGTATATAAACATTGGTTCAGGATTAGGGATATCTGTTAATGATATCTTTCATAAGTTGAGTGCTGAGACAGGTTACAGAAAAAAACCAATTTACACACCTGATAGACCAGGAGATGTAAGGCATATATACCTTAATGTTTCAAAGGCAAAAAGTGACTTAGATTGGATTGCACGCACCAGTATAGGTGAAGGTGTTAAGTTGACTATTAATGCACTAAGAAAGGGTTGAAGCTACTAGATTTAAAGCTCAAACCCTTCAACAACCCTGTATTTTTTATTAAATCCTTTATTCCCTTCTTTCATACAATTCATAGTGGGTATGCTTTTCGTATATTCAATTTTTATATTAAAAACTTGTGGCAGGTTTGTTAATGAGTCGATATATTTGGTTTGAATTAAATGGGAATCACTTGGTGAAGATTTAAGGGTCGAAATTTCTTTTTGTGCATCGATCCAGTTCCATCCCAATTTAATCATTAACTCTCTTTCGGAGTTTTGTTCTGGGATAGAGGCTAGTAAAGCACATCCTCTGTAATTTTTCTTAAGATTGGTTATTGGCTCAGATTTGGTAATTATTGAATCGACCATCATTTTGTTGGCATATGCCCAGTAACGTGCTTGAGGCAGGTCTATAATCGTTGGTGCAAACCTATGCCCTCCTGTATGGCTAGTTCGCCATATTCTGATGCCGCCTTTAATTTTAAGTGAATCTGTATAGTAACCCTTGAGTTTATTGTATAAAGGTATTGCAATGGACCCGCAACAGCGATCTCGATTGCCGTGCGTGCAAACTAAGATATCCCGGACAGAATTATTCATTTGTTTAAACTTTTTATATTTGCCTAGATCGATAGAATTCTCCAAGATGGAAAGACAAATTTCCGACAGATGTTTTTTGGGTACCAAGTATTCTGCACGATCAGCAGATGCTAGAAATCGGGGATTTCTCTTAAATAAAATCACTCGACGCATACCAGGTTGTGAGTAAAGCGGGTCAGGTAAGATACATTGAAGTCTGACTTTTTGGCCTGCAAGATTCAATTCACTAATCTTATTTCTAATTGATTCTTCGAAATTTTTCGAGTTCTCGATTTTGGCCGACCAAGGAGCAGCCAATTCAATTACAATACATTTATCCCATATTGGAGCAGTGCCTATTGGATCTTCTTCAAGTAATTGGGATAATTCAGAACAAGGTTTCAGATTCGGCTTATTTTTATGTCTAGATAATTCAGTCATGATGAAAGAAACATATTATGATTCAATATTGTTGGATTACAAACAATTCAAAGTTTAAACTATGTGTTAAATGAATGGTATTTTAATTTAAGGGAATTAATATGAAAGCTGCTGTACTTTATAAAGCCAACACTCCGTTAGTTGTAGAAGAACTAAAACTAGCTTCTCCAAAAGCTGGTGAAGTGAAGGTTAGAATGGCTGCTGCTGGCGTATGCGCTAGTGATCATCACTGGATGACGGGGGATGCTGAGGGGCCAATGCCAATTGTACTTGGCCATGAAGGATCAGCAGTTGTGGAAGAAGTAGGCGAGGGTGTAACTAGAGTAGCTGCTGGCGATCGTTGTATATTATCTTTTGTTTCAAGTTGTGGGTACTGTCGTCTCTGCAGGACAGGCAGCCCACAGTTATGTGATACGGCTGGGATAACAGGGTCAGCTTTGTTTGACGGCACTACTCGTTTAACTAAAGATGGTGAGCCAATATATCAAATGGCTAAATTAGGGGTTTTTTCAGAACTAGGTGTCGTGCCTGAGCAAGCATGCCACAAAATGCCTAAGGCGATCCCCTTTGAAGTCGCAGCTTTAATTGGGTGTTCGGTAACTACGGGGGTTGGCGCAGTTATAAATAACGTTGCTGCTAGACCCGGAGCGACGGTAGCTGTTTTTGGATGTGGAGGAGTCGGTCTGAATGTCATACAGGGAGCAAAACTGATGGGGGCATCCCGAATCATTGCTGTGGACATCTATAACCATAAATTGGAATTTACCTACAAATTTGGAGCTACAGATGTAATAAATTCAAAAGAGGTCAATGCCGTTGACGAGATAAAAGAATTAACTGATGGGGGAGTGGATTTGGCATTTGATAGTTTTGGATCTGCTATGACTACCTCAGCAGCAGTCGACGCCCTCAGAAAAAATGGTACAGCGGTTTTGGTTGGCTTAGCTCCAGTGGGAGCCGACGCTCCTATTAACATGGTTGATTTAGTAAGAAGTCAGAAAACATTGGTCGGTAGTTATTATGGTTCAGCAAGTTCCCATGAAACTTTTGACAAATTAATAGATTGGTATCTTAAGGGCCGATTGAATATAGATGAATTAATAACAAGACGATATGCATTAGATGAAATCAATGAAGGATTCGATGCTTTAAGTCGTGGTGAAGATGGGCGCGGTGTAATTATCTTTTAGTATATTCAAACGGAGTTGTTGATATTTTAAAGAAAAAGAATCCGCTTGGATTCCATCGTGGTTGGGCAGTAGTAGGTATGACATTCCTGTCAGCCGCTCTAGCAATTGGTGCATCAAACTATGCGTTTGGATTATTTGTAGAGCCATTAGCTGATGAGTTTGGTTGGACTCGCACATATATTAGTGCATCTTTATCATTTATGGCGTTGGGTAGTTTGGCAAGTCCATTTATCGGCAGGTTAATGGATCGATATGGCGCTAAACCCATTATGGTTATTTCCTTGATATTAATGTGTGTAGGTTTTGGACTTCGCCCTCTAATGACTGAACTTTGGCACTGGTATGCTTTGTCTGCGTTGCAATTTGGTGCGCTAAATGGAGCAGCTATTCTACCGGCCGGCCGGCTGGTTGCGCTTTGGTTTCCTCAAACTCGTGGCCGCGTAATGGGTATGACTATGTCGGGTAACAATTTTGGTGGAATAACCGCCCCTCCGCTGATAGCTGTGGCAATTGGTAATACGGCTTCATGGGAAACCGCTTATATATTTATTGCTATTGCCGCGCTAATTATTGCAATCTTCTCGTTATTTATTGTTAGGGAACCGCGAAAAGAAAAAATAGAAACTGCCGAAGTTAAGAATGGGGGGCCTGAGGATACTAACTGGAGTATCAAAGATCTGCTAAAAAGCCCAACGTTTTATGTCTTAGCACTTGTAATTATGCTCGGTAATTTTACATATACCACCATACTTGGCCATATTTATCCGCACCTAGTTGAGGTAGATGTCTCTGAGAGATCTGCAGCATTGTGTTTAACCGTTTTAGCTTTTTGCGGAATGTTTGGAAAAATTATTCTTGGCTATCTCACTGAAAAGATTCAGACAAAATTTGTGATGATGATTTGCTTTATTGGTCAGATATGTGGGATTATCTTGATTCTATTGCTTGGCGGAGGAATAGGAGTATGGTTTGCAGTAGCATTGTTCGGCTTTTTCATGGGGTCTTTTGGAGCACTTTCTCCTTTATTGGTTCAAGATTACTTTGGAGTAAAACGTTTCGGTACAATAATGGGGGTTATATCTGTGACCACAGTAATATCTTTCGGGTTCGGACCAATTCTTGCTGGATTATCCTATGACTTACTAGGAACTTACCAAGTCGCTTTTATAGTGGTAGCCATAATGTTTGGAATCGCAGCATTTGCGGTAAATTTGGCTCGGGAAAATCAAAATATAAATACGAAAAAGGTTTAAGTAAATGGCCCATGAGCGTCAAAAAGAAGTACCTAACATGGATTCAATAATAGAAAACATGGAAAAAGAACTTTCAGATTTAACGAGTTTGATTGATTCTGACCCTGATGATGCAAATACATATGCGAGGCGAGGTTTACTGTTAGGTCAACTAGTTCGACCAAAAGAAGCAATTGATGATTTTACTAAAGCGATAAGTATCAATCCTGAAGATTCGACTCTTTTTTACAATCGCGGGATGGCATATGTTCATGTTAAGCAACTATCGTTAGCAATTGATGATTTTGCCCAATCCGCGATCTTAGAGCCTGACAACGTAGATGCAATAAGTAATGCAGCTATGGCCCACTATGAATCTAGACATTATGACGTTGCAATTGAACACGCTGATCGTGCGATTAAAGTTGAAAAAAACCATGCTTTGTCCTATGCAGTAAGAGCTCTAGCAAAGTCTGCAATGAATAAAGAAGAATCATCATTGGAAGATCTTGCTTTAGCGGTTAAGTATGGCTTTGATGGACATACATTAGGCATGTTGATAAAACAAGCTAGACTTAGAAGGCAGGAGAAATAGTTTTGGTTAATAGACTTAATAATAAAGTGTCTTTTATAACCGGAGGAGCAAATGGAGTAAAAGGTGAGTTAATGGGAATTGCTGGGGCTTACGCATGGATGGCCAGCAATGAAGGCTCTGCTGTCGTTATAACCGACATCGATACTGTTTCAGGAAAACTTACTGCTGATCAGATAAATGAATCAGGAGGTAAAGCTCTATTTATTGAGCTAGATGTGACTAGTGAAACTAAATGGAAAAACGCAATAAAACAGACTGTTGATTATTTTGGTGGTATCGATATTCTAATTAATAGTGCGGGGATTCACATCCTAAAGGATGCGGAAGAAACTACAGAACAAGAATGGGACACCATGATGGCGATTCATGCTAAAGGAACTTTTTTAGGAACTAAACATGTTGTGGCGGAAATGAGAAAACGAGGAGGAGGGTCGATTGTAAATATTTCGTCAATCTGCGCGATGTTTGGAAGTCCTACTAACACTGCTTATCATGCTGCAAAAGGGGCAATAAGATCTTTTACCAAATCAGCAGCAATTCAATTTGCCAAAGATGGAATTCGGGTAAATTCGGTGCATCCTGGATACACGGAAACGCCGTTTACGATTGCCCCATTTTCTGTACCAGGAGCCCTTGAAAGCAGGTTATCAAAAATACCTATGGGTCGGCTTGCAAGTGCTGATGAGATAGCAAATTCAGTATTGTACTTAGCTTCTGATGACGCATCGTATGTTACTGGAGCCGAATTGGTTGTAGACGGTGGTTTTCTAGCTCAATAACAAAACTATTTTACTATCTGGGCACGATTGGAAGTATGACATGAGAACGGAATTTATCGTCGTGTAATATTGTTTGAGAAGCCTTCACGAATTCTGTTTCCTCTCCGATTTTCCCTCCTGTGTTCAAATTACGATCGAATCTTGGGAAATTAGAACTGGATATATCTAGTCTGATTCTATGCCCCTTCTTAAAGACGTTACTGGTCGACCATAGATCGATTGTGTATTCATATACTTTTCCAGGATTTAGAAGTTCTGACTTTTCCATACTATTACGATATCTTGCCCTTATAATAGAATCAGTCAAATTTATGGATTTTTCATCGTCAGGATATACATCCGCGAGCTTTGCAGTGAAGTCCGTATCCGTGGCTGAAGTGGATGCGAATAACTTTACTGTTATTGGTCCGGTTACTTCAACATCACGTTCTAAAACTGGTGTGGAATAAACTAAAACATCGTTTCTTAATTCCAAATCTGATTGGTCAAATGCTCCTGCTCCTCCAAGAGAATCGTAACAGCATAAACCGCCACCTTTCGTTGGAACAGGGAATTGAGGATCGTATACAAATGTATCAGGGCTGTTATTGCTTTGAAGGTCAGTAGTTAGCAATCCATCGCCATTTCTAGAATTAGCGTTACCATTGCTGCTGAGGTAATAGTTAGTATTGATTGCACGCTCGAGAGGCCATTCCGATTCCTTACGCCATTTATTGTCACCCATTACAAATATATTAATTGGTTCTTCTTCAGAGACACCGTTTTTGATACCTTTAAGATAGTGATCAAAAAATCTTAATAGAACGCCGTGAATATCCATGGTGCCTGAATAGGAACGTATACCAAAATATTCTTCTCCAATTGGTGTTCCAGGGAAACCAGGTATTGAATCAGGGTGTGTCCATGGCCCTATTAGAAGGTGCTGATTAGATCTTGCATTTTCAGTTTTGCCGTTTTCTGACATTCCTAGGTAGTTACGAATTGTTCCACCCATGAATATGTCAAACCATCCTCCAAAGCTTAGCGCTGCCACATCAATATTTTGATGATGCTCTTCAATTGCAATCGATTTCCAATAGTCATCGTATTCAGGGTGTTCAAGCCACCGATAATAAAAATCTCCAACTCCTTTTAGCGCGGGCCAATCTTTGAGAGAAAGATGAGAATACTGATCCATCAAGTTATCGGTCATGTCCAATAGCTCATGGACCTTATCCGGTGGAGCTCCAAAATTTCGAACAAGGTGATCATAATTTGCGCCCACTAAGGATGCTAATGCCCATGAAAGATTAAAATCCAACTCAAAAGCGCCACCTTGGTAAGTCCATCCTTCGTGGTAATTCGAAGCTGTGACTCCTGGTGTGATTGCTTTTAGAGCCGGTGGTTGACTCATTGCTGCTAACCATTGTGTTGCTCCTACATATGAACCACCAAACATTCCAACATTACCATCACACCAGTCTTGATTAGCTATCCACTCTATTGTGTCATAACCATCATTGATTTCATTTACAAACGGATGAAATTCGCCCTCGGATTCAAAACGCCCGCGACAATCTTGTATTACTACCGCATACCCTGATAGTCCAGCTCTTATTGAGTCAAGAGACATGGATCTGGAAAAAGGCATCGTGCGATTATAGGGGGTTCTTTCAAGCAGGACTGGGAATTTCCCATTACCTTCTGGCCTGAAAACGTCGGCGTATAGAGTCACTCCATCACGCATTTTAACTGGTAAAGTTGATTCGAACCTGATTCCATTTTTGTTGGACATTAACCACTCCCATATCTCTGACACAAATTACAATTGTGGAGAATAATAGGACGAGTCCAAGTAGTAAGTCAAATAAACAATTCAAAATTGGAACAGTAAATACACCCAATTTGTGTTTAATCGTGAAGTTCAGATTTTCGAGGTATTAAGAGGTATCAGGAGTAAGAATTCATCTGTAATATGGAATGAAAACCCCGATGGTTATATTGCCGCACATATGGTTTCGGTGATCAAGCCAGTTACCAAATACGGATTACAATTTGCATTTGGTCTGCGATCCTCCAGATAACCCTTTTGATCTTTATCAACTTGCCAAGGTATTCTTACGGAAGCTCCTCTATCTGAAACACCGTATCGAAACTCTTTGTAGGAACATGTTTCATGTAAGCCGGTTAGTCTTTCCTCTATCCTGTCTCCATAATGTTTAATATGGAGGTCAGCTTTTTTACCTAGAGCTTTTGCTCCAGATATTATAGGTGCATATGATTCCCTCATGCTTTTAGTAGAGAAATTAGTGTGCGCACCAGCGCCGTTCCAATCGCCTTTTACTGGCTTAGGATCTAAGCGCACAGTAACTCCGTGTTGTTCACTAATTCGGTATAATAACCATCGGGCTACCCACAACTGGTCTGAGACTGAGACTGGATCAAGTGGTCCAATTTGAAATTCCCATTGAGCTGGCATTACTTCTGCATTTATTCCGGATATTGCAAGATCTGCTTTTAAACAAGCGGAAAGGTGTTCTTCAACTACGGTTCGCCCAAAAACTTCATCGGATCCTACTCCACAATAATAACCTCCTTGCGGAGCCGGAAATCCATTTGAAGGCCATCCTAATGGCCGTGCTCCCTTAAAGAATGTATATTCTTGTTCAATACCAAACCATGGTTCATAGGCCGAATATTTTTTGTAAATTTCCACACATTTCGAACGTTGATTGCTTGTATGAGGACTCATGTCTGTATTAAGAACTTCACAGAGTACCAACTTATCATTTTCGTCTCTAATTGGGTCAGAACAAGTAAATACCGGATTTAAGACACAATCTGAATCGCTTCCAACTGCTTGATTTGTACTTGAGCCATCAAATCCCCAGATTGATGGAGAATCACCTTTCGGAACCACTTTCGTTTTTGATCTTACGAATTGTGTTGGCTCTGAGCCGTCAATCCAAATATATTCTGCCCTATATGATGACATTTGATCCCCTATATTGTGTGTCTCTTTTGCTTATGTACAAACTGTTGTAGTTATATTATTTAAAATACCATCCAATGGTAATTAGAATCAAGAATTATTTTAGTTAAATGGCCATGTGTTTTCCGAATCTTTTCACCAAGCCACTGCCATCCCGTCTGCTCTTGGTTCACTAGCCCCTATTAAAGTTCCGTTGGCTAAATTCGTTTCGATTATTTGACCGCTACCAAAAAATGATGGGTGAGGTTCAGCAAATGTAATGTTGTGCCCCTTTTCTTGAAGTTTAGTAAGGATTTCATTTTGTGCTATTGTTTCTAGGAATGACTCGTTTGTAATGGAAGTTCTAAATCTCGGTGCGTCTAAAGTTTGTTGTGGAGATAATTTAAAATCAATTAAATTCACTAGAATTTGAAGGTGGCCTTGTGCCTGTTGCATTCCGCCCATAACTCCATAAGTTAACCACAACTCATCGTTTATTGTGGCCATAGCTGGAATTATTGTGTGGAACGGTCTCTTTTTTGGCTGAAGAAAATTTGGATGATTCTCGTTTAAAGAGAAACTTTTTCCTCTGTTATGTAAAGCTATGCTGGTTTCAGGAACGACAATTCCTGTCCCAAAAGATTCGAACAAGCTATTTATTAAAGAACAAGCATTGCCATCTTTGTCTACAACACTGATATAAACAGTATCGTTAATTAAATTTGGCATCACTGGTACGTCAATATTGGACACACTTTCTGGATTAATAAACGATCTTTTGAGATCGGCGTGATCATCGCTTAAAAGTTTTTCGAGTGGTATGTTGGCCATGTTGGGATCTGCGATGTATAGTGATCCATCCATGAGGGCTAGTCTCATTGCTTCAATTAAGTGATGGAATGTTTCAGCAGATTGAAATCCCATACTTTGTATGTCAAATCCAGACAATATATTTAGCGCTATTAAAGCGTTTAAACCTTGGCCATTTGGAGGGCACTCCCAGCATGTAACTCCTCTATATACTGTTTTTATCGGATCCACCCAGTCTGGCTTATGGGTTGCAAAATCTTGTTTAGATAACCACCCGCCTTTAGACTGAACATGATTTGAGATTTGGTTTGCTATGTTACCTTTATAAAATGCCTCAGATCCCCCCTCAGATATAGTTCTGAGAATTTGCGCTAACTGCGGCATGTATACAATCTCCCCTGGGTTAGGAGATCGCCCGTTGATTAATAAATCGCTTTTGAGCGCATCTTGACTTAATCTCGATGCATTTAATTTCCATTGCATGGAAATTACTTCTGATACTGGGTAGCCGTTGTCTGCGTATTCAATTGCAGAGGACAGCACCTCGTTTAAGCCCATATTCCCATAACAGTTGATTAATTCTTGCCAACCACTTATTGTTCCCGGGACAGTAACTGCATATGCGCTTTGGCTTGGTATTTCAGTTAGATTTTGTAATCTTAATTCTTCGGCATCAGCAGCAGCGGCAGAGCGTCCGCTTGCATTCAGCGCCCTTATTTTTTTTTCAGATCCCATTCTCACTAAAGCGAAGAGGTCCCCGCCGATACCTGTGGACATTGGCTCTACAACGGTCAGTGTAGCAGCAGTCGCTACAGCAGCATCAATTGCATTGCCTCCATTCATTAAAACTCTTAACCCTGACATTGCTGCCAGAGGCTGAGTAGTTGCCACCATGCCATTTTTGCCTCTTACATTTGACCTGCGTGAATTAAATTCCAATAGTGACTCCGTGTGTTACATCATGAAACTTTGAGATAAAGCTGCCTCTTCGAGTGTACGGGTTATAGACACCACTGTCGGGCCATTTTTAGTCAGTTTAATGAAAGCCGATTGGTCTTTTCTTAATACCCAGTTTCTTTCGCCATCCACTGCAATAGAGGCTGGTTTTAATTTCACTTCTAATTTTTTATTAAAATCCATGGCAGCCCATTTTTTTACTTTAACTTGAGAAATTACACCTGGCGTAATCGGAGCATTGATCGTGTATTTACCATTTCCCAATTTTACATATATCCCTGCCTTTGTACGCATTGGAATCCGGGATGCTATAGATGCCAAACCAATGCTGGCTGGATAGAACCCCGAAACAAAAATTTCATCAATTGATTCAGGGTTCCATACTGCCCGAGCGCCTATATAAGCCTGTTTAGAAATTGCTGCATCAATTAAAGCAACCCCTACGATCTCGCCATCAATTTCAACTTCAATCACAGGTTTTTGTATAGTCGTGTTTTTTAGGTTAACGGATTTTGTTGCAATTAATCCGGCGGCTAAACCAGCAGTAGTTCCCTCAACTAGAACAGGAAAAACGTTGTTGGTTCCGGTAGAAACTGGAACCAATGGAACATTAGACGATCGCCAAGCTATACACCGGTTGGTTCCATCTCCGCCAAGGCTAATAATACATCCAACCCCTGCCTCTACCATGATGTTAGTGGCTAAGCTTGAATCATTCTCAGTTCCGAAAACAGGCATATCTAATAGTTCAACTGCTACAGAACTTTGGGACTTAGAGATTGCGGCTTTTGTTAAACCAATAGTGTCAGGCATAGCTAATACTTTATCGACGCCTGCTGATGTTAGGCCAGTAAGGATCCTGACAACGATGTTAATTTTTTCTTCATCAGAAATGAAGCGACCGTAAGACACTATACGCCGAATATCTTTACCGGCATTTGGATTGACTATTAAACCAACCGTGTTCATGATGCTTTCATGGTAGTAGTGTTTGGCAAGACGCTATTTTATCTAGTAAAGAACTTTTCAAATGAGAGCCAGTTATAATCGCAGCGACTCTTTTTCCTGTAATTGAATTTTGATTATCTATGCATCCAGCTATTGTTATCGCAGCTGACGGTTCGGCCATTACTTGATCAAATTCGATTAAAGTTTTTACTGCTGGAATCAACATTGACTCCGGAATGACCCATATGTCGTCTATTAAAGCCCTTATTTCTTCACAGATTTGCATAATTGGTACTCTGACATCTAGCCCGTCTGCCTCAGTGGAAGTAGCCTCCGTTGCGTCAAAGGCATGGCCTAGAATCGCTTTTTGCATAACAGGTGCTCCGCTAGAAACAAGGCCAATAATGCGTGTCCTCGGGCTAGTTTCCTGAAATACAGATGCAATTCCTTTGATCAGTGATCCATTTCCGATTGGTACAAGCACGACATCCCATTGAATTCCTGTTTTGATTAATTCATCAGCGATTGTTGCAGCTCCATACGACATCTCTTCTACAACCCCATCTTCCCAAAAAGCCGCGCTGTCGTTTTTTGCAGCCATCTTTGCATGTTCTTTCGCAGCATCAAAATCACGACCATGATGAACTACTTTTGCGCCGGTCTCTAATATGCAACGCACTTTGGAAGGATTTGCTTCTAAGGGCACAAAAACAGTGACATCCACTGTAAACCGTCTTCCTGCTTCTGCAATTGCTAGTCCATAATTTCCAGCAGATGCAACATAGACCGGGGAACCCTTTAGTTTGTATTTATTTGATGACATGGCCGTTAAACCGCCTCTCAATTTAAATGAACGAATTGGTGAACAGTCTTCACGTTTTAACCAAATTTCTGCATTAAGTCGTGAGCCTATACTCGAGAGCAAAAGCGGAGTGGGCAACCATTTTTCACCCTGCAAAATAGAATATGTGTTTTTCAGTTGATCAGCGGGGTTCATGTCAATATCTAGTAGAGGCCATATCACTACGATTATCTTAATGTAAGACCTAAAGGATCTTGGTCAAAATCAATGTTGGATAGTGCATTCATAGCAGCATCTCTAATATTCTCATCTGTGTCTTCGGTCCATAATAAAATTTCGCGTTTAGCCAATTCACCTCCAATATAACCTAAAGCTGTTAAGGCTGCTACTTGAACTTGAGTATCCTCGTCATTTGTAAAAGGAATGATGTTCAAAACTATTGATTCACCTCCTAAATAACCTGCTGCATTCAATGCCTCAAATCTAATAGCTGGATTTTCATTTTTAAAATCCTCCATAATTATAGCGAGCCATTTCAGTTGTGCATTTCTACCCATTGCGTATATTGCACTTTGTTTCAAAAGCGGGTTTTTATCTTTGTGAAACGTAGACAAAGTTTCATCAACTATTGTTCCTGAAAAGTATCCTAATGCTTCTAAAGATCTCCTGGTGACATCGATTTCTGTTTTATTCGCATTTATAGTGTTAATAAGCGCATGAAATACTTTTTTAGTGTCCCTATCAATTAATTTTTTGTTTTGTGATAATTGGGCGAAAGAACTTAGGCAAATAGCGGCGGAAGCCTTTACATCTGATTCAATGTCATTGAGCAATATTTCAACAATAGGCATAATAAACGCCCTGTCCTGTATTTCCCACAATCCGTCTAACGCTGCTTTTCTAACTGCAGGTTTTTCGTCGGATAAACTCAATCTGCAAATCAAACTAAAATCAAGTTGAACATTATCTTCAGCCAGTTCGGTTAAGCGTGTCAGAATTTCAACTTTGGTCTCACTATCAATCTCTCGCCAAGCAACTACAAAGCCATCAAATTCCTTATCAGCCAACCCAGACAACTCTAATAGGGTAGATGTTTTAATATCTGAAGATTTGTCAGTCAACGCACTTAAATGCTCTTTCACGATCGCCCGATCCCTGTTAAAAAGATGTAAATTCTATTTAGTTAATTTTAAACGAGTTCCAAGGAACCAATTGTAGCTTAACTTTTGCTTGTATTAATACAAATGGGATATCCCAGAAGTAATGAGTACTAGATATGCATGAATCAAATAAGTCAAACGTCGTACAATTATCTAGCATTTTGTCTGAAGAGTATGGACAAATCAACTGGAAACCTAGACATGATGCTATTAATGAGCTGGTGTACACAATACTATCTCAGCATACCTCCGATATAAATTCTGAGAGAGCTTTTCGGAATCTGATGTCAAGTTTTTGTTCAGTACAGTCTATAGCAACAGCCAGTTTACTTGACATCGAAAAGTGTATTAGGACGGCTGGGTTACATAAAATTAAAGCAGCACGAATTAAAGATGTTTTAAATATCATACTGAAGCGAGTCGGTAATTTTGATCTTACTTTTCTGGCTGAGATGCCTTTAGAGGATGCCAAAGACTGGCTTAAATCATTGCCAGGCGTTGGACCTAAAACAGCTGCTATAGTGTTATGTTTTTCTTTCGGAATGCCGGCGATGCCAGTGGACACTCATATCTACAGAGTATCGCGTCGATTAGGGCTTATTGAGCCTAAAGTTTCTGCAGATAAAGCTCATGTTTTATTAGAAAAAATTATAGATCCAGATCAAGTTTTTGCTTTTCACATGTATTTGATTAAACATGGCAGGAAAATTTGTAAAGCTCTAAAGCCACGCTGCGGTGAGTGTGTTTTAGCGTCAAACTGCCCATCAAAATTAAAACTTGGGTAATATATGAAGAAATCAGTTCTTTGTTCAAGGATTTTTGTGTAGGATAAAATTTCTATACGCTGATAATTTAACACATAGTTAATCTTTGATGCGTTGCAATCTGCAAATACGGAGATTTAATATTTAGTTACATGAAAGTAGGTATACTTAACATAACTGGCTATAGCGGCATTGAGCTAGCTCGTATTTTAAATCGTCATCCAGAATTTGAAATAACTTCTGTGACTGGCCGAAGTGCTGCTGGTCAAAATTTAGCCGATATTTTCCCTCATTTATCCGGATTGAACTTGGTTGTGAAGGACCAATTGGATGATGGCTTGGACATTGTCTTCTCTGCCTTGCCACATGCTGCAAGCGCGGAAAAATTAATTCCTTTCATAAAGAATGGTAAATTTATTGTGGACTTCAGTGCCGATTTTCGCCTAAATGATAGTAAGGAATATGAGTATTGGTATAAAACTGAACATCCAATTCCTGAACACTTGAAATCAGCATCGTATGGCCTACCTGAATTAAATAGAACTAAAATAGCGAATAGCAAAATTGTAGCTAACCCCGGGTGCTATTCAACAGCAAGTATTCTGGCTTTGGCACCGGCAGTAGCCAGCTCTTTTATCACTGAAGATGTGATTATAGATGCCAAGTCTGGTGTTTCCGGAGCAGGACGCGGATTGTCTTTAAATACACATTTTTCTGAGGTTAATGAAAGTATAAAAGCCTATTCCATTTCAGGCCATCGACACATGCCTGAAGTTGTACAGGAAATCAATAAACTAAACAATGAGTTACAAATTAAGCTAACATTTCTGGCTCATTTAATACCGATTACCAGAGGAATACTAGTGAGCGTTTATGCTCCGATAAACCCAGTTTATATTAATGAGAAATCAACTTCAGTAGAATTCATACATAATATGTACCAGGAATATTATAGAGATGAACAATTCGTTTTTATTTCAGACCAACCGCCAACTACAAAACAGACCCTAGGCAATAATCGATGCATAATATATCCAACAATTGATACTAGAACCAATCGGTTGATAGTTATAGCGTGTATCGACAATCTTGTTAAAGGGGCAGCTGGTCAAGCAGTTCAGAATGCGAATATTTTGTTTGGTATCCCTGAAGAGGTTGGTCTTGAAGATTTAGCTCTGTACCCATGAGTAAGTATTTATAGCCAGTTTCTTAAGATAATATTAAAGGCAGTACATCAGCTCCCATCGTCTAGAGGACTAGGACACAGCCCTTTCAAGGCTGAAACACGGGTTCGAACCCCGTTGGGAGTACCAAACACACCAGTTTTATGAGATAAACTTAGTACAGCTATTGTCTAATTATGAACAAATTGGAAATTTTTAAAAAGATTACGGCTAGATCATTGATAGCAGTTTTGATAGTTGATGAAATTGAGGAAGCTGTTGATGCAGCTAACGCTTTATTAAAAGGTGGGGTCTCAGTTATCGAACTAGCATTGAGAACCTCTGTAGCTTTTGAGGCAATAAGAGCTGTAATTGATAATTGCCCTGACATGCTTGTTGGAGCTGGAACTGTTCTGCAACCAGGCCAGGTTGAAAATGCTGTTAAAGCCGGAGCACACTTTGCGCTTTCACCCGGTATAAATAAAGATGTAATAAGAGAGGCTGCTGATATAAAGTTACCATTTGTCCCTGGCATATCGACTCCTTCTGAGTTGCAGCAAGCTATAGATTTGGATTGCAGACAGGTGAAATTGTTTCCTGCTGAGCCGCTTGGCGGATTGCCTTATCTTATGGGTCTAGCTAGTCCATATAAACACTTGCAGGTTAAATATATCCCTCTTGGAGGAGTAAACATAAGTAATATGGGAGATTATTTGTCTTATCCTGATGTTATGGCCGTTGGAGGTTCTTGGTTAACTCCAAAAGGAGTGATCAAGGAGGGAGCCTGGGAAAAAGTAACTGATATGGCTAAAATTTCTATCAAGATGATCGGCATGCAGGTGAACTAGTAAATTATGAAACGAATTGTTACTTTTGGAGAGATAATGATTAGATTTAGTCCGCCTGGCCTAAATCGATTGATTCAGTCATTACCTGGGCCCATCGAAGCTAGTTATGGCGGCGCTGAAGCTAATGCTGCTGTTCAGATAGCTATGTTAGGTGGAGATGTAAATTTTGTCACAGCATTACCTAGAGGTGCTGTTGCTGATAGTTGCCTAAACTACCTTAAAGGTTTAGGGGTTAACATTGACTCGGTTATCAGATCCAATGTCGGGAGTATGGGCTCATACTATCTAGAGACTGGGGCTAACCAAAGGCCTTCAGTTGTTGAATATCACAGAAATGGATCTGCAGTTTCATTATTACCGAGTAACAGCTATGACTGGAACAAAATTTTAGCTAGCGCAGAGTGGCTGCTTATCAGTGGAGTCACTCCCGCTATTTCAGAAACAGCCGCTAAAGCCACCAGCAATGCTATAGACACCGCTAAAGTTTTAGGAGTGAAGGTTTGTTTCGACTTGAATTACAGGATGAAGCTTTGGCGGTGGGACCCAGCACATACTTCTATACAGTTGGCTGGGAGAATAATGCCAGAGTGTATTCGTAAATCGGATCTAGTAATTGGCAATGAACAGGTTTTCACTAGTGTGCTTGGTATTTCACCCAAAACTAAGTCCAGAGATTTAACCAAACGAAGTGCTGCTTTAGCTGCGGAAATAATAAAATCATTTCCCAATTTATCTTTTATAGCTCTAAATATGCGAGAAATACTCTCAGCTACTCACAATAGATTTGGAGTCATTTTCTATGATAAAGCGAAAGACATATGCTATGCTGCCCCATCTAGTAAGGGTGGCTATAACCCTTATGATATTGGTAATATAGTAGATAGGGTTGGCGGCGGAGACGCACTTGCCGGTGCACTTCTTTATGGAATGTGCAATTTAGATACATTTGATTATAAAGATGTGGCAGAATTTGCAGCTGCTGCTGCCTGTCTATCTCATTCAATTGTCGGCGATTTCAATTTTGTTAATAAACAGGAAATAGAAAATCTGTTGACTGGCAACAGTTTAGGGGGAGTAGTTAGGTAGATTTATTTGATAAAATCTTAAATAGGAGACCAAAATGGCCAAGATTTTACTTGTATTTGTTACGTTAATTATTGTATTTACGTTAGCCTGCGGGGGTAGCGGAGGCGCTTCTGATTCTTTTAAAGATGCTGTACGTCAGGAATCTATTACCGATGATACACGTATAGCTCCAACCCCGACTGTAGAGACTGAGTTAGGCACGTATGGCGGTGGAGGCGGCGAAATCACCAAGCTTGAAGATAGAGGTTTCGGCGTTCCTCAAGAAATACCTCTGGGCGAAGAATTCATGTTTGAAGAAGTGATAACTGTTACAGTAGATTTTAGAGAACTAATTAGCGATTCCCGATGTGCTGACGGCGCCAGTTGTGATGATCCAGGTCAAGCGGTAGTAAAACTAGGCATGCGATCTGGAGGAATGTCAATGGGTGCTAGTGACTTTATAATTGAAGGCGGATCAGAGGGTGAAATTAAAAAGCTTGGAAGATTTTCAGTTCAATTACTTAATTTAACTCCACTCCCTAACGCGGATGGCACACTTAGCGACGGCTACGTTGCTACAGTCAAAGTTTTTAGACAATAAGTCGGACGAAATTCATTAACGAGATAAAAGCTGATCGGATTCTCCAAGGGCTTTAATTCAATATTATGCGCCTAGAGAAGTGTCACATGTTGTTCATCAGGTATGTTGTAATTATATTTTGTTTGATGTTGATGGTTGGCGCCTGTGTCAGTGAATCTTATTACCAGTCAGATAAATCTACATCAAATGAACAAAGCCTCCAGAAACTTGATGAACAAACAACTCCAAATAAAATAAACTCAGATGATGAGTCCTTGGATGTATCATTTGAAAATGAAACTAGCCCAGAGGAATTGTTAGAACCTGAAAGTAGTTTTGGAAGCATTTCTATTGATCAGTATACTGAAATACCAAATATTCCAAAACTGCCAAATTTGAAACCAGGATGGTTATGGGATACGGATGGGCCAATAATATTATCATCTAAACCTGGCACAAGTTTTGATGAAGTTCTGTTATTAGATTCACAAGCTTTCGTTGACATCGTGGTGTTTAATGCCAGTTTAACTCCTGTTGATTCAAGTTTTAACGTCGATATCTTTTTTGATAATCAAAGGGTATATGAAATTAAGTTCAAAGGGCCTACACCGGCTACTGGTTTCAGAAGAAGTATTGACATAATGACCGGCATCATTGATTCATTAAACATAACTACAGGAGAACATGTAATTAAAATTATTATCGATCCTGACAATTTAATTAAAGAGTTTGATGAATTGGACAATGTATTTGAAAAAACATTTGTTTGGTCAAATCATCAGATTCAAGATCAGTTCAGTAAAACCTATTCTAATGACGAATTGAAATCAATATTGGCCAATGTTTCTGAGTTATTGCTTGAGACTAGTCCGATCATTGACACAAATGCCTCAGTCGGGCTTGATGAAGTTCTCAATATCGCAGACGCTGGAATATTTCTGCTTACTGGTTCAAGTATTCTTGATGAAAGAATTAGGGTTCAAATTCTTTCAAGAAAAGAGTACCTGAATCGAGTAGACACTGATTTTAGAGATATCTTTGCTTTAGATGATGGCACAAATTATCAGGCCATTGCCCGTGAGAAAGATTTTCAAAAAAATTACTCACTGGGAAAAAAAAGCAGATTAAACGGGATGATTGATATTGTAATCGATGGTTCTCATCCGTTTGATTTAGTTATGAGCACATTAGTGCATGAACTTGGGCATGCCTTACAGGATCTAATTTCACCTCAGCAAACTGAAGACAATAAATCCGCTAATGCTGTTGAGTTAATGGCGATCAGAGAAGCAGAAGCCCAGCAGTTCGAAAGAGCTTTTTGGTTAGCCATACAGGAGTTTACAGGTGAAAACTTGCTGAGCTTTCCATATAGCAAATCTCGTTATGAATATATAAACCTTAATACGTATGTAGATCCTACTACAGGATATTACCAACATGAGTTGGGTAGGATAATACAATGGCTTGCAGTATTGTCTGATATAAACTTGAAAGATCTAAAAAATGAATTAATGAAAAATGGTCAATTAAGTGCTCAGTCTGGATTTAGATTGTTTCAATATTTAACTAAAATTGAGCCAGAAGAGGCATCGACGTATGTTGATAATTTATTGCTAGGGTTTGATTCTTATTTGAATGATATTATAAGTTTTCAACAGTCCAGACTGTTGAAAACTGGCCCTGGTGTTTCTAGTGGTTATTTAGGATTAGAAAAAGTTGGATTACTAATGCCTTAACCGCCACCTACTGCTTTGACGATCTCTATTTCGTCACCACTTGACAGGTAAATTTCACTGAGTTCTGATTTCCTAATCACAAAGCCATTAATCGCTACAGCTACGAGTTTTATATTTATCTCCGATTCGAGCAACATTTGTGCAATGGTCAAATCCGGTTTTATCTTGCTATCTTTACCATTGATCTTGACATTTATAGTTTCGTTTTTCATTTGGATTAATTACCCATCATAGTGTTTTTTAATAAGTAAGCGGCAATTTCAGGCTTACCGTTATTCCATATAGAGCTTATTACAGCCACTCCGTCCGCTCCTGCTTTAATTACGCTGCCAACATTATTCACAGTAATACCGCCAATTCCTAATATCGGCATTCCTACAGATTTAGATATTATCTCTATTAATTTTAATCCTGAAGGGTTAGTTCCTGGATGAGAATCAGTTTTAAATATAGAGCCTGCGATTAACAGATCGGATCCAGCTTTTTTAGCCTCAATAGCAGTTTTCTTAGAATGAATTGATCTTCCTATAATTAATCCTCGGGGAATATCTGAGGCAAGAAGATATAACTTACGTTCTGGTAAATGCACGCCATCAGCTTTTATTTTATTTGCAAGTTTTGGATTTCCGTTTAGAAAAAACAGTGCTCTGTTTTGGGTAATTTCCTTTATTAAATTTCCAATCTTTACAATCTTTTGGGCTGTAAATTTTGGTTCTCTTAATTGAATGATATCAACTCCACCGGTTACGGCACTGTCTATTAAATCTAGATCAATTTCTCCATACTTTGCACTGTTGGTTATTAAAGCTAGACAAGGCTTTGGTAAAATTCCCATAAGCAATCAGGTCAGTATGGTACGTGGATCTACCGAGGAGCCTAAGTCG
>DBZU01000043.1:303-3362 GCA_002311285.1 Dehalococcoidia bacterium UBA1152 | reverse complement strand
ATCGATATAATGATTTTTTAATTCCAAGGAAAATTCAGTTTCAAGAGTCTCCACAGCTTTATATATCCATTCGGGTTTAATGGCAAAGCAAATGGAGTGTTCACTGAAAGCCTGAGATACCAGGATGATATTGATATTTTCATTGGCCAGTGAAGAAAAAGTTCGCCCAATTAAACCTTTCATCCCCACCATGCCGGCCCCTTGTAGACGGATCAACGTCACGTTGGACAGCGAAGAAATGCCGACCACACTTTTATCTGTTTTGGTGCGATCTTTAGCTATAGTGGTACCAGAGTGATCAGGCTCAAACGTGTTCTTTATTACAATAGGTATATTTTTGTATAGTGCGGGTATCATGGTCGGAGGAAAGATAACCTTGGCTCCAGCGTGCGCTAATTCCATTGCTTCTTCATAGGTTAATTTATGTACAACTTCTGCTTCGGTTATAATTTTAGGATCAGCGGATAGGATACCATCCACATCTGTCCAGATTTCAATTATTTCAGCATTTAATGCTGCTCCAAATATAGCTGCCGTATAATCTGAACCGTTTCGACCTAAAGTTGTAGTTTCTCCAGAAGCAGTGGCCCCTAGAAAACCGGTTATAATTTGCGTACTTGTTATATTATTAAAATAATCGCGAATCTTATCGTACGAATCTTGATAATGTACATAGGCATACCCGAATTGGTTATCAGTTAGGATCACTTTTCTTGAATCTAATTGCTGAGAAGGCAGACCAATTTGAGATAGATATCCTGCTAGAATTGTGGTAGATAGTAATTCACCATAAGAGAGAATTTTATCAAGCGATTGGGATGGGAGGTGTTTTTCTTTTGATATAACAGATAAATCCAACTCCAAGTCTCTAAAATACTCATCGAGCTTAGATACAATTTCATTTTTATCATTTATTAATAACTTAATTAAACATTTCTTATGTTTGTTAGCCAAAGAATGGAAACTTGAATCAAAATGCTTCCCTGAAGCTGCTGTTTCCGCCATGGTTTTCAATGAATTTGTAACACCAGCTAAGGCAGACACTACTATACTAACCTTACTATATTTTTTCGCATCTTTTATTATACCGGATACGTGCCGGATTTTATCTGCATCAGCTATCGATGAACCACCAAACTTTAATATTTTTACAGTCATATAAAAGGTATATTAATACTAATTACAAACTGTATTAATAACATATACGGGCCTGTGTGAGCTACCCACAGACCCGTATTGGAGAAACCAACATGAAGAACACTATCCTATTGCTTCTGTCCCCGTTTCACCGGTTCGTATGCGGATGCATTCGTCTATTGGAAGAACAAATATTTTACCGCGGCCTTTGTCACCATCCTTTTTAGCCACCGTAGTAATCGATTCAATTACCGAATCTACAAACTCATCATTAACTGCTATTTCCAGTCTTACCTTATTTAGCAATTTAATTTCATGGGCAACCCCCCTGTATACTTCCTGTAAGGGATATTCTACTCCCTGTCCCTTAGCATTGGTTACCGTAAATTTGTAGATTTTTCTCTTTAAGAATTCTTCCTTAATTTTCGGAAGTTCTTCTGGTTGAATAACTGCAATAATTAATTTCATAATTGTCTCCTATTCTACTGTAAAGATTTGGAATCCAGCATAAGCTTCTTCCTTATGCTCACTAATATCAAGTCCTAATAGTTCTTCTTCTTCACTAACACGAAGCATATTCAATGCTTTCAGAATTGAAAAAAGAATATACATAGTAACGAAAGCCCATATGGGTATTGCAACAGATCCTATGATTTGTGCAACAATTGGATGCCCTCCAAAAATACCCGCAGCAATCCCGCCCCATATACCACACAGTCCATGCACAGGCCAGGCTCCCACAGGATCATCAATTTTAAGTTTATCCAACAATAGTATTCCACCAACCACCAGAATGCCGGCAACTAAACCAATGATTATGGCTTCAAGATTTGTTACAGAATCACAATTTGCCGTAATGCCAACCAAGCCTGCCAATGCACCATTGAGCGCCATGGTCAAGTCAGGTTTTTTAAATTTATACCAGGCAGTAAACATTGCAAAAACAGCACCGGCAGCTGCAGCTAGAGTAGTATTTACAGCAATTAACATGACTGCATTTGTATTGTCCACACCAACAATTGCCAATTGACTTCCCGGATTAAATCCGTACCATCCTATCCAGAGGATGAGCACACCCAGAGCTGACAAGGCTAAATTGGAGCCTGGCATTGCATTGGGCTTACCACTCTTTGAAAATCTGCCTATACGAGGACCCAGCACCATAGCACCTGCCAATCCTGCAAATCCGCCAACAGCATGTACAACCAGAGAACCAGCAAAATCATAGAACCCTAATTGGTCTAGCCACCCTCCACCCCATTTCCAATAACCACTGATTGGATAAATAAAACCTGTCAGGATAACAGAGTAAATGAGATAGGCAGAAAATTTCATCCTTCCAGCTACTGCTCCGGAAACTATAGTGGCTGCTGTAGCAGCAAAGGCAACCTGGAACAACCAGTCAACTTGTGGGAAAAGAACTCCCGCTCCCGGTGAATCTCCAACAGCACTTACACCCATCCCAGCAAACGCAATCCATCCATTACCATCCCCTGGATACATGAGACCATAACCAATAATATAGTACAATAAGGCACCAGCACTTAAATCCATTATGTTTTTAAACAGGATGTTTACTGTATTTTTTGAGCTGTTTAATCCCGCCTCCAGCATTGCAAACCCTGCCTGCATAAAAAGAACAAGTACTGCCGCAATAAAGAGGAAGAAATTGTCAATGGCGTAGGCATTGATATCAACAGTGAGACTATCTTCTGCCAAGAGGAATGATCCTAGGCAAAAGAAGATAGTCCACAATATTTTATTTTTCATTTTTCAATCTCCTATTAAAAGTTAACACCAAATACAAGGAATGATGTTTCCTGATCAGGATTTATAATGTATGATGCAGAGAAATTATCTCTGCTAGCTGATATACCAAGACTCACAGGCGCAAATTCTCCATCAGTACTATATGCTCCATT
>DBZU01000043.1:0-184 GCA_002311285.1 Dehalococcoidia bacterium UBA1152 | reverse complement strand
TGAAAACGCACCGTAAGTAAGTTCAAGGTAGGTTGAATTATCATCATCGCCACTCACATTTGCTGCAGCCAATATAGAAACAGGCCCAACATCAGCCCCTGCACTAAGCTCAAATACATGTATATCTAAATTCAAGAGTGAATCAGTTCCGGCATATACTGGAAAGAAATAATCTGTCAATGTT
>DBZU01000005.1:10974-11152 GCA_002311285.1 Dehalococcoidia bacterium UBA1152 | reverse complement strand
ACCTGATGTAATCAAAGCTGTTACAGGAGAAGAAGTAACTCATGAAGATTTGGGAGGAGCTATCAGTCATTCATCCAGAAGCGGAGTAGCCCATTTTAGCCTTGATTCAGAGTCCGAATGCCTAGACCAAGTTAGAAGACTTTTACAATTTATTCCTCAAAACAATATGGAGGAACCG
>DBZU01000005.1:10432-10888 GCA_002311285.1 Dehalococcoidia bacterium UBA1152 | reverse complement strand
CCTCAAAACAATATGGAGGAACCGTCAATTTCGGAAGCTGTCGATGAGGTCGCGGAGCCGGATACTGATCTAGAGCGAATTGTGCCTGAAGATCCAAATCAACCGTATGATGTTATGGACGTGATCGGCAGGATAGTTGATCAAGGCGATTTTATGGAAATTCATCACTTATGGGCCAGAAATATTGTAGTTGGATTTGCAAAACTTGCTGGACAGTCCGTAGGAATCGTAGCACAACAGCCTCAGCATCTTGCTGGGTCATTAGATATTAATGCATCAATTAAAGCGGCTAGATTCATAAGGTTTTGTGACGCATTTAATATACCAATAGTCACCCTAATCGACGTACCTGGATTTATGCCAGGCACATCTCAAGAATATGGAGGTATTATCAGGCATGGAGCAAAACTGATTTACGCTTATGCTGAAGCGACCGTGCCTAAAATCAGTGTATTG
>DBZU01000005.1:0-10268 GCA_002311285.1 Dehalococcoidia bacterium UBA1152 | reverse complement strand
TATAATACACGGCAGGGAGATTAAATCTTCGAAAAATCCGGATGAATTAAAATCACAAAAAATCAATGAATACCGTGAGGAATTGATGAATCCTTACGTTGCAGCTAGCAAGGGGTTAATAGATGATGTAATAGATCCCGCGGATACAAGGGCTAAATTAATATCTGCATTAAAAATGTTATCAAATAAACGGGATTCTATGCCTATAAAAAAACATGGGAGCATACCCTTGTGAGCTATACTGCAGCAATTGATGATTCCAAAAAACTGGCTATAGTAATTGCTGCAATTCTTGAATATCAAAATAGTGAGCAACTAAAACTATTAAACCAGCTAGGCCAAACCAAGCCACAGCCGTTGAAGGCTAAAGCCTCAAGGCTAAATTTGTGGAAACAAGTCATCCGCAACCCAGATTTAGATTATGTCACAACCACTAAAAATTACCGATACAACATTTCGAGACGCTCATCAAAGTCTACTAGCAACTAGACTTAAAACGGAGGATATGACGCCAATTGCAGCAGGCATGGATTCTGTTGGTTTTCATTCAATGGAAGTATGGGGAGGAGCTACATTTGACGTCGCCACCAGATACTTGAATGAAGACCCTTGGGAACGTCTTAGGACATTCAAGGCTTTGATGCCGAACACCAAGCTGCAAATGCTCCTCCGCGGTCAGTCTCTCGTTGGGTATAGGGCATACCCCGATGACGTTGTTCAAAGTTTTATACAGCGATCCTCTGAAAATGGCATTGACATCTTTAGAGTTTTTGATGCTTTGAATGATGAGTGGAATCTATCGGCCGCAGCCGAAGCAGTGTTAAATAATAACAAACATTTACAGATGACTCTATGTTATTCAATCACTGAACACGGCAGATTGGGCGGACCAATTTATAATCTCGAATACTTTATTGAGAAAGCTAAGCTATTCAAGAAATTAGGTGCTCATAGCATTGCGGTAAAAGACATGGCAGGGCTGCTTTCACCATACGACGCATATGAATTAATTGGAGCTTTAAAAAGTGAAATTAGTCTGCCTATTCAGTTACATACACATTATACTTCCGGAATGGCTTCGATGACCGTTCTAAAGGCTATAGAAGCCGGGGTAGACATAGTAGACACGTGTCTTGCCCCTCTGTCGCTGAGAACATCACAACCAGCTATTGAACCTTTATTATCAACGTTGTCTAACCATGAACGTAACCCAAACTTAGATTTGGAGAAAATACTCGTATTAGGGGCAAAATTAGAGAATCGATTGTCGAACTATCTGGATTTACTTGATACAACAAAATCCGCAGTAATAGACCCAAAAGTACTTAGACATCAAATACCAGGTGGTATGTTTTCTAATCTCATATCTCAGCTTCGCGAAGCCGGAGCTGAAGATCGATTACAGGATGTGATGGAAGAAATACCTGTCACCCGGCAAGAGCTAGGATACCCTCCGCTAGTAACACCAATGAGTCAAATGATCGGTTCCCAGGCGGTAAGCAATATATTGTTTGGGCGATATAAGATGATATCGAACGCAATAACTGATTATGTTATAGGTAAATATGGAAGGCCCCCTGCTCCAATCGATGAAGGCGTGAAAGAAATAGTCATGAGCAAAGTCAAAGGTGACGTAGAACAAATCAAATCGCGTCCTGCTGATGAATTAGAACCGGAAATGGAATCGGCTAAGGAATCGATTTCAGATATTACAAATAACATCGATGACATATTGACTTATGCGCTTTACCCCACTACCGGATTGTCTTTTCTACTTGCAAAGCATGGTCTGCAAAAACCATCAAGTGATTCGATAGAGAAGGCTGTTTCCAGCACAAATATGGTCGAAGAACCAGGCAAGGATGATACGCCCATTAATAAAAGTAAAAAAGTAAAAGCATTTAATGTATACCTAGGCGACGAGATATTTTATGTCGAAGTTGACCCTATAACCCGTAAAACAAAGTACCAGGAAATTGAAAGCTATGGGTCAGGTACGATGACCGAAACTACGACTGATAAAGATGAGGTTTTTATGACGGCCCCCATAAATGGCATAGTTATTAAACACCTAGCCATAGAAGGTGAAGAGGTGTCGTCTGGTCAAGACATATTGGTGCTCGAGGCAATGAAAATGGAAAATACTTTGCCATCTCCCATAACTGGTATTATTAAACGACTACCAGAGCCTATAGGGGCAAAGGTTGCTAAAGGAACTGTACTAGCAGTAATAGATCCAAAAGTTTGATTTGCAATAGTAAATATGCGACAGACAATTTCTTTAAAAGATAAAATGTTTTAAACCACGTTAGTTAAGATCATCGATTTATATTTCAATTATCGATTGCGATATAAAAGACATATACAATACACCTCGCTACACTATGTAGTTGAACCTTTATTAATAACTAACACCCTGAAGTAAGGAAAATAAACTTTGAATACTGAACTAATCCAAACGGCTCAAAATCACTTCAAAACAATAATAGAAGAGCAGCTTGCACGCATAGAAATGATGAAGATAGAGACCAATTGGACGGACTACTCGAAAGTGTCCCCAATTATTGTAGGCATGCTCGGAGGCGATGGTATTGGGCCCACTATTAGTAAAGAAACCAAGAGAGTTTTAGAATATCTTATGGCAGATGCTGTATCCAGTGGCAAAGTAAATTTCCGCACAATAGATGGGCTAACAATTGAAAACAGAGCTAAACATGGCAAAGCTATCCCTGATGATGTGCTGGAAGACATAAAGAAATGTCATGTTACTCTTAAAGGCCCTACTCACACTCCAGAACAAGGAGACGGCTGGCCTAATATAGAATCAGCTAATGTAGCTATGCGTAAAGAACTCGATCTTTTTGCAAATGTTAGACCAGTCCGTATACCAAAACTTGGGATTGACTGGACGTTTTTTCGAGAAAATACTGAGGATCTATATGCGGTTGGCAATCAAGGAATTAATGTAACCGAAGACCTTGCAATTGACTTCCGAGTCATAACTTCACAAGGGTCTGAAAGAATTATTGAAGCGGCTTTCGCACATGCTGAAAAAATGGGCAACAAAAACGTGACACTGGTTACTAAGGCTAATATAGTAAAAACGACTGATGGCAAATTCTTAGAAATCGCATCTAAGGTTTCTAAGAATTATCCTGACATCCATTGGGAAGGGTGGTATATAGACATAATGACCGCTAAGCTAATCGATGAAAAACGTCGCTCAGATTTTCAAGTCTTAGTTTTGCCAAACTTATACGGTGACATACTTACTGATGAAGCTGCTGAAATACAGGGCGGGGTTGGAACCGCTGGTTCAGCCAACCTAGGCAAAACATATTCAATGTTTGAGGCTATTCATGGTAGTGCTCCAAGAATGGTGACCGAAGGAAGAGCGCAGTATGCTGATCCAAGTTCATTATTACGCGCAGGTGCGATGTTGCTGGAACATATTGGTTTCGAAGAAATATCTGGAAAACTTCACAAAGCATTAGATATATGTGGACAGTATGAACGTAAAATTGTAATGACAGGAAGAAATAGCGGCGCTACAAGTGAAGAATATGGCAATTATGTGATGGAAACTGTTGAAAACTCGAATATAGATTGTCTTTGGCAAAATTACGTAGAGGCATAAGGTTAGATGGCACAAAAAATTACTATAGTTGGAGCTGGAAATGTTGGAGCAACAACTGCACAAAGATTATTTGACAAAGGTTATGCCGACATCGTTTTAGTAGATATTATAGAGGGATTACCTCAGGGAAAAGCTTTAGACATACTTG
Organism: Dehalococcoidia bacterium UBA1152; assembly: GCA_002311285.1. Taxonomy (GTDB): domain Bacteria; phylum Chloroflexota; class Dehalococcoidia; order Lucifugimonadales; family UBA2962; genus UBA2962. The sequence continues at coordinate 6,483 of DBZU01000005.1, read as the reverse complement.
AATCTGGTCCAGTCGTGGGATCTGACGCAAAAATTATAGGGACTAATTCATATGAAGAAACTGCTGGCTCAGACATTATTGTTATTACATCGGGCATTGCCAGAAAGCCGGGAATGAGTAGAGATGATTTGCTACTGACAAACATGAAAATAGTTTCTGATGTTGTAGAAACAACATCTACTCAATCTCCTGACAGCATTTTATTAATAGTTACAAATCCATTAGATGCGATGGCTCAACAAGCATTGAAAATAAGTGGATTTCCTAAAGAAAGAGTAGTTGGTATGGCAGGGGTATTAGACACAGCGAGATATAGAAGCTTCTTGGCTCAAGAATTAGATGTTTCGGTAGATGCCGTACAGGCCTACGTTTTAGGTGGACACGGGGATACTATGGTGCCAACAGTAGGACCCACTAGTATAGGAGGGATACCTGTTTCCGATTTAATCCCTGCTGACCGTTTGGAGCAAATCATACAGAGAACAAGGGATGGAGGGGCAGAAATAGTTGGTTTACTTAAAACTGGTAGTGCATATTATGCTCCTTCAGCATCCATAGTAGAAATGGTCGGCTCTATAATCTTAGATAAAAAGCTAATACTTCCTTGTACAGCATATCTGGAAGGCGAGTATGGATTAAATGATCTGTTTGTTGGCGTACCAGTGAAACTTGGGAAAACTGGAATTGAACATATCTTTGAATTTAAACTTACTAAATCGGAACTTGCCGCCCTTCATAAGTCAGCTGAGTCGGTAAGAGAAACCTTAGAAATTATGGCTGGCAAATGATGTCACATTATAAACAACCTGCTCTTCTTAAGGCTAAGCTAATCTTTGATCGGTTTGAATAGACACTACCAATTCCATTTTCCAAAAGCTTCTTAGTCGCAGGAACAAGCTCAGAACGAATTATTTGGCAAGAATACAGCAAGTTGCAATTCCACTAATTACCGCTTATGGAGTTAAAGCTAGCGCAGAAATCACTTTTTCTGTATTCACGATATGTTGGTTTAATTTAAGGCTTTTCGGATCTATGCCTAAAGCCAGTCCGATTAGTTGAGGCAAATGAAGTATCGGAAGGTCTATTGGTTGGCCGGCTTGCTTAGATGCCGTTGGCTGATAACCATCTAAATTCAGGTGGCAAAGTGGACACGGAGTTACCATTGCCACAGCTCCCTCTTTTTTAGCGCTAAGAGTGTGGTTGCTTACCATCTTCATTGAATTTTTTTCATTTATGGTCAATATCGGGAAACCGCAACAGGCGCTTTTACCAGGAAAATCAGCTACTTCAGCTCCTACAGCTTCGATAATCATTTCCAATGAATGTTTACGATCTGGATTTTCATCAAAACCTAATGCGTCTGACGGTCTGACAATATAGCAACCATAAAAAGGCGCTATTTTTAACCCTGTTAAAGGTTTAACGATTTTCTCTTTAAACTTATCGATGCCAATATCTTCTATTATGATCCAAAGCAAGTGCCGGGGTTCGGCCTGTCCTTTATATTCAAGATTCTCATCTGCTAAGTTAACATTTACTGATTCCCTATACTCAATATTGGTCATGCGTGCCTTGGCTTGAGACATAACTCCCTGACAAGTACTGCATATAGTCATAATAGGCAGTCCGGAGTTTTCGCCCATGGCAAAAGTCCGAGCATTCAGTGTGTCGCCTAATCTTTCATTTTTTTCCTGTAAAACTCCCGAACCGGTGCAAGACGCACCTTCCATCGATTCAGTATCTAATTCGATCCCAAGTAGATTACACACCTCTATAGTAGCTGTGTACAGTTCAGGCGCGGCTCCTCTAGAAACACATCCTGGATAAAATGCATATTTCATCAAAACACCTTAGTCTTTTCAAATAATTTAGTTATATTTTTGGAACCCGGTATTTTTTCATAAAATATAGATGGCATTTTCCCTCTCATCATAGCTTTCAAACCAATCGGTGCTAATTTCAACATTTCCGGAACATTGAACATACCAAAGGTTTTAATTATTAGCCAAAATTCATTTAGAACACCATTATCTCGAATAATTTCTGAAAAAACTTCGGCATGTCGTGCACCAGTAGTGTTTTTATATCCAGCTTCCATAGCAAAATCTCTAAGTTTCATTATCTTTCCCATAGGGTCTACTCCTTTAGGACACACTTCCACACATTGCATACATCTGGTGCAATCCCACATTCCGCCCGGTTCATTTAACTCTTTAAGCCTTTGAGTGTTAGCGTCATCTCTAGGATCCACTAGAAACCTATAAGCCTTGGCTAATGCAGCTGGACCAAGAAAAGTTTCATCAACAGCTAGAACAGTGCAATCTGAGACACATGCTCCGCATTGAATACACCCCATTACGCCTGCCAACTCAATCATTGACTCATTTGATGCAATGTATTCCCCTTCTGGAGGAGAAGAATCCGTCTTTATCCAGGGATCAACAGCTTTGATTTTTTCCCAGTGAGTATCAAATTCAACAATCAAGTCTTTGATTAATTTCATGTTGCCCATAGGCTCAACGTTGATTGATTTATTTTTATCTGATACCAGGTCAGCAATCTTAGTGTTACACGCAAGAACTGCTTGTCCGTTAACCCTCATCGTACAAGAACCACATATGGCGCTTCGGCAAGAGCATCTTAGGGCTAACGTACCATCTATTTCTTCTCGAATTTTAATTAATCCATCTAGTACTGAAGAGGTCTCATCTAATTGAATATTGAATTCCTGACGATAAGATTTTTTGGAATCAGATTCCGGATCAAATCTGGCTATATTTAAATCTATATACATATTCTTTAACTTGACTAATATTTTCGTTCCTGAGGCTGCCATTTTGTAATATTAACCGGTAAGTAATCAACCTTGGGTTTCCCATCAATTTGACTTACCACAATATGTTTAAGCCAATTTTTATCATCTCTATCCGGCATATCAGTTCGTGTATGAGCGCCCCTACTCTCCTTACGTTCAAGCGCACCTATAATCGTGGTTTCAGCACAATCAAGCATGAATCCTAATTCAATGGTGAATATAAGGTTAGTATTAAAAATCTTGTTTTTGTCTTGAACTATGACGCTAGAATATCTATTTTTTAACTCAGCTAAATCAGATTTTGCTTGCTCCATGCCTTTCTGATCCCTATAGACTGCGAGATGTTTATTCATTTTCTGACCTAAGTTAAGCCTAATTTGACCAAACATTTCTCCAGTATCTCTATTTAAAAGGTTTTGAATTGCTTCCCTATCTGTGTTCAAATAAGAATCATCGACTAAAGCAGACGACTGATTCTTTACCCATTCTGAAGCATGTTGCCCTGAACGTCTTCCAAAAACCAGCGTGTCCAATAAAGAATTTGCACCTAACCGATTTCCGCCATGCACACTCACGCATGCCGTCTCACCAGCAGCATACAAACCAGGTATCGAAGTTAGTCCATCCACATCAGTTTTAATCCCACCCATTATGTAATGCATTCCAGGACGAATCGGCACCGGATCGGTAACCAAATCTTTACCAGCAAAATCAATTCCTAATTGTCGTATTTGAGATAATCTTTCGTTGATCAATTTTTCTCCTAGATGTCTAGCATCTAATAACACACATCCATCTATTCCTCTACCTTCATTTATTTCAGTTTGCTCTGATCTAGACACTACATCACGAGAAGCAAGCTCCATCATATTTGGTGCGTACTTTTCCATAAAACGCTCGCCTTCAGCATTTAAAAGATATGCTCCCTCCCCTCTTGCTGCTTCTGACATCAATGCCCCATTATTCTTGAGAGTCGTAGGATGATATTGAACCATCTCCATGTCCATGATACCAGCGCCAGCACGATACGCTAGAGAAATTCCATCACCCGTACAGATAAGTGCATTTGTGGAAGGTTCAAAAACTCTGCCAACTCCTCCTGATGCAATAATCACGGCGTTTGCTTTCATAACATGCAATTCACCCGTTCGCATATCCATAGCTACAACGCCCACGCATCTCTCTTCTTGCATGATGAGCGTAGTAACAAACCACTCTTCGAAAACTTGAACACCCGACCTTAGTACCTGTTCATGCAACACATGTAAAAGCGCTTGGCCAGTAAAATCAGCGACAAAAAATGTTCTTGCCTCACGCTGACCACCGAAAGCCCTGACACCTAATTTACCCTGGTCGTCTCTATTGAATGCAGCACCCATGTGCTCCATGTTTATAACTTCACTACCCGCCTCTTTTGCCATCACTTCAACGGCGTCTTGATCAGCGAGATAGTCAGAGCCTTTTATTGTGTCAAAGGCATGGTCCTCCCAATTATCGCCACGATCGGTAAGTGCGGCGTTTATACCACCTTGAGCTGCATTAGAGTGAGAGCGTACGGGGTAAACCTTGGTTATAACAGCAACTTTTACACCGTTCTTAGAAGCTGCTAAAGCAGCCCTCATTCCAGCGAGTCCGGCTCCCATAACTATGACATCAAAATCGAACATATGAAAACTATATCAGATAGATTAATGATTCGTGTACTATTTCACATTGTGTATTTAACTGAAGAAATAAGGTAAATTAATGTACATATAAATTTCATTAAATACGTTTCTTTTGAGGTGATTAGTATGCCGAACCCTAATAATAATAACTGGATGTCTCTTTTAGTTGGACAAGATATTGACCCACCATTACCCCAAACTGTTGAAGAAATACCGTTTGTTAGAGAAGCTATGGATTTTTCTTCTTTAAACGTTGACATGCCTGAGATAGCAAAATCTGAAACAGTTGAAATAAGAAATAAAGACGGCTGGAAATTATTGTCAGAAGTCTATATTCCTAAAGGTTCGGGGCCTTTCCCAGTAATTTTATACATGCACGGTGGCGGATGGTGTGTAGGCTCACCTGAAGGGGTTAAAAGGAAAACCATGAGATTAGCTGAACAAGGATTTGTAGTTTTTAACTTAGATTATTCTTTAGCCCCAGAGAGAACATTCCCTAACGCGCCTGAAGATGTAGTTTACGCAGCGAGATGGATTGTTAAGAATGCCCATAATTACAAAGGTGATCCTACAAAGATGATGATCAGCGGAGATTCAGCTGGAGCTAATCTGTCTGCAGTGGCAATCCATGTGTTGCACGGAGACAATAATGCAGTAGATGGCGGTGATTTATCAGACATAAAAGTTAATTTTTCCGGAGCATTACTTTATTACGGTGTTTTTGACTTTCCCTTAATGATTAGCGAACCATTATCTAACAGCGGTTATGTTGAAGTTTGGTTCACAAGGGCGTACTTGGGGCCAAATTATCTTTCCAAGATACAGAACCCTTTGGTAAGTCCGATTTTTTCACCATACATAGAAAAATTTCCTCCTTGTTATCTTGTATGCGGAGACCAGGATTCCCTTTTAAGTAACACTTTGGCTATGACTAAAGCATTAACGGCTAAGAATGTACCTACAACTGTATCAATACCAGCTGGCTTTGATCATACATTTGACTATGTTGAACATAAACTAGCGGGAGTCACGCCTGAAATTGAACGTATTACAGGTTGGCTGAAATCAATAATTTAGTAAAACTACTACTTTTTGTCATCAACCCATAAGTTTAAGTAATGTGCTAGCAAAGCTTGAATATTTGTATCTTCCTGCACACATTTTATCTTCACTGACTTCCACAAATCAGTAGGAATGCGAACAGTTAATGCCTTAGAGTCCTTAATAACCCTAAGTTCTGTCTGATTCACTTCACGGCGTGTCGACGTCATAACGTTAGTTAGTTTACACGTATTGACATATACCATGCAATCCCTTTATACTACTTGACGTCAATACTTCAAGACGATTTCGTGAATTGCAGTATCCGCTTAATTAAGCCAAGACGTTGAGAAGTAAAAACATATTGAAGTAAATAAAGGGTTATTATTATGAATGAAAAGATAAAGTTGCTCGAGTTATTACGTCATGAAATTGACAATCTTAAAATCAATGATTCCTCATTGGATCCAGAAATCCTTGAATTGATGTACACCGCCACATCCAAAGATATTTATAAAGATGTTCTGTGGGGTATCAGAATGGACGAGGGACATGAGGAGATGGACTCAGTACTAGAATCCTTACAGGAACTACCTCAGGAAGCACAAGCTTTCATGGCAGCAGGGTTACGTGCTTATAGAAACATGGAGATAGTAAGGCTGGCAAATTAATTAAATTCTGTGTCACTAATTTTTTTGAATACGGCTGTCCCCCGTTAAGTCTTTTAATTCTTAACTATTTACATCGCGTCGTTTAATAACGATATATACTTATTTTATAAACAAAACATTGCATATGAAACCGTGTTAGAATCCATGCCTATAGAATTACTCCGTACAAAATCAAGTTTTGTCCGTTTTGTCCAATGAACAATAAAATTCCTTTATCCAAACAAGGAGATAAGATGTCAGCATCAGATAGAACCGGGAAAATACAAACCGTGTTAGGTTTAATCGAACC
>DBZU01000056.1:6865-10517 GCA_002311285.1 Dehalococcoidia bacterium UBA1152 | reverse complement strand
CCGATCTCTGAACTCGATAAAGCATCTGATAAATTTGAAAAAGACGTCTCTTGTCCTAATTGTTATGACACGTCTAGCCAAACGAAAAAGGATCGTTCAAGAGAAAGATCAAAGCAAATATCGTTAGCAGATAAACGTAAAACACCTAACGTGTATTTGCCTAAAAAGATTGAAGATTACATGAAAACAGCCGAAAACATTGATGAAAGCTAAATATCTAACTTTCAGTCATATTAATCTTCACCAAATCTTCGAACTTCTACTTCAAGCTTGCGGCGCTCGTCTTCTGTGACCTCACCCATAGCCTTCTTTGCTTCATGAACTTGTTTTGTAATTGGATCGACTATTTCAGGATTAGATAATGTGGTGGTATCGCCAGGATCCATAAAATTAGAAATAGCGGCTATTACCCTTCGCATTATCTTACCTGAACTAGTTTTTGGTAAATCAGTAGTTACCCATATATGTGATGGCCTGGCGATCGGTCCGATCATTTTTTCTATAGCATTTTTGACTTCAATGTCGACACCTGATTGGTCAAAACCAGGTTTTAGAGAAATATAAAGTTCTGGAACACGGCCCTTGAGTTCGTCATAAGCTGGCACGGCCGCAGCCTCCCCAACTGCTTCTACAGTTAATGCTGCTGACTCAAGTTCTTTAGTGCCCAACCTATGTCCAGCCACGTTAATGACATCATCTACTCTTCCAAGTATTCGAATATATCCATCTTCTGACAAAGTCGCTCCATCGCCAGTAACGTATGGCCAATCCTTCCAGTCTTTACTTTCTTTTTTTGCAAACTTGGCAAAGTATGTTTCTACGAACCTATCAGGATCACCGTAAATAGTTTGCATTCGGCCAGGCCAAGGGTTTTTCATACACAAGTTACCGGCACTTCCAGCGCTTAGCGAAGTGCCGTCATCACTTAATACGACAGGTTCTATTCCCAAAGCCCCTGGACCACAACTACCTGGCTTCATTGGCTGAAGTGCAGGTAAAGTGGTGCCTATAAACCCACCCGTTTCAGTTTGCCAATAAGTATCAACGATCACTGCCTTGCCTTTTCCAATGTATTCGTAATACCAACGCCAAACCTCTGGTTCTATAGGTTCTCCCACAGTAGTCATGTGTTTGAATTGGAAATTATATTTTGCAGGTTCATCGGGGCCTGTTTTTCGTAGCATTCGAATAGTAGTTGGGGCTGTGTGAAATATATTAACCCCTAATTGCTCAGCTATTCGCCAAGGCCTTCCCGCATCAGGGTATGTTGGAGCTCCTTCATACACTACAGCAGTGGCAGCGTTTGCGAGAGGTCCATAAACGATATATGAGTGCCCGGTTATCCATCCGATGTCTGCAAAGCACCAATAAACATCTTCAGGATGTATGTCTTGATAATACTTTGTTGTGCCAGCGACATATGACATGTAGCCACCAGTGGAATGTTGGCACCCTTTAGGCCTGGCAGTAGTACCGCTGGTATACATTAAGAATAACGGAGATTCAGAAGGCAGTGACTCTGGTTCTACTCTCACTCCTTTTTTACTTTTGAGCAACTCATCCACATAAAAATCCCTGCCGTCAGTCATAGCCGCATCTGAAGAAACCTTGCCTGGGTATCGCCTCCAGATTAATACTTTATCTACTACCGACCCTTGTCCTTTAGCATGATTAACGGATAAACCGGCCTTAACTTGATGGTTTAATAGTTTACCGGCTCTGTAGTATGCGTCTGAAGTTATAAGAACACGGCTGTCGGAATCAACAATTCGATCACCACATGCTTCTCCAGAGAATCCTCCAAATACTTGAGAATGGACCACCCCTAGTCGTGCACAAGCCAACATAGTTATTGGAAGGCCCAGCACCATAGGCATATGCAGAGTAACTTTATCGCCTGCCCTTAGTCCACAATCGTCTCTTAAAACAGCAGCAAATTCATTAACCCTAACCCATAACTCTTGGTAGGTGATTACTTGATGGGATTCCTCTTCAGGTTCTGGGACCCATATCAACGCGGCTTTATTACGGTGTGCTTTTAAATGCCTATCGACGCAGTTGTAAGACGCGTTCAATTTGCCTCCAACCCACCAGTTGTAAAATGGAGGATTAGTAGTGTCTATTGTTGTATGCCAACGTTGATCCCAGTCTAGCAGATCAGCATATTCTACAAAGCAGTCAGGCCAGTTTGCCTGATCAAATCTTTCCAAAACTTCTGGGTCAGCCATATTTGCTTGTTTAACAAAGTCGTCATTAGGAACGATTAACTCTTCTTCTTGCCAATGGACGGCTATTTCTGATTCTTTGACTTTGTCTTTTGCCACTTCTACACACCTCTTGAGTTATTGATGAAATTGGGTGAGATTATACACAAATATCATAAATACTCATATCAAAGCTTTATTTATAGTATATTTGAGTTTAACTCTTATAATTATATTTAACTGGTATTTGAACACAGATGTTTTAGGTTAATGGAGGCATATCCTGTCGTATAAAACAATTCTTTTAGATATCGAATCAAGCGTATGCACTGTCGTGTTGAATAGGCCTAAGGTTCTCAATGCACTCAATCAAATGATGTTTGCTGAAATTAATGACGTGCTAAATAAAATAGAAAACGACTCAGCTGTTAATGTCCTGATTATAACTGGTGCGGGAAACAAAGCGTTTTCTGCAGGCGCAGACATACATGAAATGCTCGCCCAGTCTGATGTCAAAACAGGACTGCCTGAAAAAACAGATGAACAAACATGGTTGCCTTGGAGATTAGCAAAGTTTCCAAAACCCACTATTGGTGCAGTTAATGGTCTGGCATATGGTGGAGGAGCAGTTATCGCCTCATCGCTTGATATTCGCATTGGGTGTGATCTTAGTAAGTTTAGGTTTTTGGCAGCTTCTTATGGCAGGTTAAATGCTACTTGGTCGTTACCGATGCAAGTTGGCTGGCCTATAGCTAAAGAGTTATTATTTACTGCAAGAGTTGTTGAAGCAGCCGAAGCTTTAAATATTGGATTATTAAATCATATGGTATCAACTGACCTGGTTTTGACGAGAGCTAAGGAAATTGCATTGACAATTGCTGAAAATGATCCAAATATGGTGACTGGTATCAAAGGATTATTAATAGGGCATGTAGGATCTTCTTGGGCTGAAATGTTTAATGAAGAATTAAGTATTATCAGTGAAAAACTTAAACCGACTTCGGTTGCTGAAGGGTTTAAAGATTTTTTTGAACGCAAAAGAGAAACAAAGTCAAAATGAGGATTAGTTAGATGGGAGGACCACTTAAAAAATTACGTGTACTGGATCTAGGCCGTTATCAGGCTGGACCCAGGTGCGGGCTAATGTTTGCGCGGATGGGGGCTGAAGTAATAAAGGTTGAGTCAATTGCTGGAGATGAGAGCCGTAAGAATTCACCACACGTACGTGGTCAAAGCGTTTATTGGGTTCAATATAATTCTGGAAAAAAAAGTCTCGCGTTGAATCTTCGTAGCGATGAAGGCAAGTCAATTCTTAAAGGTTTAGTCAAAGTATCAGATTTTTTTCTACAAAATTTCCGACCTGGCACGATAGAAAAAATGGGATTTGGATACGAAGAATTAAACAAAATAAATCCTAAAATTATTATGATTAATGTTTCAGCGTATGG
>DBZU01000056.1:390-6743 GCA_002311285.1 Dehalococcoidia bacterium UBA1152 | reverse complement strand
AGGCCAAAGTATAAACGTTAATTTAGCTGATTCTGGCTTTACAACAAACGAAATCCCGATATCAGCATATCTTAGTGGTGGCCAGGAATTTGAGAGAGAAGGCAACGGTGCTGGGTTAACTAATGCCTATAAATGTACAGATGGGTGGGTGTTTCTTGCTGCAACAAATAGAGCTATGTTTGAGAGATTATGTGATGCTTTAAATAAACCACAATGGACTAATGATTCTAAGTACAAAACCCGACAGTCGAGAAAGGAAAATTCAGACTCGTTAGAAAACGTTCTTTCTGGCTGGTTTGCTAAAAAGACTAAGAAGGAAGCAGTAGATCACTTATCAAAATATAGCGTGCCGTGTGCTAGTATAAATGATACGAGTGCTGCCGCTAGGGAAAAGTACATTAATGATAGTCAGATTATGATAGAAGTGCCTGACGCAGTGGCCGGCACAGTTTGGGTGACTGGGAAAAGCATTAAGTTTAGTCGAACTCCAATGGAAGTAGAAGGTGCACCTTTGGTGGGGCAACATACCGATTCCATTTTAAACAGTATCTTACAATATGATGTAGAAAAGATTCGAAAGTTGAAAGAGTCTGGAATTATTGGTTAACTAAGTTGAAATAGAATGATATCCGTGACTATCAGGCTGTTTGCCAGCTATAGAGAAATAATCGGAAAAAGTTCAATCCTGATGAACGTGTCAAAAGGTGCTTTGGTGAGTGACCTGCTGACTGATTTGCTTGAACAATATCCTCAATTAGCAGGTTCTCCGTCCAAAATTGTGGTCGCTGTCAACCATGAATATCAAACTCATAGCTATACATTGCATATGAACGATGAGGTTGCTTTAATACCCCCTGTATCGGGAGGTGGCTAAATTGAATGAGTTAAGCTCGAATTCACAAATAAATATAATTATTAGTAATGAACAATTAGATGTTACTGAAGCAATCAAATTTGTAACATCCAAAAAGAGTGGAGCTATAGCAACATTTTTAGGCAATACTAGGGATAACAATTTGAGTAGAAGTGTAAAACTACTTGAATACGAGTCATATCAACCAATGGCCAATAAAAAACTATTTCAGACAGCAGAAGAGATGCTATATAAATGGGATGTAGATAGAGTATCAATTGCCCATAGGATAGGAAAAGTGCCGTTAGGACAAACCTCATTAATAGTAGTTGTAGCTTCTAAACATAGAGACGCAGCTTTTGAGGCCTGTAGATACTCAATTGACCGCATAAAAGAGATAGTTCCAATTTGGAAAAAAGAATATTATGAAGACGGGGAGATTTGGATCGGATCTCAATCAGGAGTAGAATTCTCTTCAACTAAAAAAGTGAAGACATAGGAACAGACTTTGGATAGTTATTTTATTTGGACAGTAGGGTGTCAAATGAACAAAGCTGATTCAGAACGATTAGAAAGCGCGATGAATCAGCTGGGATTACATAAAGTCGATCAAGAAAACGAAGCTGATGTTATCGTTTTAAACAGCTGTGTTGTTCGACAAAGTGCTGAAGACAGAGTTGTTGGTAACTTGACTCGGTTAGCCCCATTAAAAACGCTTAAGCCTGACCTGGTATTCGCCCTTATGGGTTGTATGGTAGGTCCCAAGACAGAGGAACTAGAATCAACTTTTCCATATGTTGATGTCTTTATGAGACCGCAAGAATTCGACCCGTTAATTGATTTGCTGTGTGATCGATTAAAAGTAGATAAAGAAGGGTGTATTGGTGTTTTAGAGGCTAAGCCTTCTGTATCTACTTATGTACCAATTATTCATGGGTGTGATAAATTCTGCACTTTTTGCATTATTCCTTACAGAAGGGGAAGAGAAAAAAGCCGTTTTATACCGGAACTAGTTAAAGAAGCTGAAATGCTGGTTCAAAGAGGTGTGAAAGAAGTGACACTATTGGGTCAAAATGTTGATTCATATGGACATGATTTAGAAGGAGATATTGATTTAGGTCATCTCTTGGAGAAAATAGATGCAGTCGATGGGCTACACCGCGTTAGATTTTTAACTTCACATCCTAATGACATGAGTGAACATATCATCGATTCGATCGATAATTTAGATAAAGTTTGTGAACATATTAATCTTCCAGTTCAGGCTGGTTCAGATTCAGTTTTATATAACATGCGGCGAGGATACACAAGGGATCAATATTTACGTAAAATAGACCAGATTCGTACTAAAATATCATCTGTATCACTAAGTACTGATGTAATTGTTGGTTTCTGCGGAGAATCAGATAAAGAATTTAATGAAACTTTGGATATTATTAAGGAAGTCAGATTTGATAAGGTCCATGCAGCGGTTTACTCTGATAGGCCAGGAACTATTGCTACCAGGAAATTTGATAATGATGTTCCCGACGATGTAAAAAAAGAAAGATTGACTGCTTTAGAAAACTTGCAAAAAAAAATATCAACCGAAATAAATTCGGGATATTTGAACACCATTCAAGAAGTATTAGTTGAAGAAGTGAATGATAATAGAGCTAGAGGTCGTAGTCGAAATGATAAACTAGTACATTTTAATGGGTCGAGCGAATTGGTAGGCGACATGGTGAAAGTAAAAATCGATAAAACCGGAGCCTGGTCGGTACAAGGTTCAGTTATTAGCAAACCAGAATTAGCCACATTCGCTAAACGTTAAATGTATTGTTTATTATGAAATTTAGGCGTTGAAATAACATGACATCTACAAAATATAGACCAAGAACAATTCCGATTACTGAGATAGAGCAATCTGCGTTTTGCCGCAGCGATTCGAATTTGAAATCAAAAACCTTGGCTGAAGAGTTGAAAGCTGGGGTGAGATGGCAACGTGTACCGGCTGAATACAGAACACTTGATACAGATGAAATTATTGAAAGAACTAAACATGCCAGGGCGAAACTGGGTAATAAGATAATGGTACTTGGACATCATTATCAGAGAGATGAAGTAATTCAATTTGCTGATTTTCGAGGTGACTCATACAACCTGTCTAAATATGCTGCAGAAAAGAAAGGCCTTGAGGCGGTAGTTTTTTGCGGTGTTCATTTTATGGCTGAGACAGCTGACATATTAACTGATACAGATGTTTCAGTGATTCTTCCCAACTTAATGGCTGGATGTTCTATGGCAGACATGGCAAAAATTGAAGATGTAGAAGATTGCTGGGATGAAATTACAGGATTGTTTGGAGAAGAAACAGTCATACCAATCACATATATGAATTCAACAGCTGCTATTAAATCGTTGTGCGGTTTAAACGGCGGCATTGTCTGTACGTCCTCAAACGCTGCAAAAGTATTTGAATGGGCATTTGAACGAGGTCAAAGGCTATTATTTTTGCCAGACCAGCACCTTGGAAGAAACACTGGGTTGAAATTTGGAGTTTCTGCCGATCAAATGGTTGTGTGGAGCCCTTTCAAGGACCACGGCGGGAATTCGATACAACAATTAAACGATGCAAGGATCATTTTGTGGGAAGGCCATTGCTCTGTTCATACTCGATTCAATGTGGACCAAATTACGATAGCTAGAGAAAAATATCCTGATGTAAACATTATTGTTCATCCTGAATGTACACAAAATGTGGTGAAATCAGCAGATATGAACGGATCAACTGAATTGATTATCAAAACTGTGACTGAGGCAGACCCAGGAACAGTCTGGGCGATTGGTACTGAAATTAGTCTAGTTAACCGATTAGCTAACGAACACCCGGATAAAACAATTTTTTGTTTAGATCCGGTAGTATGTCCTTGTTCAACAATGTATCGAATACACCCGACGTACTTGTTGTGGGTTTTAGAAGCACTAAATGATGGAGTCGTTGTTAATCAAATTAAGGTTGATGAGAAAACCCGATTACATGCACTGACAGCTTTAGAACGGATGTTAAGTGTGAGTTGAATTGACATTTTGAATAAAAATGGCTAATTTTGCTTCTTCAATTGAGATAGACGGATTTATCGAAAATCTTATTGCAGAAGATTCTGCCAATAACGATATTACAACCAACTCTATAATAAACGAAGATAGAGAATGCAGTGCGGCCATTGTCATAAAAAATCAAGGTGTGCTATGCGGTGTTCATTTAGCTGAAAGAGTTTTTATGAAGATTGACTCATCTACAAAAGTACACACACTTTTTGAAGATGGGGCAAGAGTTTCAAAAGGCGACGTGGTCTTAGATGTTAAAGGGCGAGCGAGGTCCATCTTAGCTGGCGAGAGAATATCACTTAATTTAATGCAACACCTTAGCGGTATATCTACTTTAACAGCGCAATTTGTTGACTCTGTTAAATCAACTAAAGCAGTGATAATTGATACCCGAAAAACACTGCCAGGTATTCGCAAGTTTCAAAAGTATGCAGTGACAGCCGGAGGAGGACGTAATCATAGGATGAATTTGAGTGATGGTATTCTAATAAAAGACAATCACATTCATCTGAGCTCCATCGATGGATTATCAATGCATGACATTGTTATGAAAGCTAAAGAGAATGTACCGCATTCTGTACAAATAGAAATTGAAGTTGAAACCCTTGAACAGTTGCGTGATGTTATGAAAGCAGACCCAGACATCATACTTCTAGACAACATGGATATAGAAATGATACGAATGGCTGTAGAAATTAATAACGGGAAAGCTTTACTCGAAGCTTCAGGCGGAGTGAACTTGAACAATGTTAAAGAGATTGCTGAGACAGGGGTGGATATGATATCGATTGGCGCACTTACTCACTCGTGTGAAGCTTTGGATATGAGCCTAAATATTTTGATAACTAAGACGGACGCAATAAAGAATATGTTTCTGCATGAGTTCCCACCGTCTGGGTTGATAAAGCATTATAAAGACTTTGAAGATTTCAGGGATGCCACCAAACGTACTTGGGATATTACTCGTACTAAGTCGAATGCCCCAGATGGTGTGGACTTCTGGGATGACGAGATAGATATTCCTGAAATTAACAGGTTCATTAAAACCCTACCAGCAGAATAGTCTTCTTCTGCGTTTCTCCTCTTATAGAATTTCACA
Source organism: Dehalococcoidia bacterium UBA1152 (assembly GCA_002311285.1). Classification (GTDB taxonomy): domain Bacteria; phylum Chloroflexota; class Dehalococcoidia; order Lucifugimonadales; family UBA2962; genus UBA2962. The sequence goes on along the minus strand of DBZU01000056.1, from coordinate 1,701 downwards.
GAGGTCCCTTATACTCGATCTACCCGTGTCATTTAGATGCTGTGATCGCGAGAATCGATGAATATTGTAACTGGGCCATCATTCACGATAGAAACATTCATATGACTTTGAAAAAGCCCAGTTTGAATTTTTAAACCTGTCGCCTCGAATTGGTTTATTGTTTCATTAAATATAAATTTAGCTTCCTGGGGTTTTGCAGAACGAGTAAAACTGGGCCGTCGACCTTTTTTGGTGTTTGCGTATAAGGTGAATTGACTTATGATCAACAATTCGCCTTTAGTTTCTATTACAGACTGGTCAAATTTGCCTTCAGCATTCGGGAATATTCGCAAGTTTACGATTTTATCAACAATGTATTCGATATCCTTAGGCTGGTCATTCTCCATGATTCCAATGAATATACATAATCCATTATCAATGTTTCCAACGGTATCTTGGTTAACTGCAACATGAGCCTTAGATACTCGCTGTATTAATGCGCGCAATGTTTATTTCCCTGAAGGTTTGGTCCCGCTTTTAGAAGTTTTTGAGTCAGGTTTTTTTTGAGAGCTTGACTCAGTAGTTTTTGATCCTTCAGAAGTTGAAGCATCGTTCTTTGAAGCATCGCCTGTGGAGTCAGAAGGTTTAGCACCAGGAGCAGCGGTGCTTTTTTTACCATAATCATTTACATACCATCCAGAACCTTTAAACACTATAGGGACTGAACTGAATTGTCGTTTTGATAAAGTACCACAAACTGGACATTCAGCTATTGGTTTCGAATCAAACGCCTGTTTTAGCTCGAAAGTATAACCACCTTCGCAGTTCTCACATATATAATCGTATCTGGGCAAAGAAATTCTCCAGGCTAGTATCTAGGGTTTAATATCTACTACGTTGCTTCCATTTGATAGAAACGAAGTAGTGTGTCTATTTGAATGTAGCATTGTCTGAAAACCGATGTCAATTTGTTATATTGTCATTATTTCCGTTTGGTCGAATGCTGCTATGCCAGAAATCACTTAGTATCTCGACTGGAATCGGATCGTCCATTCCTATGTTAAGATATTTCCCTCCAACAACGCCTATTTTCATAAAGGGAACTCCGGAATCCTTAATTATAGAAATAAAACTCGCGTTATTAATTGCAGCACATGAAACTATAATTTGTGATTGTTTTTCGCCGTAATAAGCAATATCCCATCGGTCAGGAACATGTTTAATCATTTTAAATCCTATGTCACCTAATATACAGCATTCGGCTAATGCAGTTATTAATCCACCTTCACTTATATCATGAGCAGATTTTACCATTCCGCTAGCTATAAGTTT
>DBZU01000056.1:0-189 GCA_002311285.1 Dehalococcoidia bacterium UBA1152 | reverse complement strand
CATCGAGAATACCGAGGGCGCCGATAACCGGAGTCGGATATATGGATTGTCCGTTAGATTCGTTATATAAGCTTACATTTCCGCTCACTATTGGAATATCGAATTTTCGGGCTGCCTCACCAATGCCTTTAATGGATTTCTGTAATTGAAATGCAACATCGTTAGTTTCGGGATTGCCAAAATTCAAAC
>DBZU01000057.1:2422-3566 GCA_002311285.1 Dehalococcoidia bacterium UBA1152 | reverse complement strand
AAATTCGGTGAGTCACATTCCACCTCGATAAAAAATATTATATATAGTATTCGGGATATGCTTCGAGTATATAAAGAAATATTTAAGCAATATGAAATTTAAGTGGAAAAGTAGTGATCTCGAAAGTCTAAGCACAGCGTATCCAGGCTACAAATAAACCGGATGGTTCAGCCCATCTGGGACACCGCTTAATTCTCAACTATTCTTTGGCGATAGCTTGTACTTAAAACAATTTAGAGAAGAACAATTGAAGGGTTGGGGAGGGTATCCTATTGTTTCCGCCAACGTTTTCAGGCCCGAACGTATTGGAGATCTTATCGAATTTATAAATAGAGTTAAAGGAACGTATTTAGCGAGAGGGGCTGGAACTAGCTACGGTGATGCCTCCATAAATAATGAAGGAATTAACATCGATATGCGTCGTTTGAATAAGATGTTTCACTTTAATTCAAATAATGGTGTTTTACATTGCCAATCAGGAGTAGCACTACAAGACATAATAAAGACATTCTTACTCAAAGGATGGTTTTTGCATGTGACACCAGGGACACAACGTGCAACAGTAGGTGGTTGTGTGGCTTGCGATGTTCACGGTAAGAATTGGAAAGCAGGGTCATTTCACAATTACGTAACAGGATTAAGATTAATGCTTCATGACGGAAGTATTATCTACTGTGATGCTAATGAGAATTCAGACATATTTCTCGCCACATGTGGCGGTATGGGAATGACCGGGATTATATTAGAAGTACATCTTCAACTAAAAAAGATTAGTTCGTCATATATGGATGTGGAGACCATACGATTTAACAACCTGGAAGAGTTGTTTAACCTTCAATATGAATCATTGGATTCACATGAATATTTGTTCTCTTGGCTTGACACTCATAATGAAGGCGAATCTATGGGGAGAGGTATATTACAGAGAGCTAACCATTGTGTTGATGAAGATTTGCAGTATAAAGAAAAGAGAAGAGTTTCTTTGCCATTTTATATGCCCAATCTAACGGTTAATAAATTTTCAGTAATAGCTTTTAATCATATGTATTATGCAATGGCTCGCAATGACGATAAAAGCAGACTGTATTTAAATGATTTTTTGTATCCTTTAGATAGTTTTGCCAACTGGTATAGGATTTATGGG
>DBZU01000057.1:1879-2212 GCA_002311285.1 Dehalococcoidia bacterium UBA1152 | reverse complement strand
TGGAGGTAGAGTTTACCTAGCAAAAGATGCCCGTTTGTCCGCAGAGAGCTTTAAAGAAATGTATTCAAATTCATTGGATGAGTGGGAGCTAATACGAGAGAAATATGGCGTTAGGGACGGATTTAAATCAATGATGTTTAACAGGATCCTAAATTCGTAGGAAGTTATAGTTGAATGTCTTGATCATTGGTGCAAGCTCCGGGATTGGTAGAGAGGTCGCACATGTTTTAACTCGGGAAGGACATAATGTCATTTGTAGCTCCCGCGATGAAAAAGAATTGGCTGATCTAACTTCTGACCTGAAGGTAAGGTATGACCGCCATGCATATGCAT
>DBZU01000057.1:0-1820 GCA_002311285.1 Dehalococcoidia bacterium UBA1152 | reverse complement strand
AGAATTATTTGATACTGCAATGACCAACTATCTGGGTATAGCCGCGGTACTAAATGAAGTATCTAAGAGAATGATAAGAATCAACTCGGGAATTATTATTTGCTTGGGCTCACTTGCTGGAGAGAGGGGTCGGCAGAGTAATTTTATTTATGGAGCAACAAAATCAGCCTTAAGTACCTATCTGCAAGGACTTCGAATGAAATTGTACAAGTACAATGTTCATGTAATTACTGTGCTGCCAGGTTACGTAGATACACCAATGTCTTACGGAAAAGTCAGAGCGGTTTTTGCTGTGTCACCGGGTTACGTTGCCAGAAGAATTTACAATCTGACGAGAAGTAAACGAAATGTCGTCTACGTCCCAGCAATCTGGTGGTTAGTCATGAGAATACTCAAGTTTATTCCGGAAACAATATATAAAAGATTTTCCTTCTAGATGGAGACCACTAGGAATCGAATTCCCCGCCTAATTTTCAACGGTATGAGAGATTCTGGAATCGGGAACGCTAGAAGAAGCGGTAACTGAAGCACTCTGGTGAAAAAGTTAGGTTCCTGAATTTCTATTTGCGTCTAAAAGTTAAATCTGTTCTGTAACTGGTGAGTAGTACTCCCAAGCGTTCAGTGTTCGAGTTCTGGATAACTGGCACTAATCGAGATTGTCATTGGATGGTTACCACTCGAAACTTGTCACCTTGGTCAGCATTCCTTCAACGATGATGAGTCGGCTGGTCAAGGTTTCTGGTCACACAGAACACAAGAGTACAATTGGCTGGGTCGAGTTGTGTTATCGGTCAAATTCTTTTTAAGAGGCGCTTGCTGATTGATGAAAAAGCTTCTCGCCGTCACCAAATCCTTAACCCAAACCAGGGAAGATCAGATAAGCACTTCACGTGTTCGTAAAATTGGGTTAGAGAAAATGAGATCTAAGAATGGGAACTATTACAGGACATAGAACTAAGCGCAGCCAATGGATTACGCAAACTAATCCGATCTACGGGGTTGTGTTTCTGTTCATAATCGTAGGATTAGCGGTAGAGATATATATTAACTCAGACCCTGTTAGGCTCGACTGGATCGACTGGTGGTTTTGGGCTCGCCAGAACCTCTTGCAGCTAACAGAATCTGGTCAGTTTATGGGGATGGTAATGAGCCCTGTCCAGGGGCTATTTGGCCAAAGTTATCCGGTTAGTCCGTTCTTTCATCCCTTGTGGGCTATTGCAGCGAATATTGATGATCCTAAACAGGCTCATGGAATCATTAGTTCTCTCGTGTTCTTTCTCTATTCAGCGACTATCTGGTTTGTCGCAACACGATTTATTCAAAACAGACTTTTTGTTCTCGCAACGGCGATTGTCTGCCTAAATCTATTTTTTGATGTAGTCCCGGTGACAGAAATATACCCCTTGCCCAAAAGCAATTTTGACTACTTTGTAATTGTGCCACCACATAACTACATTTTTTTCTTGGCAATGGCAGTATTTTTGATATCCGTTACGTTTAAACCTAGTATTTGGAAAGTTGTGGCTAACTTAGGCTTGATTACATTATCTGTACTAGCCGATCCTTTGCATACCATCGTTTTATTCTTCCCGATAATCATTTTAGTTGGAATCTATTATTTGTTCGAGATCAAGAATTATACAAAGGAGATATTTTTGACCCTCCTAGGAGTTGCGTTTTTGTATTTGGTAGGAATTTTCGAATATCCGTTGCTTCTCAAGGAATCGATTGGTCGAAGTGTGTTCAATGAGTATCTTTTCCACCATGTAAAAAGGCATGATGATGCAACATTTGCTTTTCAAAATAAGCAAAACATGGTT
>DBZU01000054.1:307-3751 GCA_002311285.1 Dehalococcoidia bacterium UBA1152 | reverse complement strand
GCATGAATTGTGTAAGCGAGCAAACATACCAAAAACAAGGACCGAGTATTGGATATCAAAACTAAATAATAATAAAGAAAGAGACAAAATTGTACGAACATCGTTACAACAGGATAATTGGAAAGTAGTTGTTATTTGGGAGTGTGAGCTTCAGCAAATCCAATTCATAAAGGATTTACAAACAATCTACGAGGATTATCATTCTTTACCAGAAAGATAATCGTTTAACTTATATTTAATCCTTTAATATCTATTATTATTTTGAATCCTAGATGCTGGTCTTTCCTAATCTTCATACCAGCAAATAATTTAACAGCAACGTTAAATCTCTTTTCTTCTAGTTTCGATAAATGGGTTGCGATGAAACTTGGAGATGAATAACCGCAAAACACAATAAGCTCATTGCCTCTTCTTCTGCTGGAATTAATAGAAGCCTATTAAACTTATCTGTTACAAACATTTTTGTTATGCTCATAGACAGAACAAAATGTTTGTAAAATTCTATTGCCCAAAATCTTACCAAATTTGGGAGGTATTGCCATACCAATCTGCCTCCTAACGCTCTCTTTAGGCCCAAAAAATAAGAAGTCATCTGGAAAGGTTTGTAACCTAGCTCTCTCTCTGTTAGTCAAAGCTCTGTTTTCTCTCCAGTGGTACATATGTGTGCCTCCACCCCCACTACCGGTAACAGTATACGCAGGTTTCGTAGGATCTAATCTTTTATATATATTACTTAGACGAGCTCCTTTAACATTTAGCTGAAGCCTTTTGGGTAACTCAGAATCCCATACATTGCGCCCTGGTTTAATGTATTTTAACCTTTCGACAACTTTAGATGACTGTTTTGTATATTCATTATTAGAGGCATCTTCAGGAATATTATTTAATGCTTCTCCAGATGTTACCAACTCATAAGTTGGATTTAACTTTATAAAATTCGCCTTGAGAGACTTCTTGAATCCTACTATTATGATTCTGTGTCGCGATTGGGGTATACCAAATTCTTCAAATTTATACTGGTCAACCCATATATGGTAACCGGCATTTCTGAGATCTGATTTTATTTTTTCAAAAGCACTCCCGCTGTTGGCACTAGAAAGACCTGTGACATTTTCTGCAATGAAACAATCTGGAGATAGTAAATTTAGGATTTTTACGCCATAAGAATAAAGAGGCCCATATTCCCCTTTGAAACCAAGTTTTTCTCCAACAAGGCTAAAATCGTTACATGGAAATCCGAATGCTAGAATATCAATCGGATCAAGTTGTTCAAGATTAAAAGTTTTTATGTCTTTACAATATACTTTTACGTTTTTCTGTTCACATAAATTGTTCTTATATGTGTTACATGAATCTTCGTGATTATCTATTGACCAGACGGGAGTCAACTTAGTATAAAACCCTGAACCTTTTGCCTGTTCAAATCCCAAAGATAATCCCCCAGGCCCGCAAAATAGATCGCCAAATTTCAAACTATTTCCGGTAATAATGCCCATGCTGGAATTATACATATATCTTTAGCAAACTGTTAAAACATAAATATGAGTTAATGAAATCAACAAGTTATCAAGTACTACAATTATTCACTTAATTTCATAGCTGAGGGGATGGAGGCGACGGGCGGATTCGAACCGCCGAATAGAGGTTTTGCAGACCCCCGCCTTAGACCNNAATTAAATATCCCTCAGTTATTAAGAGACAGGAAATAAATCAATAATTCTCACGATAACAGCATAAAAAACAGCATAACTCTGTGACTCGAACAGATGAAATGAACTGTCTGCAGTTCACCCACAGCCTTGCGGCCACAGCGCCCTCAACGCTGCGCGTCTACCAATTCCGCCACCTCGGCGTCACAATATAAAACTTCCAATTATGAAGGGTTACGTAGTGTGACAGATAGCATTAAGTGCTAATAGCAGAGCTAAAGCTCTCTTAATGTTCTAAATATTGTAGCTAAGAAACTAAAGAAAGCAAAGTTGAGACAGCATAACTAACAGAATAACTTTTGCCAGATTGACCTTAAGAGGCTATTTTGGATAGCAGATGTAAAGGAACATCCTTCGTTTCTGTAATCGGCTTAGTGTATGCAGAAAGCGTGGTCTGAATATCACTATGCCCGACCCACTTTGCTACAACTGCTGGACTGGCTCCCCTATCAATTAGGTAGCTGACAAAGAACTTTCGTAGCGTATGGGTCTTATTAATATTAATCCCTAGCTGTTGAACTAATGGTTTGAAATATGCCTTATCGAAATTCCTGTATGACATAACCTTATCGTTGTGCTGGAATACTAATCCAGTTCTATCCTCGACAGGAACCTTAAGTAACAAATCCTTAGTGGATGGATGTAATGGTACTGTCCTAACACTGTCTTTAGTTTTTACTGACCTGAGGCTAGTTCTATCCTTTATCTCTGAATCAAACAATATCTATTAGAGGTGAGATTCATAGCATTTACTATCAATATTCATCTGATTATCCGCTAGGCAAAATACCAGTCGTGACGTTGAGGGCATCAAGGGATGTGGGTTGGGACACTCTTAATTGCGGACTAGAGAACATCGATAAAGTGGAAAATCTTTCAGCGGGTGATACTGTCGTAGTTAATGGCACGCTTGGCAGGCCTGATGAAAGATACTCGTTCAATCTATATCCCTGTGAGATTGTGGACTAAAACAGAATCTCAATTATTCAAAAATTTATTCTGTTTATTCTAAATAACTTATACTCTGGCATATGTTAGCTATTTCTAGAAATATAATTATTCTCGTTTCTGCAGGATTAATACTTCTGCTAGTAGGTTGTGGAGTTAGTACAGAAGATGTTGTTGCAACTGATGAGGTAAGTCCTGTAAAAGAGGAAGCTGAAATTGTGAATACAGCAACACCTTTACCACCAACAGCGACACCAGTACCGCCAACATCTACTCCTATACATAAGCCAACTCCAACTCAGTTACCTGCTCAAACACCTACAGTTATGCCTACATTTACACCTGTATCACCTACAGCTACTCCTAAACCACCAACAGTCACACCAACACCAGTACCCACAGCTACAGGGACATTACATCCAGACGACCTTCAAATTTTCGTTAAATGGTCTAACTGGGAAACTGGGGAATGGTCTCCGAGTTCTACTCCACCGAAGTGTGGCCCACTCGAAGACATGTTTAATGTTTTCCCACTAGACATAGCTGTTGTTGATGTATTCACCCCTCCAGGCCGACCGGGTGGAAACGGCTCCTACTATATCTCCCATGGTCACCTTCGGTCACAAAACACCCCCCATAATCAAATTGATGTCAAGTTTCCCGCCGAAGGATTCAGCCTATATGCCGTAAACCGTCGACTGGAAGACTATTACATTGAGGAAAAAGAAACTGACACTATTAAACACATCGCTGATGATGAAGAGCAGGTCAAACTTGAGTTTCATCA
>DBZU01000054.1:0-254 GCA_002311285.1 Dehalococcoidia bacterium UBA1152 | reverse complement strand
GCAGGTCAAACTTGAGTTTCATCATCCCTGCGGAATAAAAATTATGATAGATCATATTGCTCAAATCAATGACCGATGGTCTGAAATCATTAAAAACGTACCAGTGTTATTAAATGATTCAGGGGTCACTTTCATGCCAGATGGCCAATACTTCGTTGAGTCGGGTGAGGTGCTGGGGTACGCGATAGGGCATTCAACCAACACTAATTTAGACTTCGGGGTGTATGATTTGCGCAACAAAAATGATTTAGCTG
>DBZU01000002.1:28328-32482 GCA_002311285.1 Dehalococcoidia bacterium UBA1152 | reverse complement strand
AAAATTCTGCAAGAATTGGTTCCTATTAGTATTGAGGAATATCCTTCCAAAACTAAAGTATATGATTGGACTATTCCGGGTGAATGGTCAATTAGGGCAGCTTGGATAAAAAATAGTATAGGGGTCAAGCTAGTTGATTGGGGTGAATGCAACCTTCACGTGGTTGGTTATAGCGAGCCAGTTCATCAATTCATGAAGTATGAACAACTTGCAGAGAAACTCCACTATTTAGACCAATTTCCAAATGCAATTCCATATCGTACGACTTACTACAAGAAAGATTGGGGATTCTGTGTGACTAGAGCACAAAATTTAGCACTATCAGAAAGTAAGGGTGAACTCGAGGTTTGCATCGACTCAACAATAAACGATAGCGGATCAATGAGCATTGGCGAGATTATAATTCCTGGAAAAAAAAGGCGAGAATACTTGGTGTCTACGTATATATGTCATCCATCCATGGCAAACGACAATCTCAGTGGAGTATTGGCCACTGCTTATTTAGCAAAACTGATGATCGAACAAGGCAAGCCCGAATACAGTTGGCGCTTTGTGTTTGTTCCAGAAACGATTGGTGCCATAGCGTATTTGAATCATAACGAAGAAATCATGAAAAAGCTCTTGGGGGGGTTTGTGATTTCATGTTGCGGGGGCAGGGGAAGGTTGGGATATAAAGAAAGCTATGTCGGAAATCATCTAGTTGATAGGGCTGTGCGACTCGCTTTCAGAGATCAAGAAATTGAGCCAGTTCGATATCCTTTTGCACCGGATGGAAGTGATGAACGACAATACTCATCTCCAGGGTTTCGAGTCCCGGTAACTACAATAACCAAGGATAAGTATTACGAATATCCAGAATATCATACTTCGATGGACAATCTTGATCTAGTTAACGGTACGCAAATACTAGAGGCAATTAGAGTTTATCAACACGCAATTGAAATATTGGATAGTAATGAACAGATTAAATCGAAGGCGCCCTTTGGTGAGCCACAGTTGAGTTCTCGTGGGCTTTACCCAACGACTGGAGGGGCGATTAATCAAAAGTCTTCGTCTTTTAAGATTGATTATAAAAAAGTCGAAAATATTGATTTGCTAACTTGGGTAATGTTTCTTGCAGATGGCGATATGGACTTAATAAGTATTGCTGAGCGAAGTGGTCATCGTTTTAGGGATATTAAAGAGATGGTTGCAATATTAAGATCTCAGGATCTAATAGAAACCAACCAACTACCAAACTGATTTGCTGTCGACAACTTCTTCTCTAGACTAGTATCAATGTGTGATTCAATTCGTAAAATTAGCATTATTTATTTGTGCTTATCTTTATGAGAAGGCTTAGATAGGACAAATATTGTGCCGGATGGATTCATTGTACTTGGGCTCAACTATGGTGGGCATGACACGTCAGCGTCTTTGATGCGGGATGGAGAGCTTTTAGCCGCTTGCGAGCAAGAGCGTTATACGGCCGATAAACACAGCCGTGTATTCCCAGTTGATGCAGTTCAGGATTGTTTCCAACAAGCTGGGATCAAACAATCTGATCTCAGTGAAGTAGGGTTTGCTTTTGATCCGACCTACCACATAAATGAAGCTTATCTAGTACCTGCTATAAATGATCCTACAAAAGTGGAAAGGATTATCGATGACATAGAGAAGATTAAGGAAAACTTTTCGATCGAATCGCTGATTAGGAGTAAATTAAACTATGGTGGCCGAATAAGTTATTTCAACCATCATCTTTGTCACCTTGCGAGTGCGTATTACCCCAGTGGATTTAGCGAGGCTCTACTTTCGAGTTACGATGGTATCGGTGAAGTTCAGTCGGGAATGATCGGGATTGGTAAGTCTGGGGAGATAGAAGTAATTCATGGCAGTTCGGTTTTCCCTGACTCGTTAGGATTACTTTATTCTGCTATTACGTTCTATTTAGGGTGGCGACACCATTGTGATGAAGGAATAGTAATGGGGTTAGCAACTTATGGTGATCCCACAAATGAAGTGCCAGGAGAGGGCCGAACTTATAAGGAAGTTTTTGAAGAAATTATCACAGTGTCGGATGCTTATAACTATCGTGTAGACCAGAACTGGATTACCTATCATCAAAAGAGAGATAGTTGGGTAAGCGACCAATTCTATGATGTATTTGGCCCTAAACGTGATGTTGACAGCGAAATTAAACAGCATCACATGGATATTGCTGCAGGTATGCAGGCACGGTTACAAGATGTTGTAATTGATCAATTACGTTATGCGAGCCAACAAACAAAAATAGGAAAGCTGTGTTTGTCAGGCGGCGTAGCTTTGAACTGTTCTCTAAATGGAGAAATCGAACGACAACAAATCTTCGATGAAATATTTGTTCAACCCGCAAGTGGGGATGCTGGTGTTGCCATTGGGGCCTGTTATCTAGCTACTGCAGAACAACGTTCTAATTTACAGCCAAAGAAACAACATAATTTTTATCTCGGTTCCGGCTTCAGTAAGGATCAGATCACAGATCTATTGGAAGAAATGGAACTCGACTATGAGATTCCTAAAAACATTTTCAAGTCTACTGCAGAATACTTAGAACAAGGGAAAATTGTCGGCTGGTTCCAAGGTAGGGCAGAGTTTGGACCTCGGGCATTAGGTAATAGGAGTATATTGACTAGGCCATACCCGGCAAGCATGAAGGACTACCTTAATAGTCGGGTAAAATTTCGTGAATCATTCCGCCCATTCGCACCAGCTGTGTTGTATGAGCGAGCGTCAGATTATTTTGAGATCCAACAAGAAAGTCCTCACATGCTTATTGCAACTCAAGCCACGTCTCTTGCGCAAAAAAAGATACCAGCAACTGTCCATGTGGATAATTCTTGTCGGGTTCAAACAGTTAGAAAAGAAAATAACCCAAGGTTCTATAACTTGTTGTGTTCCTTCCAAGAGCTTACTGATTGCCCCGTATTGTTGAATACTTCGTTCAATGTAAAAGGCCAACCTATCGTAAACAGTCCTAGACAAGCAATTCACTGTTACCAGTCTACTAACATAGATTGTTTGATCTTAGATGATTTCCTCTTAGTCAAGCAGTAGAGGAACGTGGGTGTGAATGAAATAGATGTTCTGCTCTGTGCTACCGAGGCAGGAGGTGCTCGCAACTTAGTAGCTGTAGTAGAGGAATTTCCTGATGTATTTCGATTTAAGGTTCTTTCCGGAAACGGAGCTCTTACCATATTCGAAAGATCAGGGATGGCGATTTGGAGACATGCCCCATCCTTGAATAAATCGGATGCAGCGAAGATTCTACGAGAAATTAAACCAGACATCGTGTTATGTGGACGCGGCATAGATAAGGATTCACTAGAACGGTATATCATTGCCGCAGCACGTTCATTTGGTTGTTCGACGGTGTCAATTGTTGATGAGTGGTACGACTATCGAGCGAATTATGCTGACGAACTAGGAAACCTTGTTTATCTACCCGACATAGTATGTTGCCCAGATGAGCAGGCATTGAAAGAGGCGGTAGCGGAAGGTTTGCCTACCGAGTGTTTGCGAATTACCGGAAGTCCAGCTTTGTCTCGCCTCGTAAAAAAAAGAGATACCTATCATAGCAACGATTTATCTCGATCTAATGAATTTGATCGGACCTACCCTCGACCGTTCGTCACATATATAAGCGAGGAGCTATCAGATCGACGTCCAGGGGTACCCTCTGATAACAATAGATCTAAAAATATTTCCCACTATGACGAAAAAGATATACGGAACGATATTGTGCAGTCTCTATTAGATCAATATCCTTGTTGTACTGTGTTCGAAAAGCCTCATCCAAGATCTGAATCCAACATCCGTTTGCCGACGAATAATGAAAAAATATATTGGTTAGTTATTGAAAATGAGGAGTTACAGAATCTTTGTTGGTGGAGTGATATCGTAATAGGAATAAAGTCGATGGGATTGCTCGAGTCAGCTCTCTTGGGTACGCCAACAGTGTCTTATCAGCCAGATGCGTATGGAAACATAAGTTGTACCGCAGTTCGAAAGGGTCTCATCCCTTGCTATCACAATACCGAAGATCTTAAATTGTGGTTTAAAAGAATCAGAACGAGCGAGAAGAAAGAATGTATTCTAGCACCGGACTTTGCTCGTCCAGATGCAGCGAAGTTGGT
>DBZU01000002.1:27965-28146 GCA_002311285.1 Dehalococcoidia bacterium UBA1152 | reverse complement strand
TTCGTGAAGATAATAGCCTCTGTGCAAGTTCGTATGGGGTCTAGTAGATTGCCTGGAAAGGTAATGCGGTCAGTACTTAGTAGGCCTTTGTTAGGGTATCTGTTAGATAGATTAAGACTATCGAAAACGCTTGATGGAATTGTCGTAGCAACATCAACAGCTGTCGAAAATGACGTAATAG
>DBZU01000002.1:24891-27750 GCA_002311285.1 Dehalococcoidia bacterium UBA1152 | reverse complement strand
AAACAACCTATCCACCAGGAATGGAAGTAGAAGTGTTTAGTACAAAGGCGCTTTCTGATTCTTCAGATCGCTTACCACGAAGTGATCCTAGGAGAGAACATGGCACATTGTTCATTCGGCAGAATCCAAATATATATAAAATTACCAATTTAGAAGCTCCAGTGAGACATCATAGACCTGATCTCGAGTTAGAAGTAGATACAAGTGAGGATTTCCAAGTTATTGCTCGAGTGATAGAGCACTTCTCTGGACGAGCTGATTTTGCGTTGGAGGAAATTATAGAATTTATGGATAGCAACCCCGAAATTGCCAACATCAATAGACAAGTACCACGACGCTGGAAACAATATCGGGATTAGTAATGTATACAGCAGTAATAGTAGGGTGTGGAAAAATTGCGGGTCTATACGACGACACAGAAATAACCGATGCTATTGTTAGCCACGCAGCAGGTTATCGCAACCATGACATGTTTGATTTGTCCGGGTGCGTCGATAGGGATAGGCAAACTGTCGAGCGATTTGCCGAGTTACAAAAAATCGCACACTTTGATACTAGTCTTGTAACGGTATTAAATTCTGTTCAGCCAGATATCATCTCTATTACAACTCCTGATGATACCCATTTTTCAATAGTATCTTCGATACTAGGGTGTGTACATGTGCCCCCAAGACTTATCTTCTTAGAAAAGCCAGCTTGCCAAAATAGTAGGGAACTGGAATCACTTCTTGAAATGTCTGATAGTGTCAACGTTCCAATAGTTGTCAATCACAGTCGCCGATTTCATTGGTTGTATGCGGCAGTTAAAGAAAAGTATGAAGGGGGTCAACTCGGTGAGCTGTTGGGTGTTGATTGCTCATATTATGGTGGTTGGATGCATAGCGGTGTGCACCTAGTTGATACCATACGATATTTATTTTCAACTGAAATAGTTTGTCCAAATATTATCGAGCGAATAGTCAGTCGAAACACCGACGATCCAACTCTAACAATACAAGCCAAATTAGAGGCTAATAATGGATCAGTATTGTTTCAGGGCTGGGATGACAAGCATTATCAAATTTTTGATTTAGAATTCAGGTTTAGCACTGGGCGATTAATGGTACGTAATTTTGAACAGGAATATTATTGGGAGGCGTGTGTAGAAAATTCAATGGGAGAAAGAGTGCTAGAGCCCAAAAGTATGGAATTGCCAATGAATGGAAAGTCGCCAATGGTTCGTGCTATGGACATATTATCAAACTACCTAAAGACTGGTGATATTGAAGCTTTAAAAGGTTACCTACTCAGAGATGTTGCAACCAGCCTAAGAAGTATTTGGCAGGTAAATTCATGTACCTAGACCTTAAAAGATCTGACTTGGCATTAAATGGTGGTCAACCTGTTAGGACAGTGCCGTGGCTGGACAACTTTACTACTGGGAATGAGGAGAAGGATGCGGTCATAAGGGTTCTTGATAGTGGATATTTATCAAAGTTTGAAGGTTCACATACTCCCGATCCGCCCTTTTCATTTTACGGTGGCCCTGAAGTGCAGGCTTTAGAAAGGGAATGGAGTGAATACTACGGCTATAAGCATTCAATATCAGTAAATAGTGCAACGTCAGGGCTTTATGCGGCTATTGGTGCTATAGGAGTTGGTTATGGCGATGAGGTTATAGTGTCTCCATATACGATGACAGCTTGTGCGATGGCACCACTGTTGTTTGGTGCAATACCGGTCTTTTCGGATGTTGAAAAAGAAACAGGTTGTATGGATGTGGAGTCTATAGAACGAGTACTATCCAACAGAACGAAAGCCATACTGGTGGTGCACCAATTCGGTATACCTGCTGATATGGGAAAAATCATGGAACTAGCCAAACAACATGATTTGAAGGTTATAGAAGACTGTGCCCAAGCGCACGGTGCGAAATATAACAATAAGTATGTAGGTACATTTGGCTCGATTGGAGTATTTAGTCTGAATGTAAACAAATCAATTCAAACTGGTGAAGGCGGAATCTGTATTACTGATGACGAAGAACTTGCATATCGTTTGGCACTGATTCGAAATCACGGCGAAGCGGTGGTTGGGCCGGCAAAATATGAAAATGTAGTAAACATATTTGGATTTAATTTCAGGCTAACCGAATTGCAAGCAGCCATTGCGCGTGAACAACTGAAAAAAATAGACAAACTTAATGACCATAGACTCGATTTAGTTGAGGCATTTTCATGTGGACTAGAAAATCATCCATTTCTACATCCGCTATCAGGACGTCCGGGGTGCTATAGCACCTACTATGTGTATCCGCTTAGATATGAGTTTGGAATTTCGGGGGTAGAGCGGGAAGAATTTGTTGCTGCATTGAACGCGGAAGGTGCGCTATTCTATCAGGGATACGTAGAACCACTTTACCTCCAGCCTTTGTATCAACAGCAATCACTTTTTAAGCACTCGTATCCATTTTCAGCACCAGAAAACCAAGGCCATACTGCTAGATATGAAAAGGGCACTTGTTCGGTAGCCGAACTACTCCATGAAAAAACTATGATAATCAACGAACATATCCGTTTTCCGCACCAACAACGAGATATTGAACAACTTATTCAAATTGTTATTAAAGTCACAGGATGAATCGTGAACTTTCTTGAAGACAGTGCAATTATTCTCCGGCCATTGGAGTTAAGTGATGCAGAGGGAGATTATCCCAATTGGCTAAATGATATGGAGACTTCGAAAGGTAACAGCCATCATCGATTTCCGTATTCTCGTGATCAAGCAAGGGAGTACATTCAAAATGTAAGAGTATCGGAAAATGATGTGATACTTGCTATTGTTGAGAAGGATAGTGGTAAACACATAGGGAATATTTCT
>DBZU01000002.1:21019-24827 GCA_002311285.1 Dehalococcoidia bacterium UBA1152 | reverse complement strand
AAAGGAATTGGCTTTCGTGCGGGTAAATTAGTATTAGAGCATGGCTTTTTGGCACTTAATCTTCACCGAATCTATTGCGGGACCTATGTTACAAACATCGCGATGAATTCCTTAGCAAAGAAACTGGGTATGACTTTGGTCGGTACGCTACGTGAATCAGTATACAAGGACGGACTATATTTAGACGAGAATCTATTCGACATACTCCGACCAGAATATCTAGCTAAGACCTAGTTCAATAATGGTGAAACAAGTAAATTTGAACGAACCCTTCGGAAAATCTAGTATCGACAGACCATCCGTAAATTAGAGTAAGGACGGTTGTACTAAAAATGACCAATAAATCTCCGCTGCTGACTAGCAATTAATTTGTTCCAAGACCAATTCATAGCTGCATCACGACGCTATATCGAGATCAACGCGGCTTCGATTCAGATATATGAATACTTCCGAAAGATCTTCAATAATGTAGCCGACGATTGCGGGCCATACGGCAATGTAGTCGGAATATTGTTTCACGATCTTATGATCCACTTTACTGGTATCGTGATTCAGAGAGAGTCTATTAACGAGTATAGCGGAGATGCTTGCTTTCCGTATGTAAGCAGAGACTATGCGATTAACCCTTTTCCGGTTAATGACTTCGTCGGTCGATCGAGAGGTGTCCCCCTAAGGCAGCGGCTACGACAGATTCCTGTTGTACCTTTAGCTGCTGGGGAAGCCATTCCTCTAGGACGTGTAGACGCTACTTTGTTAAGAAAATGCTTTTCTTTTTTTACAGCTTATCAGTCATTCGATCGGGCTTATCTTCCCCGTTATCACCTGCAGTCAGATATGTTAAGTAATGCAATCCTAGAGTGCTCTAAAGAATATAACATCACGAATCCAGACGTTTTGCTAAAAAATTGGAAGAGATATATAGAGATACACGCTACAGCCAACCAGGCTCGAACGAAAAGTAAGGCGTTGGTCGTAGGTACCCGCGCGGTGCTTCAGAATAGAAAACTTGCTGCGAACTACCTAATGCAAGATAAGCCTGTCCTTGGATTTACTCACGGCGAAATAACTAATACTGTCTTTAACGAACCTTTATTTGGTTATGCCGATCTAGGAATGTGTTCAATTTTGTTGGATTACGGTGAGACAAAAGATGGGTATGAATTCAACAAACCATTGATTAAACCGCATAAGATAGTTCGTAGATCGTCTCGGGTTATCAAAAGACTCTATCGCGCGAATGCAGACATTTCTGCTGTTGAAGTTCATAGTTGTCGTAGCCTATATATTCCAACTATGTACTCCGGCAATAGCCACTATGGCCCATTTCGCGGCTTAGAAGACGATGTCTACAAGTATTGGCAAGAACACTTGGTATCTTCTATAAAAAATCTGACAATCAAAGGTCATCCTAAGTCAATTAAACCAGACCTTGGGGTGAGAGTAGAGGATGGTTGGTTAGAGGATTGTATCGGCAAATATGACTTACTAATACTAGACTATTACTCGACAGCAGCATCAATCGCAGTATTTTCTGATAAGCCTGTAATATTTTTCGATATCGGCTTAAGGAATATGGGTTCTAGGTACACCGAATTACTTCGAAAGCGATGTCATTATAGATCTATAGATCTGTGTGAGGCGTTAAGCAGTCAAGTAAACGACGTGCTAGATTCGTTTGTTGAAGAAGGCAATTCGTGGTCAAATCTTGGTTTGAGAGACTATGCAATCAGAGCGGATAATAGTGATGGAGTGTGGCCAGCCTTAGTAAGTACACTATTCAACTGACGGTTATCACCAGTGAGGTGAGGTAATGCCCAAACAGCTCTTATTTAATACGCCATCTATAGGTTCGTGGATAACTCTTGGTCATCCGGCGATAGCAGAGATAATGGCAGAAGCTGGATTCGATTGGCTGACGGTCGATTTAGAGCACAGCACAATAACAATCAGAGAAGCTGAGGATCTAATTAGAATAATAGAACTCAAAGGTGTTATACCACTAGTGAGGTTAACGTCAAACAGTTCTGAGCAGATTAAGAGGGTTATGGATGCTGGTGCGCACGGCGTAGTTGTTCCCATGGTATGTTCAGGTGATGATGCTAGAGCCGCAGTGGCTGCTGTTAGGTATCCACCTGTTGGCAAACGAGGTGTGGGTCTTGCTAGGGCTCAAGGGTATGGAAGTAGTTTCGAAACCTACAAAAGTTGGCAAGAAAGTGAAGCAACTGTGGTTGTGCAGGTCGAGCACATAGAAGCAGTAAATAATTTGGAAGAAATTCTGACTACGGATGGGGTAGATGCCTATATCGTCGGTCCCTATGACCTGTCTGGTTCAATGGGAATTCCTGGTGAATTTGAAGATTCAAAATTCGTTGAGGCAATGAATAGAATTAGGGCAATCGCAGAACAATTAAAAGTCCCTGGTGGGGTTCATTTAATTGAGCCAAATCCGGCGGAATTGTTGAGACTTGTTGAGCAAGGAAATGAGTTTATTGCCTATAGCCTTGATATTCGTATGATAGACATAAGTTGTCGAACTGGCTTAGCTCAAGTCAAAAAGGTATGCAAATGAGGGCTATCGCGATTATTCCGGCTCGCATGGGTTCTTCGAGGTTCCCAGGGAAGCCATTGGCGAAAATTTGCGGGGTTCCTATGGTAGGTCATTGTTTTTATAGAACGCAGATGTGTGACGAGCTTTCCGGCACTTATGTTGCCACCTGTGATCAGGAAATCTACGACTATGTAACCTCAATCGGTGGCAATGTTGTTATGACCGAGAATACGCATGAAAGGGCATCAGATCGAACAGCCGAAGCTATGCTGAAAATAGAATCGGAACTAGGCGGAAAAGTAGATATAGTAGTTATGGTCCAAGGAGACGAGCCTCTAGTTACACCATCAATGATCAGCAAGTCGATAGAGCCGTTTTCAGATGTTTCAGTTAATGTTGTCAATCTAATGGCAAAGATAGACAGCATAGAGGATTTTGAGGATCCAAATGAAATTAAGGTTGTCGTTAATGCTAGTAATAACGCAATCTATTTTTCTAGATCGCCCATACCATCCCAGACACGAGGTGTATCAGACTCGCCTATGTATAAACAAGTCTGCATAATACCTTTTAGGAGAGACTATTTAATTGAATTCAATTCGATGGCGGAAACAGCTCTAGAAAGAAGTGAGTCGATCGATATGCTGCGGATTGTAGAGAATGATGGGTTTGTTCGGATGGTGGAAATAGATACAGTTTCTTATAGTGTTGATACCGAATCACGTCGGTCATTTGTTGAGTCAATCATGGAAAATGACGACCTTAGAAATTCGTATGACTGAAAGAAATCGATCGTGTATTTGCAAGCAGGTTGTCTACGATGTGCAACACAGAAACGTCTACTAAGGATAAAGTTGGTCGCGTTAGTGTCACCGTTGTAGATTAATAGATTGTATTTAATCACCATCGTTTGATGATTTAGATTTCCTCAAAATTTGGAGAAGATGTGAAGGCACTTATTACTACAGTACCTTTCGGAAAAATTGATAACAAGCCATTGGAACTATTAGGCGCTGCGGGAATAGAAGTTAATATCAATCCAATTGGCCGTAAACTCACCGAATTAGAGTTGGCTGATTTAATACCAGGGCATGAAATACTAATTGCTGGTACGGAACAGATAACGGATTTGGTGTTAGATAAGGCCTCTGCACTAAAACTAATCTCTAGAGTCGGCATTGGTCTAGATAGCGTAGATCTTTGGGCTGCCAGAGAAAGAAATATTAAAGTATCTTACACCCCAGATGCTCCGTCTCCAGC
>DBZU01000002.1:13903-20953 GCA_002311285.1 Dehalococcoidia bacterium UBA1152 | reverse complement strand
GAGGATATGTGATTCTATAGTAGGGGTAATCGGTATCGGTAGAATAGGAAAGTTAGTTATTAGCCACCTTTTGAACTTTGGCTGTAAGAAATTATTGATTAACGATATTAATGTAGCGGTGCGGGAGAAATATAGTTCAGAAAATGTAGAGTGGTGTAATAAAAATGAGATATACAAATGTGCAGACGTAATATCATTACACGTGCCACTTACTGCCAAAACGTTAAATATGGTTACAAAGAAAGACTTAGAAACGATGAAGCCAGAGGCGTGTCTAGTAAATACATCAAGAGGAGGTGTCGTTAACGAAAAAGATCTCGAAAGCGTTCTGAGGACAGGACATCTTTCCGGTGTGGCGCTTGATGTATTCGAACAAGAGCCCTACGACGGTCCCTTAGCTCAAATAGATCGCTGTATCCTTACGGCACACATGGGGTCGATGTCTCAAGATTGTCGTACAGCTATGGAAATCGAAGCAGTAGAGGAGGCAGTTAGGCTGGCAAATGGCGCGCCACTTGTTAGTTTGGTGCCCGAAGAAGAATATCTAATTCAAAGTCAGAAAGAAAAGAGATTGAACTAATAATGAAAAGAGTTGTCGTAATAGGAGGTTCCGGATTCATTGGTAGTCATACAGCGGATGAGTTGAGTAAGCAAGGCTATAGCGTAACGATATTCGATCAGAGACTATCTCCTTGGCTGCGAATCGACCAGGATATGGTTGAAGGAGATATTCTTGATGTAGATGCTCTAGGTTTTGCCCTGAAGGATACTGATATTGTCTATCACTTTGCTGGTGTATCCGATATTAATGAAGCAAACGATCGCCCTTTAGATGCAATCAACTTAAATATAATGGGGACTGCCTCAGTATTAGATGTTGTATCGAAGTTAAATGTTAGACGCTTTGTGTATGCGTCTACGATGTACGTCTATAGCCCCTATGGGTCATTTTATCGAGCGACAAAGCAATCAGCTGAGACACTAATTGAAGCGTACTATGAAAAATTTGGGCTGGAATACACTTTACTGAGATATGGCTCTCTTTATGGCCCTAGGGCCCAAGATTGGAATGGTTTGAGAGGGTATGTTAGACAAGTTGTCAGAGAAGGTAGGCTTAAATACGATGGTACAGGACGAGAGCGGCGGGAATATGTCCACGTCCAGGATGCAGCTCGTCTTTCTGTTGAGGTCCTAGATGATCAGTACAGAAACCAAGCAATAACAATAACTGGTACCCAAGTATTGAATTCTAATGAATTAATAGAGATGATTTTTGAAATAGCAGGCAGCGAGAAAATTATTGAGTACGTTGAGACTGATAAAAGGACCTACCATTATAGTATGACGCCATATCGATACACACCCAAACAGTCACGGAAACTTGTGTCCCAGGAATTTATTGATCTTGGTCAAGGTATCCTAGAAATCGTGGAAGAAGTACATCAACTACAAAACGATGAATAGGTGAGTACAATACAGACGGTGGCGAGGACACTTTCAAAACTAATTTGCTTAGTGCTTAATTGATAAATCATCCAAGAAAATAGTTCCCAAGTTAGAAAACTGTAGCCCCTAGTGTCTCTGGAATGGTTCTAGAATCAACGAAGCGTTGTTTCGACATAGGAGCTATATCAGTATCTGGTGCAATCGCGTTTATGTATAGTGTCTGTGTAGAACACTCATGTTTTTCGTTAACGATATTCCTGAAAAAAACTAACATGGCGAAGGTAGTCATTTATCGTGGAGACAGCGACTTGTCTCTGAAGACTGACGATCAAGCCACATATTGTTACCAGATTGGTGTTGGCAGGTTACTCGGGGACAGATTGATAAATATTAATGATAGTGAGACCTTAGATGAGATCACACTGTCAATTAGGGATGACTATGTAGACTGGATTTACTCGCTTAATTCATTGTTCATAAAAGATGGGCTCATAAAAGATGGGGTGTCTCTATTTTTTTATTCGGATATGTCGAACAAAAGAAGTGAGTTATTTGATACCTATGAATCATTAGCGAATATCTTACTTCTAAAACGACAACTACGTGGCATTGACATAGATGTTTTTGAATTAATTGGGCTAGATAGAGCATTCACTGGCGCGATTAAAAGTCTCTATCCCAAAGCAATCATCAAATACAGTCGGGTGCGGCCCTTAAGAATACGTCTTGGCCGACGACTGATGGCCGACGCAAAGTATTTTATTGAGGCTATGCTGGTTGTGGTTATTAATTGGTGTATGCCAAATAAAGACGTTAAGAGTACCTCAGAGTCTCAAAAGTACTATTTCTCATACTATCCACATACATTCAATAGTAACCTTACGGATATTCGATATGGAGAACATGTGGGAGAAAAAGACAATTATCTGGTCACAATTATCGCGGATGGAATGCACCAGCAAGTATCTCCGATTGCTTATTTCAAATATGTTAGGAGATTGCCGAACAGAACGTTTTTATTAGTTGATCGTTACCTACGATTTATGGATGTATTTGTTGGGTTTGTTTGGCTATGTCGTTGTTACAAGTTCCTGTACTCTCAAAGAGATAAAACCTATCAATTTTTGCATATCGATATTTCGGGTTTTATCAAACAAGAACTCATACAGTCTATTAGTCGAATCGCAAGGTTAGTTTTAATATCTGGAGCGTTCAAAAAGGCCATTAAAGCTTCGAATATGCGGGAACTTGTATACATCAACTTCGAGTCTTCTTTTGGTAGAATG
Organism: Dehalococcoidia bacterium UBA1152; assembly: GCA_002311285.1. Taxonomy (GTDB): domain Bacteria; phylum Chloroflexota; class Dehalococcoidia; order Lucifugimonadales; family UBA2962; genus UBA2962. The sequence continues at coordinate 18,221 of DBZU01000002.1, read as the reverse complement.
ATATCAGCGGTTGTAGCGAACTTAGATCAAAATATATATCGAACGGGATTTAATCACGGGGATTACTCTTGGCGATTCATCAACTATTTTTTAGCTGCCGGCGAAGCAAGAGTCAGACCACCTTACATCAAGCACTGCCCCATACCTGATCGTGTACTAGCCGAAGATGAGTTATGTGCGGATATCTATAAGCATAATGGCTATCAAAATGTAGAGGTGTTGGAAAAAGTATATCGGCTCTCCTATTTGGATGGTATTGAACCCACACGCCAAGAGGAGTATGCATTGATAGCGACGGGACTACATGATGGGGACTTGCTAGTTAAAACGCTTCTTCCATTGGTAAAAGAACAAAAAGCCATAACATTTTATCTCAAGCCTCATCCAAGGTCGGATAAGCGATATCTAGATGCGATACCTGCTATCTCGAATTTATTTATTGTTGAAAAACCAATAGAAGAGTTACTGACAATTGTAGGCCGAATTTACGTAACCTACAGTAGTGTCGGGGTAGAGGGCCGACGGTTGGGAATACCAATATCTCTGGTGAAAATACCTGGGAAAATTTGTTGGTCGAAGCTTTTAGATTATCCAGAATTCAGAGGACAATCAGGATAGGAGATCTGGTTTCTCTAATCATCTTAGTTTCATGAGTAGATCCTGTCTCTCGGCAAAACATATTGTCTTTATTAATATCGTTTTTAATAGGAAATAGGCAGTGAAACAAGTTTGTATTCAAGGTCTAGGATTCGTTGGTGTAGCTATGGCAATAGCGCTATCTAATGTTAAGACTGCGAAAGGGAATCCAAAGTATTTTGTTACTGGAGTTGATCTACCTACTGAGCAGGGATTGAAGAGGATTGATGCAGTAAATAGCGGAACTTTACCTTTCAATACAGCAGACCAGAAAATGGTTACAGCCTTCTTAGCAGCGAAGAAAGCTGGAAATCTGGTCGCGACCACAGACGAATCATCTTATGAACTTGCGGATGTTGTTATTGTGGATTTGCCTTTAGATATCGCACTTGTAGATGGAGATATTCAGATGGATATGTCAGGGTTCGGACTCGCCATCCGAACTGTTGCTCGCAAGATTAAGCCTGGAGTGTTGATTTTGATTGAGACAACAGTTCCGCCCGGAACCTGTGAAAAAGTAATTTGGCCGATAATCTGCGATGAGTTGGAAAAGCGAGAATTAGACAAAGACATAGTTTATCTAGCTCACTCTTTCGAGCGTGTCATGCCCGGGATTGGATACTATGATTCTCTGGTTAATTATTGGCGGGTATATGCGGGTAGAACTAATCGCGCAGCAGATATATGTGAAGAGTTCTTAAGTACCCTAATAAACGTAGACCAGTATCCACTTAAACGTCTGGCATCTATGACAGCTTCCGAGGCTACTAAAGTGCTCGAAAACACTTATCGTGCTGTAAATATCGCGTTTATTGATGAATGGACAAAGTATTCCGAGCTTATTGGCATAGATTTATACGAAATAGTTGACGCAGTTCGTGTAAGGCCGACGCACTCAAATATTCGATTCCCCGGCCTTGGAGTGGGGGGATATTGTTTAACCAAAGATCCATTATTTGCCTTAGCATCACTAGGTAGTTTATTTAGTATTGATGGCCCTGAATTTGTATTTTCAAAACTGGCTATGGAAGTAAACCAAAAAATGCCCCTGCATGCTGTTCGGCGCCTGTCCATACTTATGGATAATGAACTAGAAAAGAAAAATATACTGATTATGGGGGTCAGCTATAAAGGTGATATAGGGGATAGTCGTTTCTCTCCTTCAGAGTTATTGGTTCGCACTTTGAAAGAGCGAGGAGCACATGTGATGTGTTTTGACCCGTTTTTGAACTATTGGTCAGAAATGGAGCAACCACTATTGTTAGAGTTCCCAGATGCAGATCAGTATGATGCTGTAGTGTTTGCGACTGCCCACAGTCAATTCTATGAGCTCGACGTATTGTCATGGCTGAAAGGTAACCAGCCAGTAGTTTTAGATGCTGTAAATATTATGAGTGAAAATCAAAGACGTATCTGCCGTCAATCTGGGGTGGTTGTTGAGACAATAGGTCGAGGCAATGGACTATGAGTAATCGTATTCTAATTACAGGAGGCGCCGGTTTTATTGGTCTGCATCTTGCTCGGCGCTTGGTAAGTAACGGATATAAAGTTGATTTAGTAGATAATCTTAAGCGCGGAATCAGGGATGCGGATTTAGAAACATTACTTTCTCAGACAAGCGTGTCCTTTATGCAATTAGACCTAACTGATCAAAAAGCTATAACGGTTCTTGGTAACGGCTACCATGCTATTTACCACCTGGCGGGGATTGTTGGTGTAAAACATGTTCTGAATAGGCCATATGAAGTTATGGATGCGAATATTCGAATGTTACAGAACGTGATTACTTTGGCAAGGAGACAGAGTAGTCTAAACAGATTATTATTTGCGTCTACAAGTGAAGTTTATGCTGGCACACTTGAGAAATATGGCCTGGAGATTCCAACTGTTGAAGAGTCAAATATTGTTCTTTCAAACATAAGCAGCCCACGTACAACCTATATGCTATCGAAGATAGTCGGAGAGGTAATGTGTCAGCATTGTGGGATCCCATTTACAATATTTAGACCGCATAATATCTATGGTCCTCGCATGGGTATGGCTCACGTGATACCGGAATTACTTAGAAGAGTTTGGGATATAAAATCACCGCAACCACTCGAAGTCTATTCTGTCGATCATTGTCGAGCGTTTTGCTATATCGACGATGCTGTCGAAATGTTAATAAGAATGCTTAATACTGAGGTATGTGACAAAAAAACTTTGAATCTTGGCACCGAGGGTCCAGAAGTAACAATGCGAGAGCTTGCGCAAATTTGTACTGACTTAATGGGTAAGAATTTAATTATTAAACCTATGACGGCAACATCAGGTTCTCCACATAGACGGGCTCCAAACATGAACCTAACCAGAGGTCTACTTAAGTACGAATCAAGAATGGAACTAGAGCAGGGAATCGAGAAGACTTTGGATTGGTATCGTGAATATGTGTTTGATGGTGTTGGTACAACTGCACAATGAAGTCGCAGCTGTACGGTAATGAGTTTGTTGAATTTGTCCAAGAAATCTATAGAACAAGAGAATTCATTCCACTACATGCACCCTGCTTCGGAGACAAAGAGCGTGATTACGTTCTAGATACACTGGACTCCACTTATGTATCATCTGTCGGGGAATATGTTAATCAATTTGAAGGTAGATTGTCCGAGTACACTGGCGCTAAGTACGTAGTCGCCACCATAAATGGAACGGCGGCTCTACATACAGCGTTGATGGTGGGTGGAGTTCAACTAGACGATGAGGTTATAACTTCACCACTAACATTTGTAGCGACATGCAACGCAGTTCATTATTGTGGTGCAAGGCCATTATTTGTCGACGTTGAATGGGATACTTTAGGGCTATCGCCAGAAAGTTTGGCAATATTTCTGGACGACTGTGGGGAAATCAGGGATGATCGTCTCTGTTGGAATAAGAAATCTAATCGGATAATCAGAGCTTGCATCCCAATACACAACTTGGGCCACCCCGCACGTGTTAAAGAGATAGAAGAAATTTGTAAGGCCTACAACATTCTGGTGATAGAAGATGCTGCAGAATCGCTAGGCAGTTTTACAAGTGGTGTCCATACTGGACGCATCGGACAGACAGGGATTCTTAGTTTTAACGGTAATAAGATTATCACTACTGGCGGCGGCGGCGCGTTGATTACAGATGATAAAGAAGTGGCACGGCGTGCAAAACATCTCACAACAACTGCAAAACAGGCTCATCCTTGGCTTTTTCTTCACGATGAGATTGGTTATAACTATAGATTACCGAACATAAATGCTGCGTTAGGATGTGCGCAAATGGAGCAGCTACCCACACATGTAAACAAAAAGCGCAAACTCGCTCATCAGTATAAAGAATGGTTTTCCAAAAAAGACATAGAGTTCGTATCCGAGCCCTCAGGTGCCTCATCAAATTATTGGTTAAATTCGATTGTTCTTTCTAACATAGAAGATCGGGATGAATTTCTTACTTATACAAATAGTCATAATGTAATGACAAGAGCAATGTGGACTCCTATGCACACACTACCTATGTATCGAAGCTGCTATCGGACAAATTTGGCAAATGCAGAAGCGGTTGAGAAGAGATTAGTTAATATCCCAAGTAGTGTTGTGTAACCCACTTTATGCAACCTAGAAGAATTTGCGTTGTAACCGGCTCTAGAGCGGAGTACGGTATCCTTCAGGGA
>DBZU01000002.1:8692-13837 GCA_002311285.1 Dehalococcoidia bacterium UBA1152 | reverse complement strand
GCTGGAATGCACTTATCCAGTGAGTTCGGATTAACATATCGTGAAATTGAGAAAGATGGATTTGAAATCGATCGTAAAGTCGATATGGGGCTGACATCTGATACTCCAGTTGGGATAGCAAATTCACTTGGCTTAGGAACAATAGGTTTTGGAGAAGCGTTTCATACTCTAAAACCTGACCTCTTGGTTCTACTTGGAGATCGCTTTGAATTATTGGCTGCAGCGAGTGCGGCTTTGGTGGCTTTGATCCCGATCGCACATATACATGGCGGAGAACTAACGGAAGGCGCGTATGACGATGCTATTCGTCATTCAATTACTAAAATGGCCCATCTCCATTTCACTGCTAGTGAAGACTATAGTTCACGAGTAATGCAACTCGGTGAGCAACCGAATAAAGTATTCTGCGTTGGAGCTTTAGGAGTCGATAATGTAGTGAGACTGCCATTACTAAGAAAAAACGAGGTAGAGAAATATCTTGGGCTTAGTTTGAATGGAAAAAGTCTATTGGTCACGTGGCACCCGGAAACATTAAATCCAAAAAGAACGTGCGAAGATTTTCAAAATCTACTAAATGTTTTAACATATTATGAGAATATTAATGTAGTTTTTACAAAGTCAAACGCTGATAATGAAGGCCGTAGAATCAACCAGATGATAGATGAGTTTGCGTTATTATTTCCAGAAAATGTTGTGGTACATACGTCCCTTGGACAATTGCGCTACTTGTCAACACTAAAATATGTGTCTGGGGTTGTGGGTAATTCATCAAGCGGTATTATTGAGGCGCCTAGCTTACAGAAGGGGACAGTAAATATAGGTAATCGCCAACGAGGTCGTCTACGAGCAGCGAGTGTAATAGACTGCCAAGCTGATGTTAAAAGCATAAAGAGGGCGATAGATACACTCTTCAGTAGTGAGTTCCAATCAGCTCTACCCAAGGTATTAAACCCTTATGGAGAAGGTGATGTCGCGAGCAAAATAGTCAGTGTCTTAAAGACGTATAGCCTAGAGGGAATCGTAAGGAAGCGCTTTTTTGATGTTGTTTCCTCAGGCAAGCTTGGACCGACATAGATAGCGCCTCACCTGCTAGTTTGGCATAGTCCTTTTAGGGCACTAATTGTGAGTAGGAAAATATTTGTAATCGCTGAAGCTGGTGTAAATCACAATGGTGATCTAGATATTGCACTTCAGTTGGTAGATGTTGCATCTAAAAGTGGAGTTGACGCTATAAAGTTTCAAACCTTCGATACAAGTGAACTTGTAACGGCATCAGCACCAAAAGCTGCGTACCAGTCAGCAAACTTACGTAGCGATCTATCTCAGTTTGACATGCTGAAAAATCTTGAACTAAGTAAAAATTCGCACCGAGAACTGAAGCGATATTCTGAAGAGAAAGGTTTGGTTTTCATGTCTACTGCATTTGATATCCCAAGTCTGAAGTTTCTTGTCCATGATTTAGGGATCAGCTGCCTGAAAATACCATCAGGGGAAGTCACGAATGGTCCTTTGTTGTTCGAGTATGGTAAGACAGATCGAGAGTTGATAATGTCAACGGGGATGGCCTCAATTGAGGAGATAAGATGGGCACTTGGGGTAGTTGCTCACGCTTCAATGGAGCCAGATGAAAATCCTTCAAATCCCAAGTTTCTTGACTCTTTTTATTCTGAACGAGGTCAGGAGTTGTTGAGTCGACGTGTGACCCTTCTACACTGCACCTCAGAGTACCCAGCTCCAGTTGAACAACTAAACTTGCTTGCGATAGAGACTTTAAGGAAGACATTTGGTTTAAGAGTGGGGTATTCAGATCATAGTGAAGGTATATATGCTGCTGTAGCTGCTGTTGCGCTTGGGTCTGTTGTTATAGAAAAACATTTTACTTTAGATAAAGAGTTAGAAGGACCAGATCACCGTGCTTCATTAAGTCCTGAAGAATTGTATCAGATGGTAAAAGAAATTCGTAAGATAGAAGTGGGACTAGGAGATGGAATAAAGAAACCGACAACCTCTGAGCTGATTACTCAACGAGCAGTTCGTAAAAGTCTTTACGCAAGAAAACCCATTAGAGCAGGTGAGTTGTTTACTGAGTACAACTTAACTACTAAAAGGCCTCAAAGTGGTATTAGCCCAATGGAGTATTGGAGGATTCTGGGTACAGTATCAAGGATATCTTACGAAAAAGATGAGCAAATAAGGTGACATTGGTCAAAAAAAAGATATTCATAATTGGTGGTGGGGGGCATAGTAGGGTTGTTATAGATTCTTTTCGAAAATCCGGTCGCCAGATTGATGGTATGGTTGATCCAGCGTACCAGAAAGATGAGTTAGTAGCTGGGATTCCGGTGATTGGAGGAGATCAAGTCCTTGATAACTTTTCAATAGATTCGATTCAGTTAATTAATGGGGTCGGGGTTTTACCAGGCCACTTAGGTCGATGGAGGATTGCTGATAACATGAGAACTAGAGGTTTTAAGTTTGTTACTGTCGTTGATCCAGGAGCTGTTATCTCATCAAGGGTAAGTGTCTCTGAGGGCGCACAAGTTATGGCCGGTTGCATATTGCAGAATGGAGTAAATGTAGGTAGCGATTCAGTTGTCAACACCGGAGCCGTACTTGATCATGACTGTAACATCGGTGAGAAGTGTTGGATCTCGCCTGGTGTGACGATTTGTGGCGGATCAACAATTGGATCCAATGCGTATATCGGAGCGGGAGCTACTCTAATACAAAATGTAAATATAGGTGTCGGAGCCTTAATTGGTGCAGGTACTACGGTTATTAGAGATGTAGCCCCCGGTGAATTTCTTAAATAGATCCGGAGATCAAGGAAATTAACGTTATAGATGGTTGGGAAAAATCAACATTGTATTTGACAGATACGATGGCAAGGGCGGTTGAAGTACTAGAAGAAAATAGAGTACTTGCGATTGGTTTGGTAATTGATAAAGAACATAAATTGTTGGGTACCGTAACTGACGGCGATATCAGGCGAGCAATAATAAGGCACTGTAGTATGGACACGCCTGTTGGGCAGCTCATGAATCACCAACCAGCTGTTGCAACTAACGAGGATAGCCTAGAAACACTATTACACGTTATGGCACAAAGGTTCGTCACGAGGGTGCCCCTTGTTAATGATGATGGCGTTATTGTTGGTTTACTGGGTCAATATTCTGTCCGCACGAATGCTACTATCGATAGTTCAGTTTTATTGATGGCGGGTGGGTTTGGACGACGTTTATATCCACTCACCAAGAACACACCAAAGCCTTTGCTAAAAGTAGCAGAGAAACCAATTCTAGAAGCTATAGTGGAGCAATTGTCACAACAAGGATTCCAAAAGTTGTTTCTGTCGCTACACTATCGAGCTGAGATGATTAAAGACCACTTTGGCGATGGCTCGGACTGGAACGTGGCGATTCAATACTTAGAGGAGGACGTGCCATTGGGGACGGCTGGTGCACTGGGCTTGATCGACTCAGCGAATATTGAATACCCCCTTTTAGTAATTAATGGCGATTTAATGACTAGAATTAACTATGGACGTCTATTGGAATTTCACAAAGAACAAGGCGGGGCAGTGACCCTATGTGTTAGAGAGTATGAACACCAAATACCTTATGGTGTGGTGGCGGTAGAGCACGGGAAAGTGAATCTGATTGATGAAAAGCCGATACATAAGTGCTTTGTCAACGCTGGTATATACGTCTTAGATGAAGCAGTAGTGCGTGAAGTTGACGGACATCAGCCTCTTGCGATGACAGACCTTCTGTCAGGACTGGTTGCCGAGAATGAGCAGGTGAATGCGTATCCTATTCATGAATATTGGCTAGATATAGGTAGGCTATCTGAGTACAAACGCGCTAACAAAGACGTTGAGTTCCACTCGGAAAAGACTTAGTTTGTCTGTTGTACTAGTAAATTTTAAGTTTTAAATGCGATGTAAGGTCCTAATTTTATCTACTGATCTGTCCGGCGGCGGTGCAGAATATGTTGCCCGATTAATGTCAGATCGAATTGAGCAAAGTATTTGTATTCTGTTTGAGAACAAAAAAAATATTTCTCCAGAAAAGAGTCTATTGCATGTGCTACCGGGTAGTAAGATCGACCAAAGGTTGTTTACGCTTGCGCGAAATATACTTAGGTTAACCTACATTCAAATAATAAAGGTCGCATATAGACCGCTTATTACTATTAGTCACCTCGAAGGCCCCAACATAGCAAATCTTCTCAGTACAGGAGGCGGACGTCGTTGTATATTTATACATAACAAACTGAGTTTAAATTATGATGGTAGCCAGCGGTTTGACAGGTTAAAGTTATTTCTGGCTAAAATTCTTTATCAAAAAGCAAATCTAGTTGTAGGTGTCTCTAAGGAAATTTGCCGAGAAATGGTTGAAGACTACGGCGTTAATCAGGAGCGTGTGCGGTATCTAGCCAACCCCATAGATACGAAAAAGATAACAGAATTAGCACAAGAGCGGTTTAATGATGATCGCGATTGTATATTTGGAGCCCGCTATGTTGTGAATGTGGCAAATTTTATAGAACAAAAAAACCATGAATTCTTGATTGAAGTGTATCACCACGTTATTAAGTCACAAACTAATTTAAAACTGGTTCTTCTTGGGGATGGCAAAAAGAAACATCATATAAAAAACGTATGTATTGAAAAAGGTATGGTGGTAAACGATCTCACAGAAAATGAATTCATCTCAGATGCTCAGGTTTATTTTCTGGGGTTCCAAGCAAACCCTTATCCATTCGTTCAAAATTCGCAGCTATTTATCCTTACGTCGTTATGGGAAGGACTGCCTATCGCTTTACTTGAGGCTATGTGTTTAGGTAAGCCCGTAGTACTAACTGATTGCTCTAGTGGGGTTAGAGAGATTATGTTGGGGAATGATGAAGTTATTGACTGGACGGAACGAGATGGAGCAATAAGGACAGACTATGGCTACATGTTACAGAACCCATTAGATACTAAAGATCCGAAATATGGCGTATGGGAACAGGTAGTTAGCACGCTTTTGCTCGATGACCGATATAGACTTGAGTGTGAAAAAGCGGCGAAAGAATATGTAAAATTCCATGATATTTCCATACTAGAAAAGAGCTGGGAAAAGCTTTTCCGCTAGATTTTTT
>DBZU01000002.1:5989-8442 GCA_002311285.1 Dehalococcoidia bacterium UBA1152 | reverse complement strand
CATGACAGATCCAAGGATTTTACTCTGTACTCTGCCCATCGTTGCCCCGGGACAAGAGTATAAGTACATGGACAAAACAAAAGCTTACCGGCAGCCGCGGTTAGGCGCACAAGCGATAAGAGACCATGTCATTCGCATGGGTCATACGCAAGACAGGGTGCTGTTTTATGATATTGAAATGCTATCGCCAACCGATGACGATATCAGGAACAAACTTCTCAAAGTCAAACCCGATATAGTTGGTCTAAGTGCTGTCCTATCTCATAGTTATCTTCAGGTCAAAAGGGTTGCTAAAATTATTAAGGAAGTTGCTCCAGACTGCTGGATAGTGGTTGGTGGTCACTTGACGGCGAGTGCCAGAGTTATCTTATGTAAGACAGAAGTCGATGTTTGTGTTGTTGGGGATGGCGAAGAGCCGTTTGCTAAATTTGTTGAGTTTGTAAAAACAGATGCTGCTAATCAGATCGAGAAACTAGCTGACATACCTGGTTTATGTGTTCGTAAAGGCGACAATATTCTTTTTAGTGAATACGCTAAAAAACCTAGTGGTGAGATGATAGTCATGCCCGATTATGAATTCTTCAAAAGTGGTCTCGAAGATCAACCTGAATTGTTAGACAGATATTTCCAACCCGCAGATAAGATGGGTACCTGGTTTTCTCTGGACCCCAGATCAAAACAGACCCACAGAAAGTCAAATACGGCACAAGTTCCAACGACGAAAGGCTGTACGGCACGATGTACCTTTTGTCAAAGGAGCACTAAGGGCTACAGACTCGCCGACATAAATGATCTAGAACGTCATCTCATTGAGATTATCGAGAAATATGATGTCGGCTACATTGATGTGTTAGATGAAAATTTCGGAAGCCGTAGAGATCATGCTAGAAAGTTTGCTGATCTAATGAAAAAGTATGATCTCTTATGGACGGCTACCGGGGTAAGGTGTACCAATGTAAGCAGGGCGGATGTAGAGTATTTTAAGGCTTCAGGTTGTTGTTCCTTGAAGTTCGGGGTCGAATCCGGTAGCCAAGCAATTTTAGATATCATGGAGAAAAACTTCACCGTAGAAGACGTGGAGAACGCTCTGGGTGCCTGTTGGGACAATGACATCTATTCTCCGTTAGCCTTCATGGTTGGAATGCCTGGTGAGGGTGATGACACGATTAGAGAAACTGGAGAGTGGGTGGGGAAAATGGCCTACAAATTAGGTCTTCATCCTGAATCGATGCGATACACATTGTTCTATGCTTTACCATTTCCTGGGACACCTCTTTACGAATACTGTGTGCAACGCAATCTTATTGGAAAGGGTCTAGAGCAAGAAGAGGAGTATCTATTTGGGCTCGCTAATGCAGGGACAAATAAATGGTGTTACCTAAATGTTAATGGTGCTACTCCAGCTGATGTTCTTTCTTGGGACTATCGTGTGAGTTGGCAGGCTCGGAAGACATTTTCTAGACTGAGTAAAAAAACCCCAACTAAACCGACAAAGTTTGCGATTGATTGGAAAAATCGTGATGAGGCAGGAGAAGAATTTGCTTTAAAAAGAAGTCTAACGAAAAACGGTGTTCTAAGCCTTTATGCCCTAGAGGGTGCTAGCCGTTGGTTATTCGGCACAGGGTTAATAAATTCATTGCCTGTGTGGCTAGGTCACTCGGTTATAAAAAGTATATTCTATTCGATAGTTTTGGCATATACCTGGCTGGGGAGACTTACAGGGAGGAAAGTATTTATGCTCTATAAAGATAGACCTAAACCAAAGCCATTTAATCGATCTGAAAGTTCAGATAAAAGACTAAAGCGTTCACTTAGAGCTAAAGTTGCAGATGCGCGTGTCAATCTATATTCATCGGATCAGAAAACTAGAGCCAAGCTTTTGGAGGGTGTTGCAGGTTAATCATTAACCTAGTATCTAGTCATTTGTTGGTCGAATTGTTTACTAGTTGGAAATATAGATTCTGGTAGTTCGTAGACATAGTTTCAGAATTAAGATGTTCGGTAATAATAGACTTGGCGGCATCTGAGTTGTTTGGCCTAAAGTCAGTATTTTGGATAGCCTCAGCAAGTTTCTTTGCGTCACTAACAGGATAGAGAACGCCTGCTTTATTTGAATAGCTAAGAATTTCTTTATGAGACGGTATATCGGAAAGAATGACTGGGACCCCGTGGGCTAGAGATTCAAGGACTGAATTAGGCATTCCTTCAGATAGTGAGGTAGATATAAAGCCGTCGGCGGCGTTCAGATACTTGTCTACGTTGTTTACATGTCCTTTAAATATTATGTTTTTGCTGTGTGACGCCCTAATACATGACGCGTGGAGAGGACCATCGCCCAATAGACAGAGAACAATATCACCATTAGTTGGGAGTGAGTTGAAAGTAGTGATAGCGAATTCTGGCATTTTTCGTGGAATGAATGGTCCAGACCAGATAAATAACGTACCACTGGC
>DBZU01000002.1:1790-5783 GCA_002311285.1 Dehalococcoidia bacterium UBA1152 | reverse complement strand
ATTTAAGATGAAAGTTCGCCATTAATTGACCACTTAGTTTTCCATACAGCAACGGATAATCAATTAATGGGTTATTCCTTTGAGTTGCCACTCTATTAGGGTAGTTTTTAAGTCGACAATTTAGATGGTCACTTCTTATGCCTTGCGAATGAATTATGTCAGGGCGAAATGTGTTGAGTAGCCGGTGTAGGTGAACCTTGTTTAACATTACACCAGATACCCGAGATAAGCCGAGAGAGTGCATTTGCAAGCGTAAGCTTCGGAATTTATTCCAACTTGATAAAGAGGGCTCCGGGGAAAGTGTGACTAGGGTAACCTTAAACTGATTTGGTTTGAGGTGGTAGATCAGGTTATACAGCTGGTTAGTAGGTCCAGAGGACCCTAAGTTGGAAACCAAGTACAGTAGCCTAATCGTTTTCACAGATCTCGAATCTTTCAAAGCTCTACAATAGTATTAGCGAGAGTGTTTCGCTTAACTGATAATGCGAATATTGTTTAGAGGATTATTCAGGAATAATCTCATACACGTATATAGAATTGTTAGACCAAATTAGACTAAATAAATTGGGATTATTCCGAATAAAAAGATCAATATCTTTAGGGTATAAACTCGATATCTTCAATATGTTTCGGGCCCAGTGACCTGCAATATCCGAACTGGTAGTCATTAAGCCGTCACGTTTGTTTATCACAAGTAGATGGTTGGTAAAGTCGGAATATTTTATGTCAGCCTCATAATTTTCGTTGTGTTTAGGAAAATAGCTAGAACTGTTCCGATTCGGTACTTGACCAAAAACTGACGAATCCAGTACGAAAGTTGTGACATGATCTGTCAAGATCCCTCGTATAGGCTGGACTAGCTTGATCCGACTAATTTCGATTATAAGATCAGACCAGAGGCTAGCACCTGCCGTTTTATCTACCGCAGAAAGACTCGAAAAACGCGAGGTACGGTTGTATTTGTCTCCGATGGAAAACGGCGTTAGGGATAGTAGGATTAATGTTATTAGCAAGCCTAAAATTACTTGTCTAAAACGGTGACGATGACTAGATAGTTGATCAATAAAAAACACGATGAGCAAACTCGCCGTAATAGAAAGCGGCATTAGATATGAAGTGCGCCATAAGGTAGTTGAACTACCTAAGTGTAGAAAAAGTACTGAAAATACCGGATTGAAATGTGTAAATAAAGGGGAAAACATGCTTACATTTATGTAGTCGTTACCACGAAAATATTTGACGTTAAGTACATAGAAAATGTAGACGACTACGCCAAAATATCCGAGCGTATCCCAGAAACGAAAAGCCGGATTCGCGATTGGTAAACCACGGTGATTAGAAAAAGGATCCGTTAGAGAAATGACATGTGGGGTATGACCCCACGGGGCAGGGGTTTTTAATACTAAGATGACCGATGTCAGAATTACGATGACCAAAATAATTAATAATGAAGACCAAACGTGGCGTTTAAAAACACTTTGAGGGCAGTTGGTATAACTTACATATAGTCGTACTGTACGCCATACCGTAATTCCGACCATTACTATGACTGTAAACATTGCTTCCTGTGTATGTACTAAAGCCATAGTGATTAAGAATATAGCAATCAGATATAGTCGAGTTAGTCTTGTATGTTCATCTGTAAGGAACTCTAGAAGCAAGGATATACATAGGAAAAATATGGGGAAACAGAATATCGTTGGAAAGTATGCATAGTAGCGAAGATAAGAAAACGTAGCTGTTCCGAAGGAAGTAATAGTTAGTAATGTAGATAGAACCGCAGCAAATATAACCAGACGATTCGATAGTCTTGAGCGTTCAAGAAGTGAAACAGTAAATAAATAAATAGAGCCAAGAAATATTACAGCTGGAACTAGTGTGCTACCTCTGATAGAGGCTAAAGGTGGATGTTTAATCGCATGTGCGACTTCAGCGTGTAAAAAATGAATAAAGTCGATTTGACCGACAGTATGCGCTAGAGTAGATATTGGAGGGTTGAACTGATCGTCTAATACTGCATTCAATGCAATGTTGACACGTGCAAGGTGTTCCCAAAAATCAGACGGGATTTCAGTATAGGGTCCGACAATATAATGATATAGAGCGAAGGCTGCTATGACCAGAATCAACCCTAAACTAGTATTCCCGAACTTCGTAAATAGTGGTTCGGATTCTAGGTCTATTCGTGTAAAGCGTTTGTATATAGTGCCTAATGCAAGTGAGGCAATTACTAAATGGAGAGACCAGACCCAATAAGAAACCGGTCCTTCAACCCACCGAAATGGTAATTGGGTGACAACTAAAAGCGTTAAGCTGATTGCGTAAGAAAGAAGAAACTTGTGTTTTCTGATGTTGAATAAGTAGACAATAAAATAGCCCGGTAGAAAAAGATAAACTGAGTAGATAACAATAGTAAGAATATTTGTATAGTGGCTGGTTATGGAGCTGAGAAAATTCATGACAATTTTACGATGTGAAGTCGGTCAATAGATTCGAAACGGAACAAACTTCAATAATCGACTAAGCTGAAATTCTATGAAAGGTAGCGGCAAAGTAAGAACTATGTTTTGCATATCACTTGTTCAAAATAGGATGTGTTGAGACGGTGCTATAGATCTAACAATTGAGTAAGTATTAATTAATGGAGTTCTTGAGCCGTCCAGGCATACTAATCGTATTAATATTATGGATACTTCCACACATTCTTTTTCTGCGATTAGTAGTTGTGGGGTTCTGCAAGAATACACTAGTAATTTGTATTGTTTGTTTGGCGGTGGTTTATGCCATAAAGCCTGTTACCTTTGATCTTCCTAAGTATTCAATCTATTTCGCCACTGGTTATTTGGCCATGTGGCCTTACTCGTCTAGTAAAGAACATATCCCAGTACTGGATTCTAGAGATACTACGGGTACTCCATTTGTCCAAGCCTACCCATATGACAGAGGATTTGTACAATTAGCTAGAGGGTTACACCGCTTACTACCCATCGGCCCTTATCTCCCTAGAGTGGATGCGGGACACTACCGCTATGTTTCAGATCTCCAAGTCGTTGCAATATCTATCTTGGGACTATTTATCATAATGTTGGCTTGTTTGCTCTTTGGTAATGGCAAGCTTGCTAAGCAATCGGTTACTCAGACAATATTGTACGGACTACCCATCGTTATGGGGTCTGTCTTTTTTATGATAGGTAGTCAAAATGTGATCCGTCAATTCTTAGGAATTTCTGTTATTTTATTGGCCTTGTCGTTAATTTCTAGAAGGCGATACCTGCTGGCTATTATTGCGATAATTCTAGCGACTTCTTTCCATCGCTGGTCTATTGTATTTGGCATATTCTGCCTAGTCGCAACAATCGGTATTCGTGTTTTTACAGCTACTGATAAGCATTCTTCATCTATCAGGGCTTTCCTAAAGAATATAGCGTTAGGACTAACACTAGGGGTCTGTGCGGTATTCAGTATTAAATTTATATTTTTTGAATCGTTAAACTCTATAGAGATATTTCAATATATTTCAGGTAACACAACTTATTTTGGTGAGTTAAAGCAGTATGGACTGATGAATTCGTCTGAGCTGTTAAGCAGATCAAGCGCAACAATAAAATTGATTTCTGTAGGTATACTGTTCTTGTTCTCTGAACTGATTGTAGGACCTACTAGTCCCACTAGAAGTGCTAGTGATTTCGACATTAGAACATTTCGCGCAGTCACATATTCATTCTTGATACCGTTGTCAATCTACCCAGAACTGATGTCGAGAGTTCTATTTTTTTATTTTGGAGTCGAAATAATTTTTATTTGTTGGGCAGTTATGGGAGAAGAGTGGAGAATGCGACTAGCCGGTTGGATTGTTCTTGTCGGGCATGGGTTAGCTCTTAATTCCATCAATGTTTTGATTGGTTCAGAATGGTTGTATAGCCTTAAATAATATGCTGAAACGTATTTATTATCTGAGTACGCTAAGTGTCAGCCTGCAATTGATGATGATAG
>DBZU01000002.1:741-1537 GCA_002311285.1 Dehalococcoidia bacterium UBA1152 | reverse complement strand
TGTCGCAGCAGAAAGTGGTTTGGATGTTTAACTCTCTGATGATGGCTTTTTCCGCGATGCTAATTCTAATGATTAGCCAACTAATCTGGGAAAAAAAGATGCCCTGTATGTGCCTTATATCTGGGTAACCTACCCCTTTCTCTTATGGTTTATTAATCAGCCATATCCAGAAATGCCGTATTTCGTTGCTTCGTTCTTTACAGTTTATATGTTCTTGCTGTCTTGTCGACAAACCAGCAGAAGGTATTGGGCATATGGGGTAATTGTAGGTCTCCTATCAGCAGTTGGGATGATGATAAAACCGGTTGGCATGGGTGTCCCTGTAATTGTGATTCTTGTAGTTATGATTCTACATCGAGAGCGGTTCTGGCAAGAAAGGATTAAATATAGTATTGCAGTAGTTAGTGGTGTCTTGGTCTTGGTGATGCCGTGGTCCGCATTCGTTTATACAAACACTGGGAAGACGATATTTCTTACAGACAGTGTAGTTGTAAGGAATAGTTTGATTAATGGTGTGACCTTCGCGACTCGAGGAGAAGAATATAGAAAAAAACTTACACTCCATCCTCGCGTTGAGCGGTTTATGAAGACTATTGAGTCAGAATTGACGTCTAATAGAGATAAAATGCTTCAAGAACAAACGGTAACTGGGTCGCAACTACGGGACCAAATGGAGGTAGGCCACGTCTTAGATGTAGTCATTAAGGTTAGTTTAGAGGACCCACTTGGTGCATTATATTTACTAGGTATAAAAGTCGTTAGGTCATGGTATGGAACTGATAGTCACAAACTTGAA
>DBZU01000002.1:0-572 GCA_002311285.1 Dehalococcoidia bacterium UBA1152 | reverse complement strand
TCTGTTTGAGCCCCTAGTGCGATATCTGATCCCAGCCTTAGGGTTGTTGATGATATTACTACCTGGACTTTGGGCTTCTAGGAGTAGAATTTCAGTAATTGGTTAAGCAATGGACTATCGTTCATTCAGTTGCGTTCATGCAGTGTATTCGAGCTATCTGCGTGGCCTAACTGAGGGTCGCCTTGAGTGTGAAGTTCAGTTGCTAGGGGGGATTAAATGGGCTGATAAGGCTATATAATAGCCACCAGAAGTTCGATAGTACCAAAAACAATTGCTCGAATTTTGTCAAAGCAGCTCCGATTTATTCATGATGTTTATCAAATACGCTAACAGAATTTTCATTGTTGCTATTAAAGAGATGTAGGATTTGTCCAGAATGATATTTGAAAGGTACAGCGAGCAGATGATACGTCTGCTTCATGAAAGAAATTGGGATGATGTCCTTGAGCTGGCTACTGCTATACAAGAGATCTGGAACACGGGTGGCCAGCTTCTAATATGTGGGAACGGAGGTAGTGCTGGTAATGCTGTTCACTTAGCCAACGATTTTCTCTACGGTGTTGTTAAAGATA
>DBZU01000032.1:1604-4355 GCA_002311285.1 Dehalococcoidia bacterium UBA1152 | reverse complement strand
AGAAACATGCAAAACCAATCTCTTGAATCAGATATTTACGATCCGTGGGTAGATATTAAAGAGGCCAAGAAGGTTTATGATATCGATTGTTTAGAGACGATAGCCCAAACTTCCGGTTATGATGTAGTCATCCTGGCAACAGCTCATGAAGAATTTAAATCCAACTGGGATCAAATTAAAAAGGATTTGCATAACCCATCTATCGTATTAGACCTGAAATCCTGTCTTCCAATAAATGAATCAGATTTTAGACTATAAAATATCAGATACGATTTTTAAAATGTAAAATTGAAATGTAATAAATAATAGATCAATTGCCAATTGATTATGGAGACAGATAATAAACAAATTTGCGTTTTAGGTATGGGATATGTAGGGCTTACATTGTCTGTAGTGCTTGCAGAAGTGGGGTATCAGGTTAATGGAATTGATATAGATAAAGAAGTAATCGATACACTCAACAAAGGGAATCCGCATTTTCATGAAAAAAATCTAGCGATGCGTTTAATGCAACAGGTTAAAAATAATAGAGTTCAGTTTTTTACGAAAGCCCAGGATATTTATTACGATTCAATAATCATTTCTGTAGGGACACCCCTAAAAGAAGGGACTAAAGAACCAAACCTCAGTTATTTGCGGCAAGTTATAAAGGAGGTAGCAAAACTTATCCAGAAAGGTACTCTCGTATGCATGCGTTCTACTATACCAGTAGGGTGTGTCAGGGCTGACATACTACCAGTTCTTGAGTCAGAATCAGGTTTGCGAGTTGGAACAGATTTTCATTTAGCCTCTACGCCTGAAAGAACAGTGGAAGGGAAGGCCCTACAAGAGCTACGTGAAAATTCTCAAATTGTTGGGGGAATTACAGAATTATGCACTGAAAGAGCCGCAAACCTATTCTTAAAACTTACTTCAACAGTCGTAACCGTATCATCAGTAGAAGTCGCTGAATTTTCCAAAATTGTTGACAATACCTTTAGAGATTTGAAATTTTCATTTGCTAACGAGATGGCTTTGATTAGCGAAAAGATCGGCCTTGACATCCACGAAGTTATTAACGCAGCTAATGTGCACTATCCGAGGAACAGCATTCCTGTACCATCACCTGGTGTTGGGGGCGCCTGTTTGTCTAAAGATCCCCATATCCTTATTGACTTAGCTAAAAGATATAACCACCATTCAAGGTTAATTTCAGAGGCAAGGAGCATAAATGAAAGTTACCCAGGGCTCATTGTAAAAAGAATTCAGAAAAAATTTACTGATTTAGGCGGAGAGCTTGATCAAGCAAAGGTAATGGTCGTAGGTTTTGCATTTAAGGGTAACCCGGAAACGGCCGATCTTCGAGACTCGACAACCATAACTTTAGTGAATGAACTTAGGTCGTTAGCAAAATGTTTAATTAAGGGGTTCGACCCTATTGTACAGAAAAGTGAAATTCAGTTGATTGAAGGCGTCCAAGCTGTAGAGCTTGAGGGTGGATTTGATAAAATAGATATTCTAATTGTGGCAAATAACCACGAAACATACCGAGACTGGGACATATCCATGATTTTATCAAATATGAACCGCCCAGCAATAATTTATGATGCGTGGAGAATGCTAGATAAAAATATTGTGGAAGAACATGAAAATGTCGTATACATGTCCCCAGGCTTATGAGCACATTAATTACAGGTGCAGCAGGTTTCATTGGTTTTCACTTAGCTAAATACCTGTCAGAAAAAGGCGATAAGCTAATCTTAGTAGATAATTTTGAGCGCAGTAGCAAAGATACTGATTTCACTGGGTTAATCGAAAACCCGGATATAAAATTCTATCATTTAGATATAACTGAAAAAAATTCTTTTCATCAAATAAAGGAAGAGATTTCTAATATTTATCACCTGGCCGCAATTAATGGAACAAAAAATTTTTATGAAATTCCAGACAAAGTAATCACGGTTAACGCTGTTGGAACCTTGAACCTTCTGGAGTGGTTAAAACACAAACCAAAAGTAAAAGTACTCTATGCTTCTTCATCAGAAGTTTATGCGGGAGCCCTTAAGTTAGGAATAGGGGAAGTGCCTACTGATGAAAAAGTTCCAATCTGTATAGACGATATATCCAATGTCAGATGGTCATATGGCATAAGCAAAGCTCTAGCTGAAAGTGCATTGTTTGCCTATTCCAGTCGATATTCCCTTAGATTCAGTATCATACGATACCATAATATTTTTGGTCCCAGAATGGGCTTGGATCATGTAATTCCGCAATTTTCAATGCGGATTATTAATGGTGACCTTCCCTTAAAGGTTTATGGATGCCATCAGACCCGTTCATTTTGTTATGTTTCGGATGCTGTTAGAGCTTCTAAGTTAGTCATGGAATCATCTAGTTTAGATGGCAAGGTTGTTCATGTGGGGAACGATCAAGAAGAAATTAAAATAGCTGATTTGGCAAAGATGATGCTCGATATAAGTTCCAATCCAACTGAGATAATTGAGTACGATGCTCCAGAAGGTTCCGTCGATAGAAGATGCCCAAATATAACCTCGTTGAGATCCACAGGATTCAATCCAAAAGTGCCACTAAAAATTGGAGTCGAAAAAACTATCGCTTGGTACCAAACGTATTCTAATATTTAAGTAAGGATAAATAATATAAAACATGTTCCGATAGATGATGACACGATGTGGCCGAAGAATATTGCCTTGAATTAGACGAGCTTTTCGAAGAGGAAAGAGGATTCATTCAATCATTAGTCAATTTCCC
>DBZU01000032.1:697-1574 GCA_002311285.1 Dehalococcoidia bacterium UBA1152 | reverse complement strand
CCATTATCATTTGACTGACTGGCTTTGTCAGTTTGCAACAGAGCCGATGTGACATTTCAGACTCGTAATCGTCGGTTGCCTGTGCGTAATCCATGAAAAAATCGAGAGATTATTATCTCAGAAGTTCTTGCCGGATTTGCAAATCGAGGTCGCTTCAAAGTGTCATAAAGCTTACGCCAACACCGCCGGGAAACGCTTTTGTAACTAAGGATCAAATTCACGCTAGTGAGGCGGTTTATCCGTTAGAACTTTTCTTTTGTAATGACTGCTGTCACATACAACTTGGCCATGTAGTTGATCCCAAGATTCTCTACCAACGTGATTATTCGTACGTGACATCCACTTCCCAGGTTTTTGTTAAACATTTCGAAATGTTTTGTCACCAAATAGTAAATGCTTTCAAACTTGATTCGTCTTCATTTGTAATGGATATTGGATCTAACGACGGCACGTGTTTGAGCTTCTTTCGAAATAAAAACATGAAGGTACTTGGGATTGACCCTGCAACCCATATAGCCGAATCGGCATCGGCTAACGGAATACCTACCATTCCGACCTTCTTTTCTTCGAAGCTAGCAGGTGAAGTAGTAAAGGAATATGGTCACGCAGACTTAATTACATCACACAATGTTTGCGCGCACATAGACGATCTCGATGACCTAATTTCAGGGGTTCGATGCATACTGAAAGGTGATGGAATATTTATTATGGAGGTTGGATATTTTCTAGACGTTTATAGTAATAAATGGTTCGATACTATTTATCATGAACACCTCGACTACCACACCGTCACACCGCTGCCCAGGCTATTTGACCGTTTTGACATGGAGATCATCAAAGTAGAACGCATTGAGCCGCAGGGTGGTTCAATCCGAGT
>DBZU01000032.1:0-632 GCA_002311285.1 Dehalococcoidia bacterium UBA1152 | reverse complement strand
AGCATTGAGAATTCGTCAGGTCTTCAAAAACCGGGGACATTGATGAAATTTCAATCTGATATAGACAATATAGGTAAGCATTTGCGGGAAATTATTAAGGAAATAAAGGATCAGAATAAAACAATTGCAGCGTACGGAGCGCCCACTAAGGCGACAACGCTTACTTACCATTTCGGAATCGAAAATGAGGATATTTCATACATCGTTGATGACAATCCTCTTAAACAGGGCCTTTACTCGCCCGGGAAGCATATACCTGTCTTCGATTCCAAATTACTTTATGAGGACTTACCCGATTTCGTATTAATACTGGCATGGAATTTTGCTGAGTCCATAATCGAGAATCATCAAGAATACCTTAGTCGTGGAGGGCGTTTTATAGTCCCCATGCCCCACCCTACAATCATTTAGTCACCGCAGCACTCGACTGTTCAGAGGTAGTCACGTCCGCCCATGGCCCGCTCGCATTAGCCTACGATCACTGGGCCATAGGTCCGGTGAACGAGCAAGAATACGCCCAGACCACACAAGCCGGCCGCAAACACGTCATTCAGACGGAAAAGTGTACGGGCCGGATACCGTCTTCTTAGCAAGAAGAATGCAACTAACATCAGCACAATTAGCGCCAGCTG
>DBZU01000065.1:11510-16936 GCA_002311285.1 Dehalococcoidia bacterium UBA1152 | reverse complement strand
AAATGCCTAAATTGGGGTATTAAACAACATTGCGGTTCATCTGAAGAGTAGTGCCCTGCTTATACCCCCACTTCTCATAGCCAGGACCGTTAGGCACAACGTGAAATCAATGACGCATCAGTACGTTGACAATTTAAAATCAGAACGGCTCGTCACACGGTTTTTGTCTGAAGGTGACGTACAATTCTGGGCTGAATTCTTCAAGCACAAGGAAGCTGTAGAGCATTTCCTCCCCTCTCATTTGACTAATCACGAAGAAAGAGCAAAAGAATGGATTGACAAACAATTGGACCGCTACACAAATAATCGATTTGGGCTTCAGGCAATATTATTTCAAGAAACCAATGAGTTTATTGGTCAATGTGGACTTTTAGCTAAGGAGGTGGACGGAGTTTCTGAAATTGAAGTTGGTTATTTTATCTTACATAATTATTGGGGTCAAGGTTTCGCACCTGAAGCGGCAAGACTCTTTATTGATTACGCTTTCAATAACAATTTGACGAAATCTATTATATCACTCATTGGCAACCGCAATGTGAAATCACAAAGGGTGGCCGAAAAGAATGGACTAATACGGGAAAGAGAAACAAATTGGTTAGGGTTAGACGTGTATATCTATCGCATTGAGCGGGATGAGTGGGAACAAAGCTGTGCCTAACAATGGGTTTGGCGCAATAGCGCGAAACCGCGCTTAAGGTAATTTTGGTGGGTTTGTGTGCGTTAGGTAGGTATTTGAACCTGCCTACCGGCAGGCAGGCGTAAGGCGCCACTGCTCAAACCCGAGCCGTTATGTACAAGAAAAAAGTTAATGATGCATAAATCAATCAGATGAAGAATATAATACTAACTTCGTATTTCATTATAAATTATAATTATTAATTATGAGTAACGGAACAGTAAAGTTTTTTAACAACTCTAAAGGATTTGGATTCATTACACCTGATGATGGTGGTAAAGATGTATTTGTGCATCAAAATGGATTAACTGATGAGATAACTGAAGGGGATAAAGTAAGCTATGATGTTGAGGAAACTCCAAAAGGCTTGAACGCAATAAATGTCAAAGTAGAATAATATAATATTACTTTTTGACATCCTTGGATCGTATAAGCCTATCAGATTTGATAGGCTTTTTTATTTTAAAAAATTGATACTTCTTAAGTACGAGAGTATTATTTATTATTGCTTATTTACAAACAGCTCATGTGCATAACAAAACCTAAACTGCATTAACCAACCTACGCCAAGGCTTCGGCTGGAGCAAACGCAGTTTAGCCAAAACGTTGGCGGTAATTAAATGATTTAACAAATAATAACCAAAGCATTCACCCATATTATAAAAACTCCTCGAGAAAAACCATGAGTAATCTAGTTAACATAAAACAATCTCACCTCCACGGAAAAGGCGTTTTTGCAACGCAAAACATTGCTAAAGGAGAAGAAATAGTGAAGAGCCACATGGTCCCGATTCACGTAAACGCAAACTTGCCTGAAACGTTGGCCACTCTCCAATTTACATGGACAGATGAATATGACGCGATCTGCTTAAGCGATGCAGGAAGTTTTTTTAACCACAACAGTCAACCGAATGCCCAAATAATAGGACGTGATTTCACGAACCAAATTCAAACATTTGCCGCCAAAACAGCTATTGCCAAGGGAGATGAAATTACAATCTATTACAACGATGCCTTTGATAAATTTATTAATGACTAAAGAAACAACTACCGCCAACATAACCTAAACTACATTAACCTGCCTGTTGGCAGGCAGGAACGCGGTTTAGCCAAACCGTTGGCACCAATTGAAATGACATAAAGAAAGTAACTGTGAATCCAATAGTTAAAAATATTGTAGCTGTTATTGCTGGGTGGTTAGGAGGTAGTGTTATCAATATGGGACTCATCCAAACTGGCCATAAGTTAATTCCGATAGAGGGTATTGATCCCAATGACATGAACGCATTAGCGGCTGTCATGCCAACTTTAGAATTCGAATATTTCATTTTCCCTTTTTTGGCTCACGCCTTAGGTACCCTGGTTGGTGCGGCCATTGCTGGTTTGATAGCAGCGAGCCACAAAATGAAATTTTCATTGGGCGTTGGTTGTTTATTCCTATTAGGAGGTATTATGGTCAACTACATGCTGCCTGGACCAACTTGGTTTGCAGCCACAGACATCATTATCGCTTATATTCCTATGGCGTGGATTGGTGGAAAAATAGCCAGGAAGATATCAAGAAATAAATAAATGAAATTCAGGTGAATAGAAAAACTATGCCTAACAATGGGTATAGGCCATAGCTACTGAAAGCCAACGCTCAACCCAGGCAACGCCCTATACCCAGAACCGTTGTGCGTCATGCTACCGAAAATATTTGAATTAATAATGAGAAACGATAATTGAATAACATTTGAAAACTTAAATAAGATGAGAGAAAATTTAACTACACATCAACAAAAGATGGTTGAATTATTCGAGCAACACATGGATGCCGAATTAAATGGGGATCTGGACACCACCATGGCAACAATGTCTGATGATCCACATCTTAATCATGTGCCTGTAATGGCAGGAGGAGTTGGCAAGCAAGGAGTTCGCCAATTTTACAGAGATCATTTGGTAGGCAAATTCTTTCCTCCAGATGTGCAAATAACAAAAATTTCCAGTACCATTGGTAACCATCAAATTGTAGAAGAACTGGTGATTAGTTTCACCCACACAACACCCATTGATTTTCTAATACCTGATGTTCCTCCCACAGGAAAACCAGTTGAAATCGCAGTAGTTGTTATTGTTGGATTTAAGGATAATAAAATTTCGCACGAACATATATATTGGGATCAAGCAAGTGTATTATCTCAAATTGGCTTACTCGACCCAACAAATTTGCCAGTATGTGGAGCTGAAAGCGCGCATAAAGTTCTTGATCCTAAAATGCCGTCACGTATTATTAAAATACTTTAATTCATTGTTAAAACAGGAAACACGAACACACAACAAAACCTAAACTGCATTAACCAACCTACGCCAAGGCTTCGGTTGGAGCAAACGCAGTTTAGCTGAACCGTTGGACTTCATTCCGATTTGACCAATTGCTTATAGCCAATATTCATGCGAAACGTCAATTAATAATCATAATTCATGTAAAGTAATCGATTTTCATGCTATATTTGTAACTGTATTTCATAAACAAGAGCCATGAGTAACGATTTTTCACAAAAAGTAACTGTATTTCACGGAAGATCCACCCCCGAACCTGGTTTTCTAGCTGGTTATGCATTTCTGATAGCACAAATTGAAAAGAATACTGAAGCAATTGTCCCATTACCTGATAAACTTGCCATTATTACGGAAAAACATCAACGCTATAATACTGAGCAGTGGCAAGTATTTACAATAAGACATCAACCTAATAAAGACCTTACAAGCCATTTAGCGTTTGCTTTAAAATATGAAGGAATCGATTTGTATATATTAAAAAAAATCTTCCAGTACACGAAAGATGGACCAGTAATTAGTATGATAAAGAAAGAGCCAACAAGTCAATATAGCAGGAGGGTTTGGTTCTTATATGAATGGTTAATAGGTAAAACGCTAGAAATACCAGATTTGAAGACAGGAACATATGTTGAAATTGTCAACCCGAAACTGCAATTCACAGGTTCTTCAATAAACTCTACCCGGCATAGAATCAAAAACAACTTGCCAGGAACTCTCGAATTCTGTCCGATGATCAGAAAAACCGAACAAATCGAAAACTTAATAGCAAAAGATTTATCAGGTTCGATCGAAAAAGGGTTGGATGGTAGAGATAAAGAACTCATCAGAAGAACCGCAGCATTCCTACTATTGAAAGACTCAAAGGCTTCGTTTGCTATAGAAGGAGAATACCCACCCAATCTTAGAACAAGGAATTGGGGAAAAGCAATTGGACAAGCAGGAAAAAAACAGCTTACAATCGAGGAACTAGAACGGCTTCAAGACATAGTAATCGGAACAAAGAAACTTAAGAATATGGGCTTAAGAACCCAGGAAGGATTTATCGGAGAGCACGATCGTGAAACCTTTACTCCATTACCGGATCATATTTCAGCTAAGGCCAAAGACTTACCCTCTTTGATGAAAGGACTCTTAGAAACAAACAACTTCTTACAAGAATCTGGATACGATCCTGTTCTGGCAGCCGCAACGGTAGCATTTGGATTCGTATTTATTCACCCTTTTTCTGACGGAAACGGTCGTATACACAGATATATAATTCATCATATATTAACTCGAATGGGATATACTAAAAGGGGTATGATATTTCCTGTATCAGCTGCTATATTAAATCGAATTGACGAATACCAATCAATCTTGGAGTCATACTCTTCTCAAAGAATAAATTTAATCGAATGGAAACCCACAGCAGATCATAATGTTAAAATTCTTAGCGATTCCATTGATTTATATCGTTACTATGACCTTACCGCACAGGTTGAATTCTTATACGAATGCGTAGAGGAGACCATTGAACAGATAATACCAGATGAATTAGATTATTTAGAAAAATATGATCGGATGACTCAGTTCGTAAATAATCATTTATCCTTACCCGACACCAAGGTAGATTTACTAATCAAGTTTTTAAATCGGAATAATGGAAAATTATCAAAGAATAAAAGACAAAAGGAGTTTGATGATTTCACCGATGAAGAAATTTCATCAATAGAAGAAAATTTCCAATCCATCTTCGAAATAAATGATAACCAAAACGAAAGCCCAACAAAAAATAACGCGCATTAAAACGCGCTTTATTAAAAACGTTATATGACATTTGGTACAACGTAACACCATTGACGTGAAATTTGGACTTTTCAGTTTGGCTTTTCTCCTTTGCTCAGGGCTGTGTTATTCTCAAACTTATGAGCTCAAGCATCTGAAAGATAATCAGTACTTAGTGAAGACTGTACACCGAAGCTATCAGGGTCTCTGCTCTCAACTGTTCAAAAACTATGATGAACTACAAAAAGATGAGCGCGGTTGGGTACGAACTACAATTCTGTATTTAAACAACGATACGATTACAGTAATAGAAACTGATTCGACAGAATTGAGAAACAAAATTCTGTATAGCCATGGCAAGAGATCTAAAAACGTAAGTTGGGTGCCTTTTATTGAAAATACAGAATCCCCTAACTCTGGAGAAATCAAAGAAGAATAAGAAGTATTAACATTCGCTCAATATTTCAAGGTGGACGGTGCTGGATGAAACGGAATTTAACAATGGGTTTGGCGTAATGGCGCGGGAGTGGCATTTATCTTATCTTGTGGTGTGCGTGTATATGGTCGGTGGTAACCAGAACGCTAGGCGCAACTACCCAAACCCGGGCCGTTGTAGCACATTAAATAAACTATTGTAGATAAAACTAAATTACGTCCCACC
>DBZU01000065.1:10668-11413 GCA_002311285.1 Dehalococcoidia bacterium UBA1152 | reverse complement strand
CATCATGCAAAACGAGACGAAAACGCATTTTACATTAACCGCTATTCATTATATAATCTTTCACGATACGATGTTTTGTGTGCATAATATATTTGTAGTATCTCATGAAATTCTACCATAAAGTAAGGGCTAGAATATGGCAAAAACACCACCTAATTGTGTGGTTTTGAAAAACTGTATAATTGTGTAGTCTGCCAGATAAAAAAAGGGCCTGGTGAACCAGGCCCTCAAGAGTTTTTTCTTGTGCCAGCTTATTTAATAATAAGCTTTTGTATCTTACTCTTGTTAGAGGATCTTACTTTTATCATGTATATTCCTTTTGAAAGACCTGATAGATCAATCTTTATATTCTCCTGGAATACATCATTTCTTTCTTTGATCAATTGACCGGCAAGATCAAAAACCTGATAGCTGAATCCATTTATTTCTCTACAATTAACTTCTTTGTTTGAGAACCATAAGGAGTAACCATGTGTAAGAAGTATATGCCAGATGTAAACTCAGCACTGTTTAGTTGAAAATTATGTTTGCCATAAGTTAAATTACCTGAAGAGATCATTTGCAACTGCTCTCCTAAAATATTTATGATCAATAGCTCTACTTTCATGTTTTCATCAAGATAGAACTCGATCATTGCCTGATAACTAAGTGGATTAGGATATACATTTAAAGTAGTCTTTTTATCCATTTCTTCAACACCAACACCACACTGCACCGTTATCCACTGACCAGTTGAGTCGCAAAC
>DBZU01000065.1:10099-10491 GCA_002311285.1 Dehalococcoidia bacterium UBA1152 | reverse complement strand
AATGAAAATAACAACCTCCATTATGTATATATGTGAATGATGTATTGCATGAGCTTGTCCCTCCGCAATTTAACGTTACCCACTGACCAGTTGAGTCGCATGGATTACCCAGATTATCATAAGCTGTTAGGGTAACAAAATAAGTTCCGGTTGTAATATAATTGTGTATTGGATACTGACCCATACCTGTAGTCCCGTCACCAAAATCCCAGCTATAAGTAGTTGCTCCAGCAGCAAAGAAATACATATAACAAGAGCTATCTGCAAAAGTAAATGAAGCATTACATGAGCTTGGACAATTAACTGTTAGCCACTGACCAGTTGAGTCGCAAACATTCCCCAAACTATCATAACCCGTTAACGTAACGAAATAAGTTCCACTACCACTACCA
>DBZU01000065.1:0-10051 GCA_002311285.1 Dehalococcoidia bacterium UBA1152 | reverse complement strand
CCACTACCACTACCATAATAACTGTAAGCCACAAAGGAACCCTGTGCAGTAGATCCATTTCCAAAATCCCAGCTGTAAGTGGTTGCACCTGTAGCATTGAAATGAAAATAACAACCTCCATTATCTATATATGTGAAAGATGTATTGCATGAGCTTGTCCCTCCGCAATTTAACGTTACCCACTGACCAGTTGAGTCGCAAGCATTTCCCAAACTATCATAACCCGTTAACGTAACGAAATAAGTTCCGTTACTGTTATATAAGTTAGGAACAAAGGAACCCTGTCCTGTAGTCCCATCTCCAAAATCCCAGCTATAAGTGGTTGCACCTGTAGCATTGAAATGAAAATAACAACCTCCATTATCTGTATATGTGAAAGATGTATTGCATTGAGCATTTGATTGAAAATTATGTAATAATCCCAACACCACGAACAGGGCAGGTATCACATATTTATTAGATTTATTTTTAATTATTGTTTTCATGATTTTGTTTATTAACTAAGAATCGATTTTATTTAATAAAGGTCAGGGTACCAATTGACAAAAACACCACCTAATTATGCGGTTTTGATAAACTACACAATTGTGTAGTCTAACGGATAAAAAAAAGGACCTGACAAGCCAGATCCTTAATTATAGAAATATTTGATTTTACTTTATTATTTAATAATAAGCTTTTGCGTTTTGCTCTTGTCTGAGGATCTTACTTTTATCATGTATATTCCTTTTGAAAGACCTGATAGATCAATCTTTATATTCTCCTGGAATACATCATTTCTTTCTTTGATCAATTGACCGGCAAGATCAAAAACCTGATAGCTGAATCCTCTTAAGGCACCTTCTTCTACTGACAGATTAAATATACCTTCTGATGGGTTGGGGTATATGTTTTCATGTAATACACCCTCTTCGAAATTTGCTATTTCAGACACTGCTTTATCTGTGTCTCCTGCTAATCGTTTGCCCCCCAGCGGACTTGTAACAGATGCTTTTAATTTAATGGTATCAGAGATTCCGCCCTTTCTGTCTTTGCCACAAAAGCAATTTGCTCTTAACTTGATGTCTACTTTAACATATTTAACATTCACAAAGTCATACCACAAGGTTTCAGTCTCTGTTGCTGAGTTTTTATAATGCCTGATCTCCAAAGCGCTGGCACAGTCATCTGACAAATACGCCCCAGTGCCACCTATAGGAATTTCGCGAACAACTGTAGTCCTCGTAACCCCGGTTGGTTTGCCATTAACATCAGCCTCCTGGATAACCCACCCTGTTTTAGTATATGGATATGTAGATTCCCTCGTATCGCCATTTTCTCGTGAGGGGAAATTGGTCTGGCTTAAAGTACACCAGCCACCGCCACACAGTTTATACTGGATCTGTCCACTTTTATTTACTGGTTTACCCTTGTATCTATCCAAATCAGCGTTGCAGTTTCCAGGAGGGCCTGAATAACTGTGTTTTAGAGAAACCCTGCTGTAGCATCCTGTCCAGATACTATTGGCGTCATTAAGTTTCTCTAGTGCCAATGTGAAATTACATTCTTTTGTTGGATCACAAGAATAAGGGCAGCTAAGTGCTATGTCTGTCTTTTTTTCAACAACCACACCAACCTTTTGCGCTGATGCAAGTAGAGAAAAAGAAACAAATACAATAATTAATTGTAGTGTTTTATTTTTTATATAGGGTTTCATGATTTTTGTTTTTAGTTTGTTTATTATCTTTAATTAATTTTTGTAATAACAAAGGTCTGCCATGTATTTGGCAAAAACACCACCCAATTGTGTGGTTTTGATAAACTACACAATTGTGTAGTCTGCCTGATAGGACAGGCCGTTTTTCAGGGTTCTTTCCTGTGATTTCAGCTTTTGTGAATTCCCATTGGGAGTGGCGGTAGCACCTCCCTTTTACTGTGGCATTTGATCCTGTGCTTATGCCCCTTGTAGCAGCTGTCATTAAGCCCTGAACAATCAAAAAAAAGC
The DNA here is from genome assembly GCA_002311285.1 of Dehalococcoidia bacterium UBA1152. Classification (GTDB taxonomy): domain Bacteria; phylum Chloroflexota; class Dehalococcoidia; order Lucifugimonadales; family UBA2962; genus UBA2962. The sequence continues at coordinate 8,067 of DBZU01000065.1, read as the reverse complement.
CCGGGGCTTAGTCCGGGCTTTTCATTGTTATTCACCTTGTTATTGAAGAAGCAGTTTCTTTGTTACTGCCTCAGTGCTGGTGCGGACCTGTATAAAATAAATGCCTTTGGGTTGTTCGCCAAGGTCAACGCGTGCAGTTGATCCATATATTCCAGTCCCTTCGTACACTACCTGCCCGGTGAAGCTCATTACCTTGAAAGCAAAATCCTCCTCAATGCCACCTGTTACCTCTATATTGAGTAGCCCATCTGAGGGGTTCGGGAAGGTGTTGACAGCCAAAGCCTGCTCATATACATTCAGTAAATGATCAACATAGTCTAACTCTGTTGAGGGCCCATCATTGTTGGCAAGTTTCAGGGCACTAATTGTGACCGTATAGTCTTCTACCTGGCCCTCAGAGAATTGCTCACAAGGGCCCGCCGGGAATCCGCCAACTTTTGCTTGTATACGCATTCTTGTTGTGCCGGACAGTGCACTCTTAGGAACAGTAATGGTACCGGAAACATTGCCCAGGTCATCATCAGTAGGATCTAAGCCTGGTATTAGGAACGGTTCAGGCAGAGATGGCACCCCACCGAACAAATGGCTGCCCAACGCAATAATGTCACTATGATCAACAGCACCATCGTCATTCGCATCCGCAGCATCCGGGATGTTAAAAACACCACCATTGACGCCTTGAAAAAGAACCCCAGCGATAAAGGCCATATCTGATACATCCCTTTTATTATCGTCATTCGCATCGCCCCTCAAGAATGGCTTTTCTTCTGCTTGAAAAACCAATTCACCGAAATCATCAAGGTCACCATCCTGATTATAATCGATCCGTACAACCCAGGACAAGCCTTGCTGGGGTGTAATGTTATCAAAACCCGATTTCAATGCAATATTGGTACCGTTAGACAAAGGGAAGTTTATGTTTGTAAAATCTTCATAGCCATCATTGTTACCTGAACTATTACTCATACCACCCAGTGTCACCTCTTCAATTCGAGGCGAGCCGGAAATGATTGCCGATGACTCGCAATAGCGGCAGTCTGTGCTGAAGCGGGTTTGAGAACCAAATGTAAATTTAGGGGCAGTCCAATTAGCTGTAATAGTTACATCATCTACTTCTATACAAGTAAGATTTGAGTTGATTGAAGTATTAAAGTCTGTCATGTTATTGTTGTTCCCATTACTAACATCTAAGCTCGTGAGCTGATTAACTTCACAATGCAACTGTACTAAATTTCCATTCAGACTGACATCTAAGTTAGTGAGTTGATTTTTACCACACCACAATTGTTCTAAGGCGGTAAAAGCTGCTATTCCCGTTAAATCACTGATATCTGCGTTTAAAACCTTCAATATTATAACAGTATTTATATTACTTGTCTTCACCCAGCCATTTAGAATATGATCTAATTCTAATTCTAACTCTATCAGAGCCTGCTCAAAGTCAGGGTCAGGAATTAGGGTTATACCTTCTGTAGGACAGGAAGAAACATTCAACTGGGTCTGGCTATCAACACTAACAAAAGTAGCAGGGAATGGGAAGTCGCCCTTAAAAGGATCTATTTGCACACAGGTAAGCTCAGGGTTGCTTGAAGCATCAAAACGTGTCATATTGATGTTGTTCCCGTTTTGCACATTTAAATTAACGAGATGATTATTACTACAATCCAATCTATCTAATTGAGTATTTTTACTTACATCTAAGCTTATGAGGGAATTGTTGTCACAGTTTAAAGAAGTTAATGCAGTATTACTGCTCAAATCTAAACTGGTGAGGACATTGTCTCCACAAGTTAATGAAGTTAATAGAGTATTACTACTTAAATTTAAACTGGTGAGGTCATTGTCTCCACAGTTTAATGAGGTCAAACTAAGAAAAGCTTCTATTCCAGTTAAGTCAATTATGGCTGAACCATCAACAGCTAACATAAGAACTACCGCTATATTAGCAGTAGGCACAACCCCATCAATCGGTGGCATATCCAACCCTGCGTCTATCAATTCCTGCTCAAATGCCGAGTCGGGAATGGCAGTGGTTTGCGCACATAGTCCATAGCTTATCAGGGCTGCTGTAAATAGTGTAAATAGTGTTTTCATGATTTTTGTTTTTAGTCTGTTTATAATCTTTAATTAGTTTTTGTAATAACAAAGGTCTGCCAAGGATTTTGCAAAAACACCACCTAATTGTGTGGTTTTGAAAAACTACCTAATTGTGTAGGAAAAACTACCTAATTGTGTAGTCTGCCAGATACAAAGGCGCGTTCAGCAGGAATTCTAAAGCTTGTGGATCGTGATTGTATTCGTCGTGGATCAAGACAGGTTGTTAGTATCCATGAAAATTGAAAAATGAAGCAGCAGATCATAAAAAAGGGCCTGGTGGTCCAGGCCCTAAGAGTGATAAATCTATTGACTTTACCTTGCTTGTTTAATGATACGCCCTACTGCGCTTTTTACATCAAAGCTGGCTATTCGCTTGTAGAAGATAAATGTGTGAGGAGAGAGGGTTAATTCTTTGACATCTCAATTTTCATGTTGCCAAGAATTGTCGTTGTAGTCATTCTAAACTTTTCCTCTGTTAATTCCAGGATATCCCAGGTGAAATTGTAATTGCCTCCCGCGCTTGTAGTATCATCAATTACAATCTCGGTCGCATCATCATCAATCGTATAGGTGAAGGTCCCTGTCGATGCATCAGAGGCTTTGTAATCTATTCCACTGCAAGTTGATGCACATGAGTTAAATGTTAAATATGATCCATCTCCGGGAACTACCACAGCAAGAATTTCCTGAGATGTGATCGTCCACTTACCCTCAAACATTTCTTTAGGAGTAAGTTCTTCCTCTTTCTTACACTCAGTCAGTAAAATCATGCACGAAAAGCCTACCAAAGTAAGTTGTAATGTTTTTTTCATCATTCTAGTATTTGATTTTACAATTGGGCAACCATGCAGCAAGCTCATTCTGTGCTGCAGTATTAAGCTTGCACCCCTTAAGGGTAAGGGACTTCAAGTTTTTGCAATTAGCGATCTCTTTAGGAAGACTTTCAATGGGGTTTTTCCCTAATTTAAGTGTCTTAAGATTAGATAACTGTCCGATTTCTGCAGGCAAGGTCTTCACATTATTGCCAGTAAGATTCAGCTTGTTAAGACTAGCCATACCACCTATCTCAGCAGGTACAGATTCAACCTTATTATTCATAATTATGATCTGAGTCAATCCCTCAATAGCGCACATCTCCTTTGGGAGTTCAGATAATTCAGGGAATCCGTTTAGCGGGGATGGGGCCATTGTCATCATAATTGCCGGACCACCAACACCCGGGGAAACATACTTTTGATACGGGTTCAACTCGCCACTTGCTATGGCAGCATCTTCTTCCTTTTTCCTGGAATCCATTACACCTGCATGCTGAGTTCTTCTAAATGACAGATGTTCTTTCTTTAATCGTGCAAAGTCTGAAGATCCCAATTTAGCAACTTTAACAGACGTTTTAGAGGAGGCTTTGGCCTTTGAATTTAAGGCGGAAATATCCTCCATTAGTGAGCTGTTTTTTTCTACAGCTATCTTCTGCATCTCCATTCGCAGCATGAGCGCATCAAATGCATCTGATCTAGGAGTATGCATGTTACCAAACAGCTTTTTAAAATCTCTGCCATGCTCTAGTGCTTTATCAATGTCATACATATACATATATGCCCTGGCACAATTTTCATGAAGCCCTTTGCCGATATTTTTATTAATCCTTGCTTTTTTGTCTTCAGTGTCTAGATCGGCAAGGTCCTTTTCCCATAGCTCAATGCATTCTTTCAACATACCAAAAGCAGCTTGATTAGGACCAGATTTAGCAATGTTCGCATATGCCTTTTGAGCTTTTTCCAGTGCCGCCTCTAAACCTGTATAGTCAAATCCTTTCCCTTTTGCCGTATAGACTTTAAATGCCTCATCGACAAAAGACAAATACACATTTGCTTTTGCCTCTTCCATGGCTTTGTTAGACATTTCTGTTTCATGCTTTCTCTTTTCTCCGGACTTAAAGCCAGCACCCTTGGATGCCCAGTCTTTCTTCATCCTGTCGGAGATCCAATATTCGCATTTTTCAAATCCGAATCTCGCAACAGCCTTGCCTGGTTGGGAGACTTCAGATGCATAAACGATAACTCCGGATGGATTTTTCGCAACGAAGTATGATTCTGGAATACTAACAGGAATTTCGTAATAGTAAGTTGTAACTTCGATTACGTCTTTTATGCCTCCGTTCTTAGGGACACACATTGTTTTTGTATCCTTCAATTTTTCAGTGCCAAATGAAGTTGCACCCATAGCAAATTCTGCTATAATGGTTGAAGGGTCAGTTTTAGAAATATCATAAGGAGGAACCGATAAATAACTGGTTTTAACTTCTTTTGATTTGACTTTTTGGGCGATAGCATTCGTTGTCATTGCGAGCAATAAAACCGGTAGTAAGATTTTTCTATTCATGGTCTTTTTCTTTATGGGTTACTTATTTACGTTCACTGGATTCACTGGACCTGTTCGGTCAACCGCTGCGAAACAAATATCTTGCCAAAAGTAGAGCACTAAAATAGTAGAGGCACCACTCAATCATGTAGTTTTAGAAAACTATACAATTGTGTAGTATCAGGGTTGAATAGTTACTTTAAAAGGCCTTTTTCTGCGGCTTTTCTTATAAGGCCAGCTACGCTTTTTACATCAAAGTGTATCATTAGTTTTCGCTTATGATATACAACCGTATGAGAGCTGATAAACAATTTTTCTGCAATTTCCTCTTGTGTGAATTCCTGTGAAATAAGGTGCAGAACCTCTATTTCCCTTTCACTCAGCTTTGGGATGAAATCCTGTTGATGCTTCTTTCCAGTATCTGGCATCATGCCTTCCATCACTGCCTTTTGTACTTCCGGACTGAAATATTGCTCATCGTTGATTATGGTATGTATCGCACTGAGTAGTTCTTCTATATCTGCCTCCTTTAGGATATAACCATCCACTCCCAATTTAAGCAGGGTCGAGATTGTATTTTCCGAACCGTGCATGGTAAGCGCCAAAATCTTTATTTCCGGATAGGATTTCTTTAATTTCCTGGTTAATTCCACCCCATCAAGTTCAGGCATATTTACATCAGTAATGATAAGATCTGCAGGTTTGTTCTCAAGAATATCCATTACTTCATTGCCATTTACTGCCAAGCCCACTATCTCAATTTCCTTTTCTTTTTTGAGCAATTCGGTAAGCCCATCAAGAAACATGGGATGGTCATCAGCCAGGATCACTTTTACAACCTTCTTTTCGTTCATGCTGTTTGTTTTAATATTATATTGATATGTATAGCAGTACCTCTTTTTTTCTGGCTGTCTACTTTTACAGTGCCCCCCAGGGCCTCAACCCTTGAGTGAATATTACTCAACCCAATTCCATCTGTGCTTTTTTTTGGATCAAATCCGCTTCCATCGTCTTCAACCATCAGGTTTATCCCTTCCTCATCCATCATAAGACCTATTTCTACCTTATTTGCCCCAGCATGTTTATATACATTATTCAATAACTCCTGAACAATACGATAAAGATCAATTTGCACCAGATTATCAAGTTTATTCAAGTTCCCTTCAGGAAAACAATTTAAATTTATCTTAAGTCCTGATGATCTACCAAACTCATTGACAAACTCACCAATTGCCTCAGTTATGTGACGATCTGTAATGACAGGAGGCATTAAATTATGGGAAATATTTCGCACTTCCCGGCATGCTTCACCCACCTGGACTGACAGCTCATTCAAGTCGGCAACATCGCTGTTTTTGTCCTTTGCCAGGCTACCCAATCTCATTTTAATGCCTGCCAGCGAGCCTCCTAAACCATCATGCAATTCTTTTGCTATACGGATGCGCTCTATTTCCTGCCCTTTAAGTTTATTAATTTCTTTATTCTTGATTCCCAACTGCTCCCGGGCAAGAAGTTTTTGTTTGTAGCTGCGTATGATTAGCAATAAGGAAAGGGCTATTACCAGCAGACCACCTATCAGACCATAACGTATGATTTTTTCCTGTTTAAGCTTTGCTTTCTGAGCAAAAAGCTGTGCGTCTTTTACTTTAGCTAATTCTCTATTTCTGATACTGTCTGCTAATTTCTTTTCTTCATATTTTCTTTTAGCTTCCAGCTTTATTGCCTGTTCATTTGCACTTTTTTTTGCCAAAGTATCTTTGGTTATTGTATACAACTCATACATCTGTAATGCTTTTTTGCTGTTACCTGTTTTTTTATAGATCTCGTAGAGTTGTTTGCTATAATCATCAACAAAGTCAAGTGCATTTATCTGCTGTGATAATTTGAGAGCATCTTTAACATAGGTTAGTGCCTTTGCATAATTGCCTTGATTATAGTAAATTATCCCAATATTGGCTAAGGAAGCAGACATTCCATATTTATCACCTATTTCTTTGTGGATCTTTAAACTCTTTTTATAGTAATTAAATGCTTCTTCGTTGTTGTCTTGTATATTGTAAACAAGCCCAATGTTACTTAAGGAATGAGCCATTCCTTTTTGATCGCCTATTTCTTCTTTTATCCTTAAACTCTTTTTGTAGTAACCAAGCGCCTTATCATAGTTGCCTTGGTGTCTGTAAATAACTCCAATGTTATTTAAGGAAGAAGCAATTCCAAATTTATTACCTGTTTCTTTTTGGATCTTTAAACTCTTTTTATAGTAATTAAGTGCTTCTTCGTTGTTGTCTTGTATATTGTAAACACGCCCAATGTTGTTTAAGGTAGCAGCTATTCCACTTTTATTGCCTAATTCTTGAAAGATCTTTAAACTCTTTTTATAGTAATTAAGTTCCTCTTCGTAGTTACCTTGATCATGGCAAATAAGACCAATGTTGTTGTAAGAATTAGCCATTCCTATTTTATTGCCTTGTTCTTCGCTTATCCCTAAAGATTTTTGATATAATTCCAGCGCCTTTTCATAGTTGCCTTTTATATAAAAGGACGCCCCTTGGGTGAGTAAAGCATTTAGCATCCAGTTTTTATCGTTTACAGATTTTGCAAATTCGTATTGTAGCCCTGCAAAATAAAAAGCACTGTCTGGCTGTGAGTATAAATAACCATCCTTTGCTATTTTATGCATGGCATTAAGGCGGACGGTGTCTGGCTGGGTTTTGTCGTTCCATAGGCCCCAGAGTGAATCAACGTTAAGAGCAGGAACGGCGGTGAGCCAGCAGCAGAGCGGGAGTATGAGGAGAAACTTTTTCATACCCCAATATACAAAACCTTACTCTTTCACTACCTTCTGATAATACACCCCTCTCTCGTTGGTTGCCCTAAGGAAGTAAATACCCTTTGATAGATGAGATGTGTTGAGGGTATGGGTATGATTGATCTCTTTGGTTAGTAGTAGTTGCCCTTGTGCGTTGTATAGGGTTAGTGTAGAGGGGTGTTCTGGCTCTACTACAACGTAGTTGGCAACAGGGTTGGGGTAAATATTTATTCTTCTAAAGTCTATTGATTCTTTTGAAGATGATATATTAGGGCCTTTAAAACAACGAACAGAAAAACCGAAAGTCTTAGCGTAGTTGTACCTTCCAACAGAAATCCTGTCGTCCTCCATGATTCGATACCAGGCATCGCTTGTACTGTTCTCCGTAGAACTCCACCAACCACCGGATTGACTAATGTTGATGAAGAATCCAATGGCATAACGGTGACCACCCGGAAGGCCTGCAAAACCACTGCTATTGGTAACCCCTGCGCCTGAGCTATCCCAGTGGGCAGTACCTGATTCTTTTAGTTTTCCGCCCTCATCAGTGCCAGGAAATCCAGTACTTTCCTGGTCTGCTGTACTCATTCCTAAAGTACCTTCCACGTACATCCATTCACAATCTGTAGGTATATGCCAACCCACCGGAGGCAGACAGGTGCCAGAAGTTTCGCCGAAAGTGTTTTGTATCTTAGCGGTTAACAAAGTAATGCGGCACAGCTCAAACCCGGGCCGTTGTAGCCTATTAAATAAACTATTGTAGATAAAACTAAATTACTTCCCACCACTTATTTTTTTATTTT
>DBZU01000061.1:56438-58265 GCA_002311285.1 Dehalococcoidia bacterium UBA1152 | reverse complement strand
ACCACATGGATGAGCTTATATCCTCTATGGTGGGAGGAAAGCTTAGAAACCTATGTTGATGGCCGACTTAAACCACTTAAGGCTAAAGGATTCATTAATAATTCTAAAAGAGGTGTTTGGTCAATGGTTTCAAATGCTATTGAATCAAAGGAGTGGGATTTACTACTGAAAGTCAGTGAACAGATTCAACCACATAAACAATTGAACATCCCTGATTTATTAAGATCTAGCTGGTAAAAACAGAAATACCTGCAGATAATGCTAAAACTATTAGCAGATACTGTTAAATATTTGGTAAAATTTTTTTGCTTGCCTGCATGATTTATAACTTTTAACATCTTGTGTAAGGGCATGAGAGAGATAACGCGGACAGAAATAAATACAATGTGTTTTGGAAAATCGATAATTATTCTCTTTGTTGCTGTGATCCTGTTATTGTCAGTATTTTCTTGCAACGATGTATCTCAAAAAGAGTCCAACCCTATTTCTACAGATTTAGGAGCCACTCAAGAAGAGCTAAATCGTATTTCTACAGATTTAGGAGCCACTCAAGAAGAGCTAAATGATATAAAGGCGCAGCTGGCTGAAGCTGAATCTAAGATTACAGAGTACGAAATCAGACTTAGAGAGTACACCAAGATAGTTGATAGCGATTATCCTAACTTACAGAAACGTGTGCAACAAGCAAGTTTAATTCTGGAAATCATTAATACCTCCGTTGCGTATGAACGGGGATTGGTAGGAGAAATGGAGCTTTTCAATGCTGTTAGTACGATTGACTTAATTGACAGTAGAGAGATAAAAGAAGATTTTATTAAAATGATACAGTCTGGCAAATTAATGTCCGAAGTTGAGACAGATATAATGATGTCTTCATGGCTTGCAGAAGTAGAAAGACTTTTACAGTATTAATTGCAGCATTACATTGAATAAGTAGGTGAAATAATGGGATTCTTTGGAAATATCTCAAATACTTTGGCAATGATGAAATCATCGGCTAATGTTCTTAAAAAAGATAAAGAACTAGTTTTATTTCCGTTATTGGCTGCCGCTAGCATAGCCGTATTTTTGGCACTGATGTGGTCCTTTGGTGCTATCGGCTTGGATAAGGCTGAAGGAGAAGAACAGCCTATACTTGTTTATGTGGTTATTATTTTTGTATCTAATTTCATAATTGTGTTCTTTAATTCAGCTTTAGTTTCCGCCGCTTTGGAAAGATTAAGAGGTGGCGATCCAAATGTTTACTCAGGCTTTTCACATGCGGTANNCGGTAAAGCATATTCATCACATTTTGATATGGTCAATAATTGTTACCATTGTGGCAATCTTGATAGCTGCCTTAAGAGGAAATAGAAGAGGTATCGCTGGTCAAATCTTCGGCAGTTTACTTCAGGCTGGATGGACTATGATGACATTCTTTGTGGTTCCAATCATTGTTTCTGAGAACTTAAGCCCGTTTGCGGCAATAAAGAAATCCACAAGTTTATTTAAGAGCACATGGGGCAACCAAATAACCGCTAATTTTGGATTTGGGATTTTTCAGATAGTAGCATTACTTATTAGCGCCGCGATTGGATGGTTTTTTGGATTGATTGACAACACTTTTGGTCTAGTAATTGGAGTATTGTTTGCTGCTGTATCGGTAACAATAATTTACACGCTTGAAGGGATCTACAAAGCAGCCCTTTACGAATTTGCTGTAGGTGAAAAACCGTTAGAGTTTGAAAAACAGCAGCTTAAAACTGCATACAGTGTTTATAAAGCCTGAATTTGACAAAATAATGGATTTAAAGTTTGGTGGCTACGACAGGGCTCGAACCTGTGACC
>DBZU01000061.1:29250-56386 GCA_002311285.1 Dehalococcoidia bacterium UBA1152 | reverse complement strand
CGCTTATGAAGCGCCCGCTCTGCCTCTGAGCTACGTAGCCCCTTAAGCTGACCATAAAAATCATATTACAGTCAGTCTAGCTGAGTCAAAACTAAAACAGGTTACTTAATAGGTGGTATTTTAGTCGAAAAGCTTGTCTCTGTATCAATATGGCACTTATACTTTTGACGATATATCAGGCATGATATTGTAAATATTCTAAATTTGGGGAATTTTTTTGACTAACATAGTTAATTCCGAACAGATTCGATTAAAAGCTTTAAACAATCTATGGATACATAATCGTGATTGGACTGAAATGGCTGAATCTGGAGGTCCTCCTGTAATTACGTCTGGGGAAGGAATAAGAGTTACTGATAGTGAAGGTAAAACATGGATAGATGTAAATGGAGGGTATAGTTGTGTAAATATTGGCTATGGGAGAGCAGAAATTGCCCAAGCTGTTTATGATCAAATAAATAAAACGCCATTCTGCCCGATTGGAACAACGACTGAAGTAGTTATCAATTTAGCTGAAAAACTAGCCCAGTTGACTCCATCTGATCTTAATAGGGTGTTTTTTTCAACCGGTGGGTCTGAAGCTAATGAAACAGCTATAAAAATTGCAAGGGCCTACCATAACCGTTGTGGAGAGCCAGGTCGATACAGGGTTATTAGTAGAAGAGGGTCATATCATGGCATGACTGGTGGTGTCCTTTGGACAGGTGATGGACCTGCGGTTCATAAAGCTGATTATGGCCCAGGTTATCCGGGCATGCTTCATGTCCCTCAACCGAATCCATATAGATGTGAGTTTGATGCCCAAACTGAATCAGAATGTGCAGTACTATGCGCTCAGGCGATAGAAGATACGATTTTATTCTATGGTCCTGAAACGGTATCAGCTTTTATTGGTGAGCCCATTGCAATACCTCAAGGCGCCCCGGTTCCGTCTAAAGAGTACTGGCCTATGGTTAGGGATATTTGTAATCGATATGGAGTAATAATGATTGCAGATGAAGTCGTATGTGGTTTTGGTAGGACTGGCAAAATGTTTGGAATGGAACACTTTAATGTATCCCCGGATATTATGACTGTGGCTAAAGGAATTATAAGTGCATATTTGCCTATGGCAGCGACCATTGTCAGTGATCAAATCGCAGATAGTTTTTCTGGCGGTGAATCGTCTTTAAAGCATGTGTTGACTAACAGCGGACACCCTGTTTCTGCGGCTGCAGCCCTTGCAAACATATCCATTATTGAAAAAGAAAATATGGTAGATAATGCTAGAGAAGTCGGCGAATATTTTAAAAGCCAACTTCAAGGGATGGTTAATGACCATCCTTATATAGGCGATATACGCGGAATTGGTCTATTCTTAGCTATGGAGCTTGTAAGTGATCGAGAAACCAAAGCTGGATTTGAACCAGATATTGAGGTTGGCACTCGTCTAACTGATAAGTTTAAGGAAAGAGGACTAATATTTAGAGCACGGGAGAACATACTTCATTTTGGGCCACCATTGTGTATAACTCGTCAGGATGTTGACGAAATTGTTCACGCTGTAGACATCGTTCTTTGGGAATTTGAAGGAGAGTGTGGTGTAGGGAGGCTTGCATGACAACTAACATTGATCTACAAGATAAAGCCAATCGATACCTATGGATGCAGGCAAAAGGTTGGGCAGACATGGCTGAAATGGGTGAACCGATAATCATTGACCACGCAACTGGGATTTCCGTTACTGATATAGAAGGCAATACATGGTTAGACGTGAATGGGGGATATGCTTCTGTAAATATCGGATATGGGAAAAAAGAAATTGCTGATGCCGTGATGCATCAGATGCTCCAACTATCATATTACCCAGAACAAACAACTACTTTGCCTAATGTGTTGCTGGCCGAAAAATTAGCTGAACTCACTCCAGGTGATTTAACTCGTGTGTGGCCAGTTTCTGGAGGTTCTGAGGCAAACGAGATAGCTATTAGAATGGCTCGTGCGTATCATGTCAGGAGGGGAGACAAAGGCAGATACAAAATTATCAGTCGAAAAGGAAGCTATCATGGTGCAACATTTGGCGTTGCATGGCTTGGGAGATCACAATTCATGGGGCTAGACGAATATGAACCAGGACCCCCAGGTATGATTTATGCAGCTCAGCCCAATCCTTATAACTGCGAATTTGGAGGTAAATCTCCCGCTGAGTGTGCTGCTTTATGTGCGAAAGACGTTGAAAACCTGATTATTCAAAATCAACCTGACACTGTAGCGGCTTTTATTGGCGAGCCAATAACTTCTTCACTTGGAGCAGTTGTGCCAGGAGACAAGTATTGGCCTTTGATTCGAGAGATTTGTGATTATTATGGTGTTGTATTGATTGATGATGAAGTTGTATGTGGATTTGGCCGAACAGGCAAAATGTTTGGTATGGATCACTTTGGAATCACCCCAGACATAATGACATTCGCCAAAGGTCTAGGTAGCAGTTATATACCTGTAGGGGCAGTAATAGCTACATCGCAAATCGCAGACGCATTTGCAGGCAAAGAGAATATTTTTTATGCGGCACTTACAGCTGGAGGACATCCTGTTTCCGCGGCTTCAGCCTTGATGAACATAAATATCATTCAAAAAGAAGGATTAGTTGATTGTTCAGCGAAGGCAGGACAATATTTTATCGATTGTCTGAAAGATCTTGCTGATCGACATTCCATTGTGGGTGATGTACGTGGATTAGGACTTTTAGTGGCTCTGGAAATTGACCCCAAGGTTAATTTTACGATTGATGATGAAGGCTTGGCTAAATGGCTGGTGCGAAAATTTAAAGAAAGAGGTTTATTGTTGAGGACCTTGAGCAGAGTAATCCAAATGTCACCACCATTATGCGTCACACAAATTGAAATTGATCTGATAGTCGAAGCGCTTGATTCCACTTTAACTGAATTGGCATCATACATATCGAAGGGCTAACAGCTTTTACGTAATTATGATTTAATCGGTGCATTATGTTCGTTACTTATACAAAGGTTTTTATTAATATGTGTAGTAAGGAATTGGAGAATTAATTTGCCAGCATACGCTATATTGGGAGCGCAGTGGGGAGATGAAGGTAAGGGGAAAATCGTCGACTTTTTATCAGAAAAGGCGGATGTCGTTGCACGTTTTGCTGGAGGTAATAACGCAGGGCATACTGTTATAAACAATCAGGGTCACTTTAGTCTGCACCAGGTTCCTTCAGGGATATTTTGGCCACAGACCCTCAATGTAATGGGTAGTGGCGTAGTCGTTGATCCTCCTAGTTTATTAGAAGAAATTAAATCTCTAAAATCTAGGGGCATTGATGTTGAAGGACGTTTATTGATTAGTGAGCGGGCCCACTTGATAATGCCATACCATATTGAGCTAGATCAGCTCTCCGAGTCAGCTAGAGGAGAAAACGCTATAGGCACCACTGGTAGAGGTATTGGGCCGGCATATTCTGACAAAGCTTCAAGGAATGGACTGCGCGTATCAGAGCTATTGGACTTAAATACATTGAAACCTCGATTAAAAGAAACCCTTGATCATGCAAATGCTTTTATTACTAAGGTTTATGGTGGCAAACCGATGAAGCTTGAGGACGTTTTTAGAAAGTGTTCTGAATGGTCTCAATCTCTTTCCCCTTACATTGGAGCCGCTGAAGACATCTTACATGAAAAATTGAAACAAAATGGGGTTATTGTGCTTGAAGGAGCACAGGGCGCTCTACTGGATTTAGATCATGGCACTTACCCATTTGTAACTTCTTCTAATCCGACCGTTGGTGGAGCCTGTGTTGGTCTTGGATTACACCCTAGTCAATTGGTTGGGGTTATAGGTGTCTTTAAAGCTTATTGTACCCGTGTTGGAGGTGGCCCTTTCCCAACCGAACTCACCGGTCAAACTGGTGACCGCATAAGGGATCTTGCTCAAGAATTTGGCACGACAACAGGTAGACCGAGAAGAGTGGGTTGGTTTGATGCAATCATGGCTAACTACAGTAGCAAAATCAATGGATACACATCGGTTGTATTAACTAGGCTCGATGTTTTAGATGGGTTTGATTCAATAAAAATCTGTGTTGCATATGAGTTGAATGGTGAAAGAATTAATAGATTGCCGGGAGGCCAAGGGTTTTTACAGCACTGTGTTCCGATTTATGAAGAGTATCCAGGATGGGATAAACCGACGGCAGGAGCTACTAGGTTTGATCAACTACCCGAAGAAGCTGTTGCATACGTTAGCAGACTTGAAGAGCTAATTGGATCGCCTATAGATATTATATCTACGGGTCCAAAGCGACATGAAGCAATTACTCTAAGATCAATTGTATAGAAATTATCTGAAGATAAGTTTTATCTAAATCTTGGTGCTAAGTCTATCTTGTGTTTCGAGATAACCTCGTCTACTTTAGCCGCAGATACTTCATCAATTTTAATTAAAGGTAATCTCGGTTCGCCTACATTATAGCCGAGTTGTTGCACGGCGTATTTTACCGGTATGGGATTGGATACAATAAATAGAATATTGTTGATGTCAAGCAGATTCTTATCAAGATTGGACGCGGCTTCTAGTTGGTTCTTTAACGTTAGATCAATCATTTCTTTGATTTGACTGCCTATCAAATGGCCTGAAACTGATATTACTCCGTAACCGCCTAAAGAGATTATTTTAAAGGTCTCATCATCATTTCCGCTCCAAACTTTAAAACCTGGACCAGTATTTTCTATCACGTTACCAATTTGTTCCATATTGCTGCTAGCTTCTTTAATACCGATGATATTTTTAACGTTACTTAGTTCAATGGTGGTGTCAGCATCGATATTGACAGCTGTTCTACTAGGCACGTTGTAAAGAATGCACGGGACTGATACTTCATTGGCTATCGATTTGAAATGCAAGTATAGACCTTGTTGTGGGGGTTTATTATATGAGGGTGCAACAAGCAGTACTGCATCAGCGCCTGCTTTTTCTGCGGCTACACTGTTTTGTATGCTTTCAGCAGTATTGTTAGTTCCTGTTCCTGCAATTATTGTTGCCCGATCACCGACAGCTTTCTTTACAGTGGAATATAATGTTAATCGTTCTGTTTCTGTCAGGGTAGGCGATTCACCAGTAGTTCCTGTGATTACCAATCCATCACTACCAGAGTTAACCAATGCGTTGGCCAGTAAACATGCCTCAGCGTAATCAACTTGTCCATTCTCATCAAATGGAGTAATCATTGCTGTGATTACCCTACCAACTTCATTCATCTTTTCATTCCTTAATTTTCAAATTAAACTTTTTGAAATTATCGATTCAGCAATCTGTATGGCGTTCAAAGCAGCTCCCTTTCTTAAGTTATCACATGATAACCAAAGAGCTAAACCGTTAGGCGACGAAACATCTGTGCGCAATCTGCCGACCATAACATCATCTTTGTCCTCACAGTCGATGGGCATGGGGTATTGGCTGGAAGCAGGCCTATCTATTATCGAAATACCACCTGCAGCTGCTAATTTAGATGTAGCATCTTCCATCGATACGGGTTGGTTAAATTCCACATGAACTGCTTCTGAGTGACCAATTTTCACTGGAACCCTAACACAAGTAGCTGAGATTTTTAGATCAGGACGGTGTAATATTTTCTTTGTCTCATTAACCATTTTAATTTCTTCATTTGTGTAGCCAGATTCATCGAAACTGTCTATTTGTGGTATGACATTAAAGGCTATTTGGTGGGGATGAATCGATGCTTTAATGTTTATATCTTTATATGAAGCGTGGATTTGAGAGTCGAGCTCTCTAACAGCTCTTGATCCGGCTCCTGAAACTGATTGATAAGTATCAACAATTACTCGATTAATTTTTGCTAGTTTACCTAACTCATATAAAACCATTGTAAGTGGGGTAGTTGAACAATTAGGAATTGAAATAATACCCTTATGGTGACCTAAATCTTCTGCGTTCACCTCGGGGACTACCAAAGGAACAGTTTTGTCCATCCTAAAAGCAGAGCTATCGTCAATTACTATTGCTCCTAACTCTGCAGCTCTGGGTGCTGTATTTAAGCTTACCTCGCTACTGGCGGAAATAAATACGAAATCAGAATCACTAAGCAAGTTATCGGTTATGGGTTCGATGCAATGATCGGAACCTTTGAAACTAATCTTTTTGCCCAAAGATCTATCTGAGGCGCACAATCTCAATTTGTTTATTGGGAATTTACGTTGCTCTAATATTGATAGGAATATTTGTCCTACTGCTCCGGTTGCACCTATTACTGCTAAGTTATAACGATCCATGACTATGTATTCTAGCTATATATTGAGGATTTGCTCTAAACCAATTGTTAATCCTGGTCTTTTTACAGCAGTATGAATTGCGCTTACAACCCCTGGCATAAAGCCTGAACGATCAATGGAATCATGACGTATCGTTAAGGTTTCGCCAGGCCCAGCAAATACCAGTTCATGGTGTGCTACTCTACCTGGCAATCTAACACTATGGATATTAACCCCGCCGTACTGGCCTCCACGGGTGTTGGCGATTGTTTCATGATCGGTTTTAGCAACATTCATGCTTTTGCCTTTTCCTTCATTAATAGCTTTAGCTATAGCAATTGCTGTACCAGAAGGTGCATCTATTTTTTTTTCATGATGAGTCTCAGTTAGATCTGCATAATCATAATATTGAGCTAAGATTCGAGCTACATGGGACATCAATACTCCTCCTAGAGCAAAATTCGGCACAATGACTATTCCCACATCATGTTTGTTAGCTAGGTATTCCGCTTCCATGTAAGTCGACTCTTGAATTCCAGATGACCCAATTACGATGTTTACACCTTTAGGAGCCAGAGTGCTGATAGCTTTTTGTGCCCCTTTAGCATTTGTTACATCAACTATAACATCAGCTTCTACTTGTAATTCATCGATGGAGTTGCTGATGGGTATAGAGTCTCCATTTGATAGTGTTAAGGAGTCGGTGTCAGACCGTATGTCTACTGCTGCAACAAGACATAGATCATCGTGCTTACACAGTTCATCAAGGATTTCACAGCCCATCCTTCCCAATGCTCCCTGCACAATTACATTTGTTGCTTTTCGGTTTGGCATTTATGATCTCTTTCTGTGAATACAAACTATTCGTACCGTCTAGGCTTGTTACCTCTGTTATCTCGTCTTTGAGGATTGCGTCCTCGCGACCTGTTATCTCGTCGAGGCTGACGATCTTGAGGTCTGTCTGGGCCTGAGCTTTCATAACTTCTGTCTCGAGTTTCCGAGACTGTATCATCACGAGTATTGCCATCGTCATCTGTTAACAGTGCTCGGCGTGAAAGACTGATTCGTCCATTTGAGTCAACATCTTTGACGATCACAGTAATTTCATCTCCGACTGAAACTACGTCTGTAACCGCAGGTACTCGGTAATTAGCCAGTTCGCTGATATGGACCATTCCGTCTTTACCAGGGAGGATTTCAACAAATGCTCCAAAATCCAAAATCTTTACAACTTTACCAGTGTATATCTGGCCTATCTCTGCGTCCTTGGTGAGGTCCTCGATCATTTGGACTGCTTTTGCTGAAGCTTCGCTATCAACAGCGCCAATTAGTATTTCACCATTGTCTTGGATATCAACAGTTGCTCCCGTTGACTCTTGGATTCCTCTTATAGTTTTACCTCCTGATCCTATAACTGCTCCAATCTTATCTACCGGTATGGTGATTTTTATTATTCTTGGAGCGTATTGACTTACGTCAGTCCGAGGTTCAGCAATGGCGTTAGTCATCACTTCGAGTATTTGCATTCTAGCTTCTTTAGCTTGGTCTAATGCGGCTCGAACAACATCGAAGTCTATTCCCTTAACTTTCATGTCTAGTTGTATAGCAGTTATACCACGTGTAGTTCCAGCAACCTTGAAATCCATATCTCCTATATGGTCCTCTTTACCTTGAATGTCAGTGAGGGTTAACCATTTTTCAGTGTCGTCTGTTATCAAGCCGATAGATATCCCAGCGACTGGGGCTTCTATAGCTACTCCTGCATCCATTAAGGCTAATGAGCTAGCACAGACAGTTGCCATTGAAGTGCTGCCGTTACTAGCCATAATTTCGGATACTAATCTGATTGTATAAGGACAGTCTTCTTCACTGGGCAGTACTGCAGTTAAAGCACGTTCAGCTAGAGCTCCATGACCAATTTCACGTCTTTTAGGTGAACCTACTCTTCCAACTTCTCCAATAGAATAAGGTGGAAAATTGTAATGCAACATAAATCTTTTCGTGCTGGCAGGGTTGATGTTGTCAATTTTTTGAACATCTCCCAGCGATCCGAGAGTTACAAATCCTAGTGCCTGTGTTTCGCCCCGTTCAAATAGACCGGTTCCATGAGCCCTAGGCACGAGTCCAACTTCGGCTGAGAGTGGGCGGAGATCGAGTGGTCCTCTTCCATCGGGTCTGACACCATCCATCATTTTTGATCTATAAATTTCATCAGTTAGATTTTCGATTACACTGGCGATCTCACCAGATTCATATTTATCGACTAACTGCTCGGTAGCCTCATTTTTTAGTGACTCAATTTGAGAAGTGTCTTTTTCTGGTGAGATAGAATGCTCAACTGCTTTTTGCAGCCGATCCCCAACAACTGCTGACACTGCGTCTCCTATTCCTTCAGTTGGTTGAGGCGGGACGAATACTGTTTTTGATTTACCGATCTCATCGGCAATTTTTTCTTGAAATTCAACAATTTTGAGGTTTTCCTCTTGAGCTTTAACAATAGCATCGTAAACTAAATCTTCGTCTAATTGATTCGCTCCGGATTCCATCATCATTACACCATCGCGAGTACCTGCAACTATCAAGTCCAGACTACTCTCAGCTATTTGCTCGAAGGTAGGGTTAATGACAAAATCGCCATTAATATAACCTATTCGAGTGGCTCCCAAAGGTCCATCAAATGGTATATCAGAGATTGATAATGCGAGAGAGGCCCCGTTGATTGAAAGGATATCTAATGGATTCTCAAGATCTGCTGATAATGGGGTAGTTATTATTTGAACTTCATTACGAAAACCCTTTGGGAAAAGTGGTCTTAGGGGTCTGTCGGTGAGACGGCATATTAGTATGGCGTCCGTGCTTGGTCGTCCTTCTCTCTTGAAAAAACTTCCGGGTATTTTTCCGCGTGCATACATTCTTTCCTCGAAATCAATTGTTAATGGAAAGAAATCGAGTCCTAGTCTTGCGTCTGCCATAGTAGCTGTAACTAATATGACTGAATCGCCATAGCGGAGTGTTGCTGATCCATTTGCCTTTTTGGCTAGCTTTCCTATCTCTACCGACAAAATTTTATCGGCTATTTTTAATTCATAATTTACTGACATTTAATTTTATTTCCTTTTTCTCTTTCAGTGGTAATTTTCTCTTTCAGTGGTAATGCGGCTAACATACTTAAACTAAGAGTAGCAGTGGGTGCTTAGAATAATTGGAGTTCAGCAGTTCTTTTATAGTTAAGTAACTACTTCCTAAGACCTAATCTTTCAATCAAGGAGCGATATCTATCAACATCATTTCGGTTAAGATATCGTAGTAATCGTCGCCGTTGACCAACTAGTTTTAGCAGGCCAAGTCTTGTGGATTCATCATGATTGTGGACCCTAAGATGTTTAGTCAGGTGATCAATCCTACCGGTAAGACTAGCCACCTGAACTTCGGTAGATCCAGTGTCGTCCGCATGTTTTTGATATTCTTTCAGTGTTTCCTGCATAAATTCCGGGATGTGAAGGTGTTTCTAATGGTTAAAGTAGTGTAGCGCGTGTATGTAAGATATATCTGTGTCCTTCACATTTATACTAACGCTTGTCAACATATATCTCAGGGCAAGTAACGTAAGTTTAGCATAATAAATGTTGCTTAGGCAATCAAAATTTGTAACCCTTCCGCACGGATATGTAGCGGTTAATGAAGATACTAATGCGTGCTCCTATGCTATACTTCCGCTACGAGTAAGATTGATCTCGCAAGGTTGTCATGTGTTTTTAAAAAGGCAAAATCCTCGTGCTTTGTAATAGAAAGATCATCTAAATAATTAAAAGGCTAATCACATAATGGTTGAAGAATTAGATCAAGAAGTGTCAACTGTCGATGAAGAAGTCAAACCGGAACGGAAAGAAAGCTTAGCTCCTCTTTCGATGAAATCTTTGTTGGAAGCCGGGGTCCATTTTGGACATAAAAAAAGAAGATGGAATCCTCGAATGCGCCGTTATATCTTTGCTGCTAGACACGGCATCCACATTATGGATCTCTCCCAAACCTTACCGTTGTTACATAAAGCCAAAGAATTCATTGCGGATGTCGTAGCGGACGGCAAAAAAGTAATATTTGTTGGTACCAAGCGCCAAGCAAGCGAAGTAATTACCAATGAAGCCCAAAGGAGTGGATCATTTTATGTTTCAACGCGCTGGTTGGGTGGAACCCTTACCAATTTTAAGACAATACAATCACGTATGGATCATTTAGTTAAACTTGAACAAGCTAGGGACGCTGGGGAATTTAATCAGCTTACGAAGAAAGAAGCACAGAAAAAAGAGGACTCTATTACCAGGTTAAATCGTTATCTTGGTGGGATTAAAGAAATGACTGAAATGCCAGGCGCCTTGTTTATTATTGATATCGGTAAGGAAAGTTTAGCGGTTGCTGAAGCACGAAGGGTAGGCGTTCCAGTTGTTGCACTAGTTGATTCCGATTGTGATCCAACGTTGGTAGATCATGTTATTCCTGGTAATGATGATGCTATAAGATCAATCCGTTTAGTTGCTAGTGAGGTCGCCGCATCAGTTATTGAAGGACAGAATCGTAGAGATTCGATTGATGGTGGTATTACTACAGAACCTGGTAATGGTGAAAATGTCGCCATTGAAAATCCAGAGACAGCTAAGTCTGAATTAGCAGTACCAGTTCAAGACAAAACAGACTCGGATTTAGCTGAAACTGAAGAAGAATCATAGATTGAGATTTTGACAACTAATGAGGGAACCTTTGCAAATAAGTTTAGATAAGATAAAAACCGTTCGTGAGCAAGCCGGAGCAGGCGTTATGGATGCTAAGAAAGCTCTCGAGGAGTCTGGAGGAGATATTGAGAAAGCTCTAGATGTTTTAAGAGATAAAGGAATGGCTGCTGCGGTGAAGAAAGCTGGTCGTAAAACAGAAGAAGGATTAATTGAAACATATGTGCATGGAGGTGGCAGGGTAGGAGTTATGCTAGAAGTGAATTGTGAGACCGACTTTGTTGCACGTACAAGCGTTTTTAAAGATTTATGTCATAATTTAGCCATGCAGATTGCTGCCATGTCTCCCGTGTACATAGACGAAAATGATATTTCTGACGATGAGAAAAGGATACCTGAAGAGATCGCTTTAGGTTCTCAGCCGTATATACGTGACCCAGGAATGTCTATCTCCGATCTGATACTTGAAGTAGCTGGCAAATTGGGCGAAAACATTAAAGTAAAACGATTCGCACGATTCGCACTGGGAGAATAACAGTTTATGACCCCGAGTAAGGTCAGGCTAAAAAGAGTTTTACTTAAGTTAAGCGGAGAATCCTTTAAAGGTAGTAGGGGTTACGGTATTGATCCAGATGCAGTTGATTCTATAGCCGCTCAAATTAAAGATATGCGGGATTATGATGTGGAAGTTGGTGTTGTTGTTGGTGGTGGCAACATATGGCGTGGATCTTCAGCAGAGAACGAAGGAATGGATAGAGTTTCAGCTGACTATGCAGGCATGTTAGCGACGGTAATAAATGCATTGTCGTTACAGGATCGACTTGAACGAATACACGGCGTTGATACTAGGACTCAAACTGGTATAAATGTACAAGAAGTGGCAGAACCTTACATACGACGTAGAGCTGTTAGGCATTTAGAAAAAGGAAGAGTAGTTATTTTCGCCGCAGGGATTGGAAATCCTTATATGACTACCGATACGGCAGCGGCTTTAAGGGCTGTTGAAATCGAAGCTGATGTTTTGCTTATGGCTAAGTATTCGGTAGATGGTATTTACGATACTGATCCTAATATTGACTCAGATTCGGTTAAATACAATTTTATCTCTTACCAAGATGCCCTTGAAAAAAGACTCGGAGTAATGGACACCACAGCATTATCTATATGTATGGAGAATGACCTGCCAATACGTGTTTTTGATATCACTACTTCTGACAATTTAATACGCATAATTAATGGAGAGTCAATAGGGTCATTAGTGTCGGAGGCAAATTAAAAGTTTAGATTTCTTCTATAAACAATCTGTTTGGTTAAGGTTTATTAAGAAATAAGGAGAAAATATGTCGATCGATAGTGTATTGGATGAATGTAGGGAGCGAATGTGTAAGTCTTTAGATGTTTTGAAACGAGAATTGACGGTAATTAGGACCGGACGCGCTAACCCAGCTTTAATCGAGACTTTAAATGTTACTTATTATGGTGTCGAAACTCCATTGAACCAACTCGCAACCATCACGGTTCCTGAGGCACGTGTTTTGCAAATTCAAGTATGGGATGTCTCAATTATGGCCGATGCTGAAAAAGCAATTATGGCATCTGATTTAGGTTTGACTCCGAGCAATGATGGTGGTCTAATTCGCATAAATTTGCCATCATTAACTGAGGAAAGACGTAAGGAATTGGTCAAAACAGTTGGTCGGAAAACTGAAGAAGGTCATGTGGCAATCCGCAATATTAGACGCAGTGCAGTTGATAGTTTACGGGCGTCTGTTACTGATCGAGAGATAGGTAAAGATGATAGCTATAGAGCCCAAACAGAGATTCAATCAATCACAGATGAATATATTCGCAAAATGAATGAAAGTAAATCCGCTAAAGAATCAGAAGTGCTAGAAGTGTAATGGATTTATTTGCATGACCTTTAATCCACACCAAAGCAATAGCTCCTTGAATAATGAAGTAGCGGTATTGAACCACGTTGCGATTATTATGGATGGTAATGGACGTTGGGCGGAAGATAAAGGGCTAACCCGAACGGAAGGGCATATAGCAGGCACGGAAAACATACGCAGGATAATCCGTCAACTCATTATTGAGAATGTCAAATATGTTACTTTATATGCTTTCTCAACTGAAAACTGGAATCGACCGACTAATGAAGTCGATAGTTTGTTGCGGATCTTATCTGATGCTATTTTTAATGAAACAAATGAAATGAACGATGAAGGAGTGCGAATAAGACATTTGGGAAGAATAGATAGGCTTCCACTCCCTCTACAAAAAGCGATAAATGATAGCATAAATTTGACCAGTACAAATCAAACAATCAATTTAAATGTTGCGTTTGATTACGGTGGACGTGATGAGATCATTCAAGCTGTTCGCCGAATGATTAGATCTGGGATTAAACCGGAAGAAGTTACCGAAGAAAGGCTAGCGTTTGAATTGTACACAAGAGGAATGCCCGACCCTGATTTGATTATAAGAACTGCTGGTGAAATGAGGATTAGTAACTTTATGACATGGCAGTCAAACTATGCTGAATATTATTCCACTTCGGTTTATTGGCCTGACTTTGATGAAACAGAGTTGAATAAAGCTTTGACAGAATACAACAATCGTAAACGAAAATTCGGTAAGGTGGATAATGCTGTCGTATAGCTTTACAAAATGTAATCAAATTGATCTTATACTTTTTGAAAGCAAGTTAATTACAACGTAGATTTTTTAGTGGAAAATTTTTGGAGGCTTTGTATAAGTCCGACAACTATTGACTCTAAAGTCCGAAATTTTCTAATTAGGACTGTAGTTACTGTATTCCTTGTACCTGTAACACTGGTTTTCGTTTGGGCTGGCGGCTGGTGGTTAACTGCACTCTTGGCGGCCTGTGCTTTTCTAGGCGGACATGAATTAGCTAAATTAATATCAGTCCGCCAGTATAAGCCTGTTAAATTAATTTGTGCGGTGTGGGCTGCTGCAACTGTTTTAGTTTCATACTTGTATCTTTCTGAATATTCATTTCAGTCGACTTTTCTTCCTGTTTTGGTTTCTGCATGTTTGGCCCCATTGTGTCTTGTTGCACGAAAACAAAGATTTAAATACTTTTGTATAAATTACATTACGACTTTTGGCGTGCCTATCTGTATTGGAGGACTACTTTCTTTTGCAGTTTTTTTGAATAATTTAGACCATGGGCGCAATTGGCTGTTTACTTTAGTGGCAATAGTAGCAGCAACTGACATAGCGGGTTACATTTTTGGGTCGTTATTTGGAAAACATAAATTAGCTCCCATAATTTCTCCTTCAAAAACATGGGAAGGTGGCGGCGCAGGCTTAACGTTCGCTATTGGTACATCTATAGCGCTATACTATTTGTTGGAATTACCAATTAATTTAAGTTCATCAATAGGATTTGGTGTGTTAATTTGGGGATCAGCATTAGTAGGTGATTTACTGGAATCCTTTATTAAGAGAGTGGTGGGAGCCAAAGACTCTGGTTCATTGATACCTGGGCACGGAGGTATACTGGATAGAATGGATTCCATTTTGATTAGCTTGATTGTCGGTTACTATTTTGTTTTATGGACAGTAGATTGATAGGAATAGCGTTACTCGGGTCCACCGGGTCTATTGGTACGCAAACTTTAGATATTGTTCGACAATTTCCTGATCGTATTAAAGTTGTAGGATTGTCGGCTAATAATTCCACAAAACTTCTAAGTTCGCAGATTGATGAATTTAAGCCAAAATTATTCAATTGCCCTAGTCTGTCTTCTGAAATGAAAAACGACAAACTAAATGGATCAAAGCATTGTTCTTATGAGGATATGGTTACAGATAAGGATGTAGATCTTGTGGTAACCGCTACTGTTGGCGACATCGCCTTACTTCCTACAGTACTTGCCCTCAAATCCGGCAAAAATGTTGCCTTAGCAAACAAAGAATCAATTGTAATGGCAGGGCAACTTTTAATGGATATCGCAAAAAAAAATAATAGTAAGTTGTTGCCTGTGGATAGCGAGCCTAATGCCATCTGGCAATGTATACGTGGTGAAAATCAAACATTGTCTAAACTTTTCATCACTGCTTCAGGAGGCGCAATGCGAAATATGACGGATCAAGAGAAACAGAAAGTAACGCCAGCTTTAGCCTTAAAGCATCCTACTTGGACAATGGGTCCAAAGATCACTATAGACTCAGCTACGTTAATGAACAAGGCATTTGAAGTTATCGAAGCAAAATGGCTTTTTGATGTTGAATGGGATCAGATTGAGGTAGTTATTCATCCACAGAGCCTGATTCATGCTATGGTTGAATTCGAAGATGGATCAGTTAAAGCTCAAATAAGTCCACCAGACATGAGATTACCAATTCAATATGCCCTGCTATACCCTGAAAGAATGCAAAATCCCCAGTTGGGCAAATTCGATCCCGTTAAAACTGGATCACTCACTTTTGAATCAGTGGATGTGAATCAATATCCATGCTTTTCATTAGGCTTGGATTATGGCAGAAAGAATGGTACATGGCCTGCCGTGTTGTGTGGAGCTGATGAAGTTGCTGTGGAAAGTTTTTTAAAAGGTAAAATCAAATTTGTAGATATCCCTGTAGTGATTAAAGAAACGTTGGTTACCCATAATCCGTTGTTCGAAACAAAACTTGAAGATTATCTAGAAGCTGCTGAATGGGCAAGGAACAAGGCGGAGGAGATAATAAATTAAAGTGGAAGATGGAATCTAAAATTTTAAAGACCATATCATGATTGATCTGCCTAGTTGGTTGCTTATATTTCCAATCCTTGGAGTATTGATATTTGTTCATGAGCTGGGCCATTTTGTCGCCGCAAAATGGTTTGGTGTTAGGGTGAAGGAGTTTGGCTTTGGTTTTCCACCAAGGATCCTTGGTGTTAAATATAAAGACACTGTTTACTCTATAAACCTGATTCCACTAGGTGGATTTGTAAAACTGTTGGGAGAAGAAAGCCCTGATGAACCAGACAGTTTTGCTCGTCAGAAAAGTTGGAAACGTATAGTTATATTACTAGCGGGACCGATCATGAATCTGATACTGCCAATAATTATATTTTCAATTCTTTTCATGCTTCCTCATGACCAACTTATCCATAGTGAAGTAATGGTCAATTCGGTTGCTCCTGGCTCACCCGCTCAACAGGCAGGATTAAAGTATGGTGACACAATTCTTTCAGTCGATGATGCACAAGTACAAACCCCATCTGAACTAGTACGATTAATAAAGGAGACCGAAGAATATCCGATAGAGCTAACGGTGCGTCGGAGTAATCTTATTTCGGGCTTTGATTCATCACCAGAATTTGCGGTCATGGAAACAATTCAGGTTATCCCTAGAGATAACCCTCCAAAATTACAAGTTGTTGCTGTTGTTATTGACTCAACTAAAGAAATCTCTTTGGAAGAAGCCCAAGAATATGATCCTGATTTAACAGTTGGGGATACTCTAACTCAAGGTGCTATTGGTGTTTCTATCGTTCTCGCCAACCCCATCGTACGTAAAGATTCAGAATCATTTTTTAGTAGCATTCCATTATCCCTTGGTGTTATTAAAAATATTCTTTTATCAACCAAAGACGGCCTTGTACAAGGGATAACAGAGCGTAGCAATCCTGGATTTACAGGTCCCATAGGAATAGCACAGGTCACTGGTGAAGTGTTAGATGAATTAGGATTTTCTTGGGTTTTTCAATTGGCTGGATTACTTAGTGTTAGCTTGGGGATATTAAATCTTCTGCCATTGCCAGCTTTAGATGGTGGTAGGCTTATGTTTGTTTTAATTGAAATAGCCCGCGGCGGCAAGAAAATATCGCCTAGCTTGGAAGGAAAAACACATTTAATAGGATTTACCATACTAGTGGCATTTATATTAGTGATAAGTTATTTTGATGTATTAAGAATATTGCGGGGAGACAGTATTCTGAATTAGGCATAACTCAGATAAAATGCATAAACAAAATACAGGCCCTATAAAGCTTGTTTAATGGACTAAAAGATATGGAATTATATAAGAAGTTTCGTTCATGAAAAGAAGGATTACAAAATCTATAAACGTTGGTAGCGTTAAAGTTGGAGGCGACGCTCCTGTCAGTGTTCAATCAATGACCAAAACTGATACACGAAATGTGAAGTTGACAGTAGCACAAATCAAAAGCCTTGAGGAAGCAGGCTGCCAGATTGTTAGATGCGCGGTGCCTGATATGCAAGCAGCTGAAGCTTTGTCTGACATAAAAAAACAGGTGGATATACCAATAGTTGCGGACATCCATTTTCATCATCAGTTAGCCTTGAAATCGTTGGATAGTGGGGTTGACTGTTTAAGATTGAATCCAGGAAATATAAGAGATAGAAGTAAAGTTGAGGAAATTGTTAAAGCGGCAAAAGAGCGACAGATACCGATTAGAATAGGAGTCAATTTCGGCAGCTTGCCACCCGTTGGGAAAATAGGGTTGACTGGCGGTATATCCAGGCATACTGATGGCGTTAATGAGTTGCCTAAGGCTCGAGAAGCCGATGCAGGCCAATTCTCAATTGTTGATCATATGGTCGAGACGGGGTTGTGGGAAATTGGTATTTTAGAGGACTTAGATTTTGATTTGATTAAAATTTCTCTTAAGGCGTTCGATATTGATACAACCGTTGAGGCGTATAAGAGGATATCGAAATTGGTTCCATATCCACTTCATCTCGGCATAACTGAAGCTGGGACAGCTAAAGGTGGCAGTATTCGCAGTTCAATAGGTCTAGGCATCCTTCTATTTCAAGGCATAGGCGATACTATAAGAGTTTCTCTGTCCGATGAGCCAAATGAAGAAATCATTACTGGATTAGAAATTCTTAAATCCTTGGGATTACGCAAAGAAGGAGTAACACTAGTTGCGTGTCCGAGTTGCGGGCGTGCAGACGTAGATATTAGGAGATTAGCCAATACTGTTGAAAATTTATTAAGAAAGACAAAAACCCCGGTGAAAGTTGCAGTTATGGGGTGTGAAGTTAACGGGCCAGGTGAAGCAAAAGATGCTGATGTGGGAATAGCTGCAGGAGTGGGGAGGGCAATTATCTTTCGTAAAGGGAAAAAATCCAAGATTGTACAAGAAAAAGACATGTTGAATGCCTTAATGGAAGAAATTCGTGAGGTAGAAAAAGACATGATTAACGCTTAGGCTTTAATCATCTCAATTGCGCTGATAGAAAAATGGTATGACCGTATTTATGTTTCGGTTGATTCTGTACTTCTAGATCAATTGGATGAATTGTAAAGTGAGCGTAAGTATAGCAACAAGAAAGGTTTTTGATTTATAAGTGTGTTGTTTTGCGAATAAGTAAACTTTTAGGAAAAACCCAACGTGACGACCCAGCCGGGGTTGAATTAATCAGCCATAAGCTAATGCTTCGATCTGCTATGATTTATCAGGTAGGATCAGGGATTTATGGATACCTTCCGTTGGCTTGGGCTGCCCTACGGAAAATAGAAGAAATTATTCGTCAAGAAATGAACGCAGCTGGATCCCAAGAATTGAGGCTGTCTATTCTGCAGCCAAAAGAACTCTGGGACACTACTGGTCGTAGTGAAGCGTTTGGTGAAGATCTCTTCACCTTGATTGACCGTAAAGGCAGAACCCTGGTAGTTGCCCCGACACACGAAGAAGAACTCACAGAGATAGTTAAGGCGAATGTGTCGTCATATCGTGATTTGCCAAAAATCGTTTATCAGATACATACTAAATTCAGAGATGAGCCGAGACCTCGTGGAGGCTTAATGAGGGTTCGCGAATTTGATATGAAAGATGCGTATTCACTTGATATTTCTGAAGAGGGCTTGCACGCTAATTATCAAAAAATGATTGCAGCATATAAGGCGATATATAAAAGATGCGGCTTAAACGCAATTCAAGTTGAAGCTGATAGTGGAGCAATTGGAGGAAAAGATTCCCATGAATTCGTTCTCATTGCAGATTCTGGTGAAGATTCAATTGTAATCTGTCAAGGATGTGGTTATGCAGCGAATATAGAGAAAGCAAAATTCAATCGAGTAGATTATTCGCAAGATAATTACGGAGACCTCGTCGAAGTTAAAACCCCTAAAGTAACAAGCATAAATGAATTGACTGCTTTCCTCGATGTTCCCGATCATAAGACTGTAAAGACATTATGTTATTTGTCCGGAGATGACCTGATATTGGTTGTAATAAGAGGTGATTTACAGATCAATGAAGTGAAACTTAAAGCTGTTATAGGATCGCAGGACATAAAGTTAGCAACCTCTAATGATATTGAAAATCATGGCTTAAATAAGGGCTATATTTCGCCGATTGGAATCAGTGGATTTAAAGTGATAGCAGATGAATCTTTATCACTCGGCACAGATTTTGTTGCTGGAGGAAACACGGATGATATGCATTTCAGTAACGTTAATTATCCAAGAGATTTTAAAGCAGATGTTATGGCTGATATAGCTCTTGCTACAGATGGACAGCGATGTATAAATTGTCCAGATGCTGAGCTGTCAATTAGAAGAGGAATAGAAATAGGTCACGTTTTTAAATTGGGAGATAGTTTTAGCAAGGATATAGGAGCTACATACGCTGACGAATCAGGTGAGCTGAAGCCGATAATTATGGGATGTTATGGAATTGGCCTCGGTCGGCTTCTTGCGGCTGCTATAGAACAACACAGTGATGAACTTGGGATTAAGTTTCCGGTTGCTATAGCGCCGTATCAGGTTCATTTAATTGCGATCAATTTAGAAAAACCAGAAATATCATCACTTGCAGAAAAAATTGAAGAAGAACTTACAGATGCCGGAATAGAGGTTCTATATGACGATAGAATTGAATCCGTTGGAGTGAAATTAAATGACGCTGATTTAATGGGTATGCCGGTACGTGTTGTAGTTAGTTTGAGAAATTTAAAAGAAAATGTTATTGAGATTAAAGCGCGTGACTCACAGGAAGTTATAAAAGTGCATTATGACTTAGTTGTTGAAGCAATCAAAACTTTGTTAGATGAACGTGATTTTTATAAGCTAAAAGCCTAGGCTGGCTGTTGGTGGAACTAGCTGCTGGCGTATGCTAGAATCGCCAAAATAATCAAAAGGGAAAGGTGTTCTACATGGCATTGCCACCCAGATTGAAATTCGGAATATTCATGGCCCCATTTCATGCTCTTGGAGAAAATCCGAATCTTTCTTATCATCGAGATTTGGAATTAATGGAATGGTTAGACTATCTTGGTTTTGACGAAGCTTGGATAGGAGAGCATCATAGCGCTGGATGGGAAACAATATGTTCCCCTGAATTATTCATTGCTGCTGCAATAGAAAGGACTAAGACTTTAAAACTAGGTAGCGGCGTTAGTAGTTTGCCATATCACCATCCGTTGATGACGGCAAATAGATTTATACAGCTTGATCATCATAGTCGAGGCAGAGTCATGTTAGGAGTAGGGCCTGGGGCATTGACCGGAGATGCTTACATGATGGGTATTGTGCCAACTGAGCAAAGGCCAATGATGCAAGAAGCTGCTTGGCTTATAAAGCGTTTAATGACTGAAACTGAGCCTATTACTTATAAGTCCAAATGGTTTACTTTAGAGGAGGCTCATGTGCATTTACGGCCGTATACCTATCCTCATCCACATATAGCAATAGCGGCGGTGCAATCACCTTCAGGAATGATAACTGCAGGAAAACTTGGAGCAGGCGTCTTGTCATTAAACGCTGTAGCTGATCGAGGGAAAGGAGTGTCATCTCAGAAGATAACACTAAAAGACTTTTGGAAGATCGCTGAAGAAACGGCGGCCGAAAATGGTAATACAATGAACCGTGATGACTGGAGAATAGTGCTTCACACTCACGTTGCTGAGACTAAGAAAGAAGCAATGCAACAGGTGAGAGAAAGAGCTACATGGTACCAAGGTGATTATTTTGAAGACACGCTTGGCACTCCATCTCCATTCCCTGACGTTTCTAGAGATAAATTGGTTGACAGGATGGTAGGAGAAGGAAATTGGATTGTTGGTACGCCTGACGATGTTGTGGATGCAATTCACAGAATCGATGAAATATCGGGCGGATTTGGCGGTTATATGATTCAGGCTACAGAGTGGGGTACGCGGGAGCAAGTCCTGCATAGCTATGAGCTTATCGCAAGGTATGTCATGCCAAAATTTAAAGGTCAATTAGAAAGCCTTGAGTTTTCACAAAAATGGTATGCAGATAAAAGACAATTCTTCATGGATGCTAGATCGGCATCGATGGATCGATCACAATCAGATTATGATAAAAGCAAGAAGAAAAGCTAAATAATTGCCAGGTAACCTGCTGTAAATTAAAGAGCTGGAATCATTATGTTTCCAGCTCTTTAATTAGATGGTATTGATGGGAGAAAACAAATGTCTGGAAGAATGGAAAATAGAGTAGCTATTGTGACAGGAGGCGGGTCTGGTATTGGCGGGGAAACTGCTATTAGATTTGCAGAGGAGGGAGCTGCTGTTTTAGTGGCAGATCTTGATCCGGATCGATCTGCAAATATTATAGATAAAATTAAAAGCTTCGGTGGTAGAGCCGAATATAGCAAATTAGATGTTCGTATTTCTTCTGATGCAGATAAGATGGTATCGAAAGCAATAGAATCGTTTGGCCATTTAGACACTCTCGTTAATAACGTTGGGGGAGGTAGAGGTGATGACTTAATTAACGAACTAGATGAGGAAACATGGAATTTCAATTTTGACTTTACACTTAAACCTACTTACTACTGTTGTCGCGCCGCGATGCCTAAATTACTTGAAAGTGCTGAATCTAGGCCTGGAGCAGCGATAGTTAACCTGTCCTCAGTAAATGGGATGATTGCAATAGGATTGCCGGCTTATGCCGCCGCAAAAGCAGGCGTAGAGATGTTCACGAAAAATATAGCTATACAATATGGTTCAAGAGGAGTTAGGTCTAATTTGGTTGCTCCATATACCACTAGGACAGATTTTTGGAAACCAATTTTTGAAGCTGATCCAGAAACACCCAAACGTCTAGGCGATTTAAATCCTATGCGACGAATTGGCGATCCTATCGATATCGCCAATGCAATTTTATTTTTAGCTTCTGATGAAGCATCATTTATTAATGGAGCTCTTTTGCCAGTAGATGGTGGATTTACAGCAGGAACTGACATATTTACTCGTAGCGGGGGCAGGGCTGGAGAACAATTTTGGTCTTCTCATGCGGAGACAGGGAATTTCTAATAATTCGCGTTATATTACCTTATTGCAAATACCCCAACGTTGATTCTTGATATTCTATGCATGGTTATTTTTATGTGAATTGTTTCACTAAGCCTGACTAATCTCTTTTAATAAGTATTGCAAAACTTAAAATCTATGCATTGCGATAGTATTTTGATAAGTATAGACTTATAAAATTGCTATGGCTAAATTTATTGTTGTGAGATATTAGTTTATGTTAAGGATAATTATAGGCGTAAGTATCCTAATTTGTTTAACTTTTATATTTTCTTTGGCGTGCTCCAGTGCATCCGAAGTAGTCGTTGAAGAGAAGATCGTTGAAATTCAAAAGGAAGTGATCAAAGAGGCAGAAGGAGCTACATCTCCAGGTAAGTTAATCATTTATTCTGGCAGGAAAGAGTCATTGGTTGGTCCGATTATTGAACAATTTGAGCAAGCTAGTGGCATACAAGTTAAAGTTAAATATGGCAGTACAGGTGAAATGGCAGCAACACTTATGGAAGAAGGAGAGAGTTCACCTGCAGACGTGTTCTTTGCTCAGGACCCTGGAGGCCTTGGAGCAATTGCTAACGAAGGTATGTTTATTCCATTGTCGTCAGACGTATTGGGATTAGTTCCTACCTGGGCGCAGTCTGCCGAAGGCCTGTGGGTTGGAATATCTGGCAGGGCTCGTACAATTGTATACAATATAGACGCTTTAGACCCATCCCAAATGCCAAGCACCCTACAAGGATTTACAGACCCTCAGTGGAAAGGCAAAATAGGATGGGCACCTACTAATGGTTCTTTCCAAGCTATGGTGACTGCAATGAGAGTTATATGGGGACAAGAACAAACAGAATTTTGGCTCCGGGCTATACAGGATAATGAGCCAATCATATACTCCAAAAACACTCCACAGGTTGCCGCCGTTGCCGAAGGTGAGATACTTGTAGGGCTAGTAAACCATTACTATCTCCATAGATTTTTGAGTGAAGAGGGTGATGCATTTGGTGCAAGGAATCACCATCTCGAAGGAGGAGGTCCTGGGTCGTTAGTAATAGTATCTGGCGGCGGAATTTTATCGACAGCCAAAAATCAAGAGAATGCCGAAAAATTCTTTAAATTTATGCTTTCAACAGTAGCTCAGCAGTACTTTGCCGGACAAACATATGAATATCCTTTAGTTGAAGGGGTACAAACCGATCGTCTTCTGACTCCGTTGGAGGAAATAAATAAACCTGATATCGATATGGTTCAACTTGCGGACCTGGCTGGAACACAAGCGATGTTACGAGATTTGGGTATTATAGAGTGATAATAGAGGATAAATTTTTTAATATAAAAAACCGTCGATATAATTCTAAGGGGGCCTATACTTTAATATCCAAAGCTCGCAAGAGTATAGGTCATATACCTGTTTCTATACTAATTCCATGTATATTGATAAGTGCAGCAATGATGTTGCCATGCGTGTATTTAATCATAAGAGCTTTTGACGCCTCTGAATTAGCATGGCAATTATTGTTTCGAATTAAAACTCTTGAAACATTAATTAGAACGTTGGTGTTAATTGTATCTGTCGTTACAGTATCTATTATGATTGCACTACCTATTGCATGGTTTACAGTACGAACTGATATTCCTTTTAGAAGAGTTTGGTCAATTCTAAGCGCATTGCCGATAGTTATCCCTAGTTATGTTGGAGCTTTTCTATATATAACGGTGTTTGGTCCAAAAGCATTATTGCAACAGTTACTAGAGGTAATATTAGGTATTGAAAGAATCCCAAGCTTTTATGGTCTGCCTGGGGCTATACTTGTTCTCTCGTTACTAAGTTATCCATATATTTTATTAATAGTAAGAGCCTCAATATCTAATATTGACTCATCGATAGAAGAGTCAGCTCGATCAATGGGTAGAAGCAGCTTGAAAACATTTTTTACAGTAACTCTACCCATGCTGAAGCCTGCTATCGCTGCTGGATCTCTGCTAGTGGCATTATACGTAATCAGCGATTTTGGGGCTGTATCATTAATGAGATATCCAACGTTTACTTGGTCTATATATCAACACTATCAGGGTGCTATAGACAGATCCGCGGCAGCATTACTATCCATTATGCTTTTGATTTTTTCAGTATTTATTTTGCTTATGGAACAGAAAAGCAGAGGTAAAATCAAATATCATCGATCAGGAGCAGGAGTATCTAAAAGACTTTCATTAATTCGTTTAGGAAAATGGAAGTGGCCCGCTTTGGCTTTTTGTGCCTTAGTTGTGATTATCTCTTTTTTAGTTCCAGTATCTGTATTGTCATATTGGTTGATACGCGGGGTACAAGCTGGCGAAACAATAACAACTTCTTGGACCAGCGCGGTAAATTCTATATACGCCTCTGGGATTACCGCTGTATTTGCAGGATTTATTGCTATACCGGTCGCAGCCTTTATAGTACGTTATCCTGGAAGGTTATCTAGATTATTCGAATCAATCAGCTATGTAGGTTACGCGCTCCCTGGCATAGTTATAGGTTTGGCGCTGGTGTTTTTTGGAGTGAGGTACGGAGGTTTTCTATACCAAACTGTATGGATTCTCATATTTGCGTATATTGTTTTGTTTTTCCCTGTGGCTATAGCGTCTATACGTTCAGCATTTAGCCAAATCCGTCCTTCATATGAAGAGGCCGCGAAAGGTTTAGGTAGATCTGGTATTGAGGTGTTATATTCTATTACCTTACCACTAGTTCGATCAGGCGTAATTGTAGCAATAGCACTAGTCTTCTTGATAACTATGAAGGAATTAACCGCGACATTAATTTTAGGGCCGCTAGGTTTTAAAACCTTAGCAACTGAAGTTTGGTCATTCACATCGGAGGCATTCTTTGCTAAAGCCGCCTTTCCGGCTTTAATAATAATACTGCTGTCATCTATTCCCACTGCGTTTATCATGTCTAGAAATAGAGATCTTAGGTTATGAAAGATTTTTTACTATCATGTGATGGTGTGTCTAAAACGTTTCAAGATACTATTGCATTAAATAAGGCGTCCATCGATTTATATTCAGGAGAAATATTAGCAATTTTAGGTCCAAGTGGATGCGGTAAGAGCACCCTTTTAAGGGCAATTGCAGGATTCGAGTATATAGACGAAGGCACTATTACTATAAATCCTAAAGTGGTGTCTAGCAAGGATATTTTTATCCCGCCCGAAAAACGGAAAGTGGGCATGGTGTTTCAGGATTATGCCTTATTTCCGCATTTAACTGTGGGATCTAATGTAGGGTTTGGCATCGATTTGCATTCTGTGACAGATAAAAAGGCGTTGGTACTGGAAATGCTTAAATTAGTTGATTTGCAGGGCATGGATGATAGATATCCACATGAATTGTCAGGAGGTCAACAACAAAGAGTGGCGGTTGCCAGAACTTTAGCCACCAATCCGGTAACTGTGTTATTGGATGAACCGTTTAGTAACCTGGATGCGACAATGAGAACCGAAATAAGAAATACAGTAAGGAAAGCATTGCAAGGCAGAGATGTTGCCACCATCATTGTTACCCACGATCGTGAAGAGGCTTTTACAATAGCGGATAGGGTAGCGGTTATGAATACAGGCCGAATTGAACAAGTTGATACACCAGAACACATGTATAGGTCTCCATCATCAAAATTTGTCGCCAGTATGACCGGCACTGCCAATTTCTTGCCTGGGAAAATAGTCTTAAATCGAGCGGTGACTGAGCTGGGCAAGCTTCAGTGGGTCAGCTCAGTAAGGAAAATTTCAGAAGGCGATGAAGTTGAGTTGTTGGTACGGCCGGATGACTTTCTAGTTTTGCCAAACCCCAATGGTTCAGTCAAAGTAATATCAAGGGAATATAGAGGAGATGCTATGGTACTTTCAGCTGAGCTGAAATCAGGCACTATTATTAAGTGTAGGCAAGGTCCATATTCGGACTTGCCGGTCGGAACGTCTGTCGATCTTATGCCATCTCGAGGTGTGCCGTTTGTAGTTTTTTAGTACAAATATAGTATTTATAGAGATAATAGGTTGGATTTTACAAAAGGTTTTGCAAGAAAGGATTTACGCCTTCTATGAAACCTTTCGGATTATCGGTTGTGACTAGGTGTCCAGCATTCTTGATTGTTACTTGACTTGCATTTTGCATTCGCCTAACCAATTCTTGTGCTGTTTGAGGAGTTACTATATCGCTTTCAGACCCACGAACAAAAAGCGTGGGGCAAGTTACTGATTCGAGGGTTTTCCACCCCTCTGACACGTCTTTTTCTGTTTGTCTATATCGTGAAGTTTGGTGCCTTAATACCGGATCGTACTTCCAGGACCATCGGCCATCCGAATGCTGTTTGGCGTTTCTCGTTATGCTGCCAAGCACTTGTTCTTTTGTTCTATCTGGCCTAAATGTTCTTACAGCTGCGACCATTTCATCAATCGAGTCAAAATAATCTTTAATTTCTACAAAATTCCTTACACGTTTAACCCCTGAATGCTCTACACGTGGGGCCACATCTACTATAACTAAAGCGTTAACAATACTAGGGTTATCAGCGGCAAATTTGTACCCGATAGTTCCGCCCAAAGAAAGCCCTATTATGATCACTGGTTTACAACCAGTGACATCAATAAAGCTTTTCAAGTCCTTTAACATAATTTCTCTTGAATAATCTTCATCCATCGCCCATTCGGAGTCACCGTGACCCCTTAAATCTGGAACTAGAACATGAAATTGATCTGCTAAACAAAGTGATACGAAATCGAAACTATGAGCGCTTTGTGCAAATCCATGTAATAACAAAATGCTAGGATTATTAGGGTTTCCCCATTTCAGAAAATGTATTCGTATATCATTTATATTTGTGTAGTTATCTATTGGTTGCCAATTTTTG
>DBZU01000061.1:28913-29149 GCA_002311285.1 Dehalococcoidia bacterium UBA1152 | reverse complement strand
TAAATGGGATACCCATCTTCTTGGCCAATTGATACAGAGAGCTGTTTATTGAATTGCCTGACATATTAATAACTAACTTTAATTTATTGTTTTATGTTTTGCCCAATTTTAGTGAAAGTTTTATTCGAGAAAAATAATATAATGGCTAAAACAGTGACTAGAATACCCCCCAACATTACCGTTAACGATGCTCCCAAGGCCATACCTATTAAACCAGCCTGTATTCCACCCAAAAG
>DBZU01000061.1:836-28833 GCA_002311285.1 Dehalococcoidia bacterium UBA1152 | reverse complement strand
ACTCTTCCACGTAGGTCAGCGGGTACCATTTGTTGCAAAGCAACCATCGTTGAAATCATATGAAGAGAAGTGAAGAATCCTGTTGTGATCATTAAGATAACACCTGCAATATATGAAGCCGTAAGGTGAGCTGACAATCCAAAGGCTGCAATTGATATTCCACTTAAAGAGCACGCAATTAGAATAAAAAGACCTGAAGGAAGGACGATTTTTCGTGTCGCTATAAACAATGAAGCTAATACACTGCCTATACCAGAAGAAGCCAGTAATATCCCTTGGCCATCAGCACCAACCGCAAAAATCTCTACTGCGAATACAGGCATCAAAAGTATGTAACTGCCTCCAAAAAAACTAGAAAACATCGCTAAACCAATAAGAAATCTAAACTCTGTTCTTTTAAACACGTAACTTAGACTTTCTTTCACTTGCTGAGTCAAATGGTGTGTAGATTCATAGTCATCTGGATTTTTATGCTTAGTTTTTAAACTGACTAGTGCTATTGCCATCATTGAAAAACCTATAGCACTAAAAATGAAAACAGTTGAAGTATTGGTCAAGGCTATTAAGAATCCTGCTGCAGCAGGAGCAATAATTCTTACTGACTGCCAGATCGAAGCATTCATCGCCACGGCGCTGGTTAATTTTTGTGAATCGACAAGCTCCGGATAAAAAGCTTGTCGTGAAGGTAAATCAAACGCACTAACTGATCCAGCAAATATTGCTATAACAAGTATGTGCCAAATAGCAATAACGTCGAGTATAGTTAAAATGGCCATTATGATCACTAAAGAGGCCAAAATGATTTGTGAAAACAATATGATCAGTTTTTTGTTTATGCGGTCTGCATATGCTCCGCCGATTAAGGTTAGGAGCAGGGAGGGGGCCGCATTGGCCGCTCCAACTAATCCTAAGAATATTGTCGAATCATTGATTTGATGAATTAACCATAATTGGGCGAAATAAGTTAGGTTGTACCCAGATACCGAAGCAAAGGCTCCTAACCAATAAATCCTGTACTTTGAGGATTCAAAAGCGGGTGGTAAGTTGAAAAACTTTTTCAACATCTTTGTTTAGTCGGTGGGAACAGATTTAGTTAAATTACGTGGTTGATCGACATTACAACCTCTTT
Source organism: Dehalococcoidia bacterium UBA1152 (assembly GCA_002311285.1). Lineage (GTDB taxonomy): Bacteria > Chloroflexota > Dehalococcoidia > Lucifugimonadales > UBA2962 > UBA2962. The sequence goes on along the minus strand of DBZU01000061.1, from coordinate 27,704 downwards.
TTATTGCGATGTAATATGCTAAAAGTTGTAACGGAATAGCAGTCAATAAAGGGCTGAGTAGATCAGAGGATTTTGGAATCGATATAACATTATCGGCTTTATTACTCCTAGTGTCAGAGTCTTCTGACACTACTGAGATAACCTTGCCGCCTTGAGACACGATCTCACTGACTGTGTTGAGGTTTCTGCTGAAGAACGAGTCACTTGACATTACGACGACAACCGGCATGTTTTTATCTATTAACGCCATTGGTCCGTGCTTTAACTCTCCTGAGGGATATCCTTCAGCGTGGATATAGCTAATTTCTTTTAATTTTAAAGCCCCCTCCAGTGCAATGGGAAAATTTAGATTCCTACCCAGATATAAAAAGTGGTTGTATTTATAGTAATAACTGCACAGTTCCTCTATCTGGGTTTTTGTCTCTAATATCTTAGTTACCATTTTGGGTAATTTGCTCAGTTCATTAATCATGCTGTTGTAAGCGGCGGAGTTTATAGAATTACGAGCCAGGCCCATTTTTATTGCTAACATATATAGAGTTAATAACGAACATTCAAAAGATTTTGTTGCAGCTACACTTATTTCCTTTCCAGCTGCCATTGATAAGTTATGGTCGGCAAACTTCGAAGCCGGACTGCCTTCAACGTTACCTATATTTAGCACAGTAGCGCCAGATTCTTTAGCGGTTTTCATTGCTGATAAAGTATCGCCAGTTTCTCCCGACTGGGATATCGATATCGCTAGAGTTTTTTTATTTAAAATAGGATTTCTATCTTTAAATTCAGAAGAGTTGTCTGACTCAGCTTTAATGGCCGCTATTCGCTCAAACCACAATTTACCTACCATCCCTGCATGTAAACTAGTTCCCATGCCGATGAAAAGCACAGTCTCAAAACTTTTCAATTGCTGGTCAGACAAATTCAATTCTAAAAGTTCTAGTTTATTCGAGTCACGACTTAATCGCCCTTCAATAATATCTACTAAAACTGAAGGCTGCTCGTGGATTTCCTTGAGCATGAAATTGCTAAGTTCATGGTTTGGTATACCTGTAACCTTGTCACCTAGCATTTTTATCTCTATTTCCTGTGGGAATTTGATACACACCTCTATATTTTGGAGGCAATAAAAACGCGATCCGCTCCATAATTGTGTTTAACAGTGACTCAGCAACAGCGTTACTGATTCGGCCTTCAATTACTGGCAAAGAGAATGGTGTGCCGACAGTTACTCGTATTTTGGCTGTGGGAACAAAAACTCCTCGTGCCCAATTCCCAAAATTTTCAGTACCGGTAATTGCTAAAGGTAGAATTGGTGCTCCGGTCAAAAGAGCTAGTTTTACTATCCCTGTTCTGGCCTTTCTTAGTCCTTTGGGACTACGAGTTCCTTCAGGGAATAAAGCTAAAGTTCCATCTGTTGTTAGCAAGTTAATTGCCCATTTGTAAGCATTCACATCCACGTTGCTTCTGTTTAAAGGATGTGCTCCATAGGCATATAAAAGGGGACTGGCAATAGGGTGTGCGAAAAGCTCACGTTTAGCAAGGAATCTAACGTGCCGTTTCACAGCAATCGTTATATACGACGGATCACATTGTGAAAGATGGTTTGATGCAACGATTAAAGGTCCTCCTGGAGGAACGTTTTCACCTCCTGTAACTTCCCAGTCTGCAAAAATGTTCAACAACAATTTTTGTAGAGTCACAGCGGTTTTATAAAGTATTGCCATATGGAAATTATTTTTGTTCCATCGATTGCATTATTCTAGTTACTATCTGATCAATTCTAAGCCTATCTGTATTTATGATCAAAGCATCACTGGCAGCTACCAATGGCGATTCATCTCGCTTGGAATCCATAGTATCGCGTGTTTTGATGTCTTCAATCAATTTCCCCAGATTGGCTATATTTCCTTTTCGTCGCATTTCATCATGTCGTCGTCTAGCCCTTATATCTATTGATGCATCTAGATAAATTTTCAAATTGGCATCCGGTATAACGACTGTGCCAATATCTCTTCCTGCCACTACGATATTTCCATTATCAGCTATTGTTCTTTGTTGATTTACCAATTCATGTCTGACTTGCCTTACTTGAGATAGCTGGGACACGTTTGCTTCGACATCTGGGTCTCTAAGAAAATCTGTAATATCTGCACCGTTTACTTTTAACACGTGTTCTCCGTCTTCCAGTATTACTTCAATACTTAAAGACTGAACTAGTTTAGCCAGAGAATCAGCGTTAGAGAAATCAAGATTTCTTTGTAGAGCAGCCCATGTTGCTGCTCGGTACATTGTCCCTGTATCCAAGAACCTAGCTGCTATTCTACGAGCTAGGGCGCGTCCTACTGCAGTTTTGCCCGATGCGACTGGACCATCAATTGTTATCTTCATGACTTAATTAAGATATTCATAAATATTGATTTAAAGTTTAAACATGTAAGAATAGTATATGCGTTATATGGAAAATTATGGATGATTTTATTTCTACAAATTCAAAAATTAATTCAAATATTACTCTATTAGAAGATGAAGAACTTCTCTTTCAAGATGAAGTTGCCACTCTAACGAATAAACGATTGTTAACGGATTTTAAAACTGGTGTTCCTAAAAATTCTGTTGAGATTAAACTTTTCGACGGTGTTAGACAAATTGATGGTGGCCAAGAAAACAGAATCCGGATGGGAATTAAGGCCTTTGTTTTCGGAGTTATATTGTCGTCATTTCAGTTTTTATTGGATTATTTTTTTATCTCCGACAACAATACAACGCAATTAATTCGTATATTCAACACCTTACTCTTCGTCATCGGGGCTGTCTCTGTGGGCTCAGGGATATATTTAATAATAACTAGTCTGCTTAGAATTAAGCCGCATACCACATTAATATTCGTTAGATTTAAAGGAAAGGACATTAAGGTTACTTTTTCTAATCGTAATGATCCTAAAGCTTTAAAGTTAAAGAGGTTATTTTTAAAGCAACAGAGATCCTTTAAGCTTTAAAAAAAAAGCTTCGTCAATACAACTTAACATTAAGATCTTTTATTAGTTTTACCCTCTTCCGACATATTTCTGTTTGACTGGCAAAACTATTGCTTCAAGCATATTTGTATTGGCCGGTAGTGCAGCCATAGTTACCGCTGCATAAGCAATCTCGTTCACTGACATCATTGGTTCTTTGTTAGCGCCAATACTCGACAATAAAAGTTCAGATTCTGTATTTCCTGGGTGTAGACATCCAGCGGATATACCGTAATCCCGTCCTTCCAGAGCTGTACATTTTGTTAATCCAACCAACCCATGTTTAGAAGACGTATAAGGAGCTGAGTTTATTCGTGGCATTTGAGCTGAAATGCTACCGATATTTATTATTCTGCCACCATTTTGTTCCTTCATAATTTTCATAGCTTCTTTAGTGCATAAAAAAGCGCCAGTTAAATTGACGGCTATTACTTTTAGCCAAATTTCTAAGTCTAGATCTTCTAATGGACCACCACCACCAACACCTGAATTATTGACTAGTACATCTAATTTGCCGAAATTGTTAAGCGTAGTGGAAAACAAATTTTTAACATCATGTTCATTAGTGATATCTGTTACAACAAATTCGACTTGCGTTCCAAATTCGCGCAATTCTTTCACGGCTTTCTCCAACAAATTTTTACGCCTGGCCGCTAAGATCAGGTCAGCCCCGTTTTGTGCAAATGACATTGCAATGCCTTTACCTATACCAGTCGCCCCTCCAGTAATAATACATACTTTATTTTCCAATTGTGACATCTCTTTATCTCCACATTATTTTTATAAATTCGGTATTTATGGTTACTTTCACAGTTAAATATTTATGCCCCAAAATGTCAACTTATGTTAATTCTCATAGCTTCATCCGTTTGATGTTGGAAATTGTTCGAGTTAAAATGATTCAAATGAATATAGATTGCGGGATTTAGTCAAGTTATAATCAAATTAATATTACTTTTAGGAGTTGAAAACTCGAATGACATATATCATCGGAGAGCCGTGTGTAGACATATTGGATAGAGGATGCGTGGATGTTTGCCCGGTGGATTGTATATACGAAGCAGAAGAGCATAATATGCTTTTGATTAATCCAGAAGAATGTATTGATTGTGCAGCTTGCGAACCAGTGTGTCCGGTGACGGCTATATTTGCTGAAGAAGACGTTCCCCAAGGAGATAATTGGGATAAGTATAGTGACCTTAATTACACGTATTTTGACCAATCTCGCGAATCTTAAAATGTGAGACATCCCATAATTTGCATTGGTAATTCCATCTTTGGGATTATATTTAACTCAATTTTAAGACTAAGCTGAAAGGTAATTTATGGTTCAGACAGATTCAACACCTCAATTCGTCGATTCGTGCTATTTACAAATGCGCGAGAATCTTACTAAAGTTAGAAAAAAGCAAAATAGACCGCTAACGTTGGCAGACAAGATTTTGTTTTCTCATTTAGATAACCCTGACGACGCTGAGTTAAAGCCTGGAGAAAGTTATTTGCGGCTACGCCCCGATAGAGTCGCATTACAGGATGTATTGGGACAAACTGTAATGCTGAATTTTATGCAAACTCTTCAAGACAGAGTAGCTGTTCCTACTACGGTTCACTGTGATCATTTGATTCAGGCACGCGTTGAAGGTGGATCAGATTTGGCGCAATCGAAAGAAGAAAATAAAGAGGTCTATAACTTCTTAAAAGATGCATCTGCAAAATTTGGAGCGGGTTTCTGGGGGCCAGGAGCTGGGATAATTCATCAGGTTATATTGGAGAACTACGCTTTTCCAGGGGCGTTGATGATAGGCACAGATTCACATACTCCAAATGCTGGAGGATTGGGAGCATGTGCGGTCGGAGTAGGTGGTGCTGACGCTGTTGAAGTCATGGCTGGCTTAGCATGGGAGTTGCTTGCTCCTAAACATATCGGAGTCAAGTTGACTGGAGAAATGAATGGCTGGACTGCGCCAAAAGATGTAATTATTTATTTGGCAGGCCAGTTAACGGTTTCAGGAGGCACAAATGCGATCATTGAATATTTTGGTCCCGGGACAAAATCTATTAGTTGCACCGGTAAGGCGACAATAACAAACATGGGGGCTGAATTAGGGGCAACAACTTCTATCTTTCCATATGATAATCGTATGGCTAAATATCTATCGGCAACTAATCGCAGGACCTTGGCTGATTTAGCCGCCGCAAATCAGGAATTGTTAAGACCAGATAAAGAGACAGAAGACAAACCTGAAGATTTTTTCGATCATATTATTGAGATAGATTTATGCGAATTGGAACCACATGTTGCCGGCCCTCATTCTCCAGATCGAGTAAGACCAATCTCAAAATTAATTGACGAAGTAAAAAATTCAGAAAACGGGTTTGTGGATGAAATTGACACGGCCCTTATTGGTAGCTGCACTAATTCCTCATATGAAGATATAAGCCGTGTGGCTGATGTTGCTCAGCAGGCAATTGAACACGGGTTGAAATCTCGCGCAACTTTAATGGTTACACCGGGATCTGAACAGGTTAGATCAACTATTGAACGGGATGGCCAGTTAGCTATTTTGCAAAATGTTAATTCAGTTACGTTGGCAAATGCATGCGGACCTTGTATAGGGCAGTGGAGAAGAGAAGAAGTGCTAGATGGCGTACCAAATACAATAGTAACTTCTTATAATCGAAATTTTCCTCGTAGAAATGATGGCAGATCAGAAACCATGAATTTTATAGCTAGCCCAGAAATTGTGGTCGCCTTGTCAATAGCCGGTAAATTAGGGTTCAATCCATTGACGGATAGTTTGACTGGTTCTGATGGAGTTGAATTTAAATTACAACCGCCTAAGCCAGCGCCAGAAGTGCCTTCAGCTGATTTCACAGAAGGAAGACAGCATTATATCGCTCCTCCTGAAGAAGGTAAGGACATCCAAATATCTGTTAATCCAAGAAGCGATCGGCTTCAAGTAATTACGCCCTGGGACAAATGGGATGGACATGACTTCATGGAACTCCCCTTACTTATAAAGACTAAAGGTAAAACAACTACAGATCATATTTCTCCTGCCGGCAGTTGGCTGCGTTATCGAGGTCATCTTGAAAAGTTTAGTGAGAATATGTTTATGGGGGCTACAAATGCCTTTACAGGCAATTCTGGAACAACATTGAATCAACTTTCAGGTGAATCTGGAATTACTGTTTCAACAGTAGCCAAACATTACAAAAATAATGGTTACAGATGGGTTGTTGTTGGTGATTTTAACTATGGAGAAGGTAGCAGTAGAGAACATGCTGCTATGTCACCTAGATTATTAGGGGCAGCAGCAATCATTGCTAGAGGTTTTGCTAGGATTCATGAATCCAACTTAAAAAAACAAGGCATACTTCCTCTGGTTTTTTCAGATCCGGGACACTATGAATTAGTGCAGGAAAAAGACCGTGTCAGTTTAGTTGATCTTGGTAATTTAAGTCCTGGTGTAAAGGTCAAATGTATTTTGCATCATGAAGATGAAAGTATCGATACTTTACTATTAAACCATTCACTTAGTTTTGGACAAATACAATGGATAAAAGCGGGCTCTGCACTTAATGTGTTTCACCAACAAGGCAATAGAGCTTAGTAGCAAAATAAACAGAGTGAGTTTGTTCGAAGATTTAATTATCATTTAGCGGTAGATTACAAAGGTTGGCGCTTAAATCCCAAAGCCTTATAGCTTTTTTTGGATCCTTGGCATGCGGCAACAGTGGTTCAATTTTTGAATTAACGTAGTATTGCCCATTTGTTTTACCTGCTTTTTCTAAGTTTACGTTATGTAAAACATTTTTGGCGCCGTGTGCAACAGATCTGCCTACTATTTTATGAGCAACGGTTAATATTGAACCCAAAACCCCATTTTTTGATAGTAGATTTGTTCCAATTAAACCTGGATGCAAGCAATTAACTGAAACATTTGAGTCACTTAGTTTTTGAGCCAAAGTTTGGGTGAATAAAATTTGAGCCAACTTACTTCTAGAGTAAGCTTTCATACCAGTTATTTCATTATTTCCCAATTGCGCTAAATCTAATACACCTGTTTTGTACGCCATTGATGAAACATTGACAATACTTGGTTTTGTTGAATTCAAAATATACGGGAATAATAACCTTGTTAGTAAATAGTGTCCAAGATAATTTACAGAAAATGTTTTTTCGATTCCCAGTTTGTCTGTAATGGGCTTTAGATATATCACCCCAGCGTTATTAATCAAAGCATCAATTTTATTGTACATAGCTTTAATAATTGCGGCAGCGTTGTGGATCGATGCTTGATCAGACAGATCGCATTCTATGAATTTTATGTTGTTACTCAAGTCAAAACATTTTTGATGAGCTTTACGACATGACAGCTTTGATGATCCCATTCCTATCACATTAGCGCCCTCAAAGAGGAGTAATTTACACGTTTCAAGTCCTATACCTGATGTCGCTCCTGTGAGTATGATATTTTTATCTACTAACATGGATAATTAGTACTTTGAATTATAATATTGTTTATGTCTGAAGCAGTGACATATTGCTTGTATACCCTACAAGGTTTTATTAACAGACAGCCTCATGACTTATAGGTGGCAGGTTTATTACCGTTAGATACTTATCCGCCTTGGATGCTTAGCTTTGCCTTGCGATGGGTACGCATGCATCTGGTACATAGGTTTAATTGTTTGCGTTTTCCATTTATATCAATGGTTGCTTTTTGTACGTTTAAAAACCAACGCCTTCTTGTATGACGCTTTGAGTGGCTGACATTATTGCCTGCCATTGGCGATCTACCACAATTTTCACATCTAGCCATTATTTGCCTTTTCACTAATGGGAAGTAACATGGCATTGATTGCAAGTATTTAGAAAAAAATACACAATATTAAATAGCAACCATGCCTTATATAATTAACATATCATAGGGGGAGAGCTTGATCAATGAGTACTTTATCGCCAAAATCAGCTAATAAATCAACTCATCGATTGACGGGCGTTGATTTTGGAGAGATGTTTATCGCAGCATATGAACTTATTAATGCTCATATCAATTTAGTGAATGGACTGAACGTTTTCCCTGTGCCTGATGGAGATACTGGTACTAATATGGCATTAACAATGAAGGCCGTAGCAATTGCGATTAAAGACAGTTTAGACTCTGGTTCGCGTGAATTACATGACATATCTACTGTTATGGCCCGAGCATCACTTATGGAGGCGAGAGGGAATAGCGGCGTTATATTGTCACAGTTTTTTAAAGGTATTTCTGAAGGCGTTGGTGGAAAAGATTTTTTGGGTGTTGTTGATTGGACAACGTGCATGAATAAGGCGAAATTAAGCTCTTATTCAGCTGTCGGAAATCCGGTTGAAGGCACTATGCTTACTGTTATTTCGGAAGTATCAAATCAAGCACAAAAATCCTATGAAAGTGATGAAAACCTTGAACAATTATTTGATGCGACATGCGAACAAATAAAGAATACAGTCAAGAAAACCCCTAGCATGTTGCCTGTACTCGCTGAAGCAGGAGTTGTCGATGCTGGAGCATATGGTTTAGACATAATTTTTGAAGGAATGCGTTTGAATATGAAAGGAGTTTCAGTTAAAGGCGTGGATGTTGCAGTTCCTGGCATGAAAAATTATAAAAGTTTTAGTTTGCCGAATAAACTATTTCTGGAAAGGTCAGTCAACAAAGATTATGGTTTTTGTGCGCAGGTTTTGATTTCCGACAACATGACGGATATCGAGGAAATAAAAAAAGCTGTCGGCAAAATGGGAGATTCTGTAGTAGTCATAAATGAGGCTACTATGCTCAAAGTACATGTACATGTCGCAAGCGTCGAAAAATTGCTTGAATATGCGGGTACATTGGGAACCATAGAACAACACAGTGCAGATGACATGGATACTCAAACCGGAGAATTTGCTGCGAGCCATAATGAAAGAATGGAACCAGAAGAAACATCCTTAATTGTTGTTGTAGATGGAATCGGAATATCACAGATTTTTGTGAATCTCGGAGCATGTCAAACAATTTATGGTGGACCTAATAATAGCCCTAGCGTTCAAGAAATTTTAGCCAAAATAGAGTTAGCACCAAGTGACAATATCATATTTTTACCAAATGACAAGAATATTTTATTGACTGCAGAACAAGCGGCAAAGTTAACGAAAAAGACAGTTGAAATTGTCCCCACTGAAACTTTACAGCAAGGCATCAATTGTGCTTTAGATTTTAATAATCAACAGGAATTACAAAGAAACGCAAAACTTATGATCAACTCTATTGGTACAGTAAAAGGTGCAGAAATATTTCTAGCACACAGAAGTACAACATTAGATGGAGTAGATGTGGCTGAAGGGGATTTTATCGGTAATATAGACGGCAGGCTAGTTATTTCGGCACCTACGATAGAGGAAGTTTTATGTGAGCTTATTGGCATGGAGGATAATCAAAATGCTGAACTTGTAACGCTGTACAGAGGAGCTGACCTGACTGAAGGGGGTTCAACTTCACATTACAAAACAATAAAATCGAAATTCCCACATTTTGAATTTGAACTAATTAATGGAGGACAATCACATTGTATTTATATGATTTCTTTCGAGTAGTGGTTAATTTTAGGAGATAATTATGAGTATTAGAATCGTTGTTGATAGCATATCTGATATCCCGGCCGAACTGGCAACAAAATTTGATATCAGTGTTATGCCACTGATTGTAAGATTTGGAGAAACTGAATATAAAGATGGGGTAGATTTATCTTCAGACGAATTTTACGATCGTATCGAAAATGGAGAATGGCCTGCCACTTCAGTTCCTTCAGTTGGAGAATTTGCTAATCTTTATGAAAATTTATCCGTGAAATCGGACGGGATTATTTCGATTCACGTGTCATCTAAATTAAGTGGAACGTTTAATTCGGCTGTCCAAGGAGCTGCACATATAGACGCGAAATGTCCAATTGAAGTAATCGACTCTCAGCAAGCATCTATGGGTATAGGAATGATAGCTTTGGTAGCAGCGAAAGCCATAGCTAATGGCGATGATTTAAAAAAAGTTGTAGGAAAAGTAAATGATGCGGTTTCAAAAGTGCAATGCTTCGCACTTTTGGATACGCTTGAGTATCTAGAGAGAGGCGGGCGAATAGGTAAAGGCCAAGCATTACTTGGCGGATTACTGAATTTCAAACCTATATTGCAGCTTTCAAATGGCGAAGTTTTTCCATTTGCGAGACCAAGGAGTCGTACGAAAGGAATAAATAAACTTTTGGAAACAGCGGAAGAATTTGCACCTTTGGAAGCGGCATCAGTTATGTATAGCACAAATGCAGGAGAAACAACCCCATTGTCTGAAGGGTTAACTAAATTGACCTCAAATAATAATTCACCAGTTATAGCTCGTATGGGACCAGGGCTGGGCACACATGCAGGCCCAGGAGCTCTAGGTATAGCATTGCTACCGCAATAGGAATTTTGATACGGATGAAAGGTGAAACATCTAATTTCAAAAGGCGTAATAAAAACCCCTCCAAGTTGGATGTTTTCAAACGCATAATAGACCATGAAATCGCGTCAGGATATGCTGATCGAGCAGTGATTGGAGGACTGGATAGGTTTATATTAAAGTGGTCTAAAGAGCTTTCCATTAGTATTGGTGATTCTGTAGGTTATTCAATATTAACTGTTGACGAACGCAAAGCATGGATATCCGAAATTTGCAAAAGGTTTTCACAGAAAACTCAAACCAAAAATAAAATAAAGAAAAAAACTGTTGCTAATCCAAACGGTTTATTGAAATTAAAATCACCAATAACTAAGCTAAAAATTGCAGGTGGAATTTCAAAATATTTGCCCCAGCTTAGAAAATTAGACATACAGAATCTAGAAGATGCCTTATATCATTTCCCGCATCGCTATAACGATTTTCGAAGCATAGTCAAGATATCCGACTTAAAGCATGGACAAGAACAGAGTATTGTGGCAACAGTATGGGAAGCCAGCGAAACTAGACACGGTCCTCGTGGCCGGACTACATCAACTCAGACAATTCTCGGCGATGAAACTGGCAACATCAAAGCCATTTGGCACAATCAAGGATATCTTGCCAGGACTCTCAGATCTGGCACTAAGATTGTTGTGAGTGGAATGGTAAAAACTTTTAAGGGTCGTCATATTTTTGAATCACCTGCTTACGAGATTTTGTCTGGACAAGAGAGCCTTATGCATGCAGGAAGGATGGTGCCTGTATACCCAGCCACGGAAAAACTACCAGTTCGAACTTTGAGACGAGTAATTAAAGCAGCTCTTGATGTAGGACTAGATCAAATTGTTGAATTTATGCCGAATACTGTATTGGAAAGACAAGGATTAATTGATCTGAGAACAGCCATTTCAAAAATCCATTTTCCTGATTCTGACTTAGAACTTAATTCCGCTCGGCGTCGGTTAGCATTTGATGAACTTATCTTAATTCAATTATCTGTTTTAAAACGTAGAAAAGATTGGCAAACTGGAAGTCGAGGAATCCCTTTAGTATCTAATTCAAATTCAACGACTAAATTTATCGACTCATTGCCCTTCGAATTAACTGGAGCACAAAGACGTGTTATCTCTGAACTTACAAAAGATTTATCTCAGAAAAAACCAATGATTAGATTGTTACAGGGTGACGTTGGAAGCGGAAAAACTGTTGTAGCTGCAGTGGCGCTATTAAAAGCTGTAGACTCTGGTTTTCAAGGAGCTTTAATGGCACCGACAGAACTTTTAGCTGAACAACATTTTTTAACATTAATCTCTTTACTTAGCAAAACATCTGATAAGGTGAGCGAACACGAAAGTTTTGTTGAGTTACAGTTTCCAGCCAAACAATTTATAAGAATAGCCTTGTTAACAGGAAGTCTTCGTAAAAGCGTTAAAGACAAATTAGGTAAATTAATCTCCAATAACGAAATCCATATTATTGTTGGTACTCATGCGTTAATTCAATCGTCCATAGATATCAACAATTTGGCCGTTGGTATTGTTGATGAACAACACAGGTTCGGAGTTATGCAAAGATCATCATTAGCCGATAGACCGGTTAAACCACATATTTTGTCTATGTCAGCGACGCCTATACCAAGATCACTGGCTCTTACCCTTTATGGGGATTCAGATATATCAATACTTGATGAGATGCCTGTTGGGCGTAAAACAGTTAAAACCAGATGGATTGCTCATGATCAACGTTCAGCGGCCTATGAATTTGTAAAACAAGAGTTGAATGACGGCCATCAAGCTTTTATTGTATTCCCATTAATAGAAGAATCAGAAGTTGTCAATGCCAGATCAGCTATAGAAGAACACCATAGATTATCTGCTGATATATTTAAAAGTTACAAAGTTGGGTTACTACATGGAAAGATGAAAACTCAACAGAAAGACAGCGTTATGCAGCAATTCTCTAGCGGTAAATTAGATATATTAGTTTCTACATCAGTGATTGAAGTGGGGATCGATGTTCCAAATGCTACGGTGATGGTTATTGATGGGGCCGATAGATTTGGTTTAGCTCAATTACATCAATTTCGAGGAAGAGTTGGAAGAAGTGATGAACAAAGTTATTGTTTGCTTTTATCGGATAGCACAGGCTTGGAGGGTATTGAGAGATTAAGAGTTATTGAGAAAGTGTCTGATGGGTTTGAATTAGCAGAAGAGGATTTACGTATGAGAGGCCCAGGAGATTCTATTGGTACTCGTCAGAGCGGACTGCCTTTATTGAAAGTGGCTCGTTTGAATGATTTTGAAACTACTGGCCAGGCCCGTAAGGAAGCCAAATATATTTTGGATGAAGACAGTAATCTAAAACTTCCTGTAAATGCAAAATTAGCATCAAGATTATTTGCCATGCTGGGAAAAACACTAAGTTTTTCTGATTGACTTATTGCAAAACACTTTCAGTCGAACGCATGTGTAACATTTCAAGTATACTAATATTGAATTGATACTACTTTTATCCCCAAATTACAATTTTCTTAACTAGATATGCAGTGGCCAAATTCGAGGAGTTATCGTTGGCTGAATATTCAAAAAGCGAAGCTATGGAATGGGCACGTGAAAATTTGCGTGGCCAATGGTCAACTTTAATGACCCCCTTTACTCAAGAAGACCAAATAGATGAACAAGGCCTGCGTTCAAATATACGCCATATCAAAAGTTTAGGGACTCGCGGTATCGGTTGTACTTGGGGAATGGGTGAATTTTGGGCTTTAACTGAGGAAGAAAGACTTAAAGTATATGATGTGGTGGCCAGTGAAAACAGAGATGACTGGTTGATTGCTGCACATATCTCTGACACGTCGTTAAAGTCTGTGCAAATCTATGCCGACTATGTTGAAGAGACAGGGTTTGATCTTTTGATTGTAGCTGCTCCATATTTTGTAACTCGGAAAGAGGAACAGGTTATTGAATTCGTGAATCAAGTGGCGCTTGGGACAAACTTGGCGATAATGTTTTATAACTCGCCACAATTTGGGCTAGTATTACATGAAGGCTGGTTGGCAAAATTGTGCGAAATCCCTAATGTCGTTGGAGTTAAAGAAGCGAGTTTTAATAAAGATATATCGATAAATACTCATACCTCTATTGGCAAGGATGCCATTATTTCTACCCCGGATGAATGGATTCTTTTTGCAGGCCAAGAGTTAGGTTTTCAACAGCAAGTCATGTTTGCAAACACTTCAGACTGGAGATTCGATACACCTCAGTCAAATCATTATGTCACGTTTATCGAAAATGCTATGTCCGGTAATTTGGACAAAGAACATTATGAACAATACATTAAGCCTATCAAAGATATATCTGATAAATGGTGGCAAAGGATAGTTGCAGATCAAGAAGGCGCAATGCCCGTGCCACTTTGCAAATATTGGGGAGAGTTGATGGGTATGAGTGGTGGAAGTGTGCGAAGTCCTTTGAAAAATATGTCTTTCGAAGATAAAAAGGAACTTCGACAAGACTTAGATAATTTTTTAGGCAAGTAATTGATAATATTAGAGTTAAGGTTAAACATTGGAGAACGAAGACAATGATGTTAATGGTTAGTGTTCAGAACTTACATGAGGCTCATGAAGCAATGAAGGGTGGAGCCGACATAATAGATGTCAAAAATTTACAGGAAGCTTTGGTTGGGTCTGCGAAACCGAATGTGTTTAAGGCAGTTAGGGAAGCGGTTCCACTTGAAATACACGCCTCATTAACTTTAGGGGTAGTCCCTAACCAGGAAGGTACTGTTGCAATGGCGGCTTGGGCTGCAGGAAGGATGAATGCAACTTCAGTAAAAGTAGGTTTTATGCAAGCTGAATATGGTAAATCTGTAGAAGTATTACAAGCTTCAAAGGAAGCATTAGAAGGAACTGAAACTAAACTAATTGGATCATTATTTGCGGACAACGTACTTTATGAAGGCGGATTGGATCCGCATTTGATGCCCAAGCTAGCACGTGATGGTAATTGCGATGGATGGTTGATTGATACGTTAACTAAAGACGGCAGGAATCTGTTCGATTTTTTGCCTGAAGTTGAACTTAAAGATATGGTTATGGAAGGTAAATCTGATGGAATGAGCACTGCTTTGTCAGGTCATCTAAAAATGTCCGACCTGGATGAACTTGCTAGAGTTAATCCAGACATTGTAGGGGTAAGAGGAGCTGTTTGCTCCAAAGGAGACAGGGATGCAGGAGTTTATTCAGAATCCGTAGCTGAATTCAGGCATCAAATTGAATTGCGTAAGTCTGGAGAAATTGACGTTTTGGATGGAGCAGTAGGGTCTGTGACAGGAAATGGAAGTACTTCAAATGGATGGAAGATTATAGATGGCAAAGGGAAAACTTGTGCAGGTATCATTGCAGCATTGGAAAAGCAGATGGGTACAGATAAAAAATCCTTTGTAGAAGTTATCATACCCGACGTTTTAAATACGTATGATGTAATTGTCTGGTCTGAAAAATTTGGACATGAAGTCTTGACGCAAAGACAAGATGATGATGGTTCAATTAGAATGTTAATAAAGCCATAAAAAATAAGGCAAAAACTTGTGAGTTAATTTAGATGGATTTTTCGAACATTGTAGCGGTTATTCGTGACATATCAGTAATTATTCTTTGCTTTGTCTTGGGAATTGTGGCTATAGTTGGGTTTTTCAAACTTAGTGCTTTGGTCGATTCATGTAGACGAATTATCGGCGGAATAGATCGCATTATGTCTGCCATATCAGGCGCTTTAAATTCCACTTCTGCTAGTTCTGGATTGTTGTCTGGTATAAGTAAAGCCACATCCTTTCTGTTTAGCGGAAAAGAGAAGGAAGGCAACTAGTCCTCAAGCCTTAAGAGAGGTATAACATGTCAGATAAAGATTCAGGATCGCAGTTTATAATAGGTTTTATTATTGGAGGGATAATTGGCACAATAGCCGGAATATTATTAGCTCCAAAACCTGGCTTTGAGACTCGTGCAGATCTATTCGATTATGGAGAAGTTGTGAGAGA
Source organism: Dehalococcoidia bacterium UBA1152 (assembly GCA_002311285.1). Classification (GTDB taxonomy): domain Bacteria; phylum Chloroflexota; class Dehalococcoidia; order Lucifugimonadales; family UBA2962; genus UBA2962. The sequence goes on along the minus strand of DBZU01000061.1, from coordinate 12,154 downwards.
AAGAGCTGAAGAAATGGCTGCTCGGGTGAAAGATGAAGTTGGCCCTACCGTGGAAAATGTTCGTAATAAAGTTGTTCCAGTAATTGAACAGATTGCTGGGGTTCAAACTTCAACTAGGGGAAAGGACTCATAATTACAGTTGTGAATTATTTATCTGTTAGCTATGCTGTGGATATGAACCCAAAATCTTTAATTCACTAACTTCACTACTTATAGTTGATAATGTTCTCGATAATTTTGGTTCGGTTCGGTGCCCCTCAAGATCAAGCAAGAAAAAGTATCTTCCTAGTTCAAGTTTATTTGGACGCGACTCTACTTTAGCAAGATTAATGCCTTCCTTCGCTATCGAGCCCATTACAGTATAGAGTAATCCAGGCGCATCATCATCAAACGTGAAACAAATCGATGTTTTATCATTTCCAGTGGGCTCACTGTCATTCTCTGACAACAGCACAAATCTCGTGACATTATTTGCTTTGTCCTCTATTTGAGAATCTATTATTTCTGCCGCATATATTTCTGCCGCTCTTATGGTTCCTATTGCAGCGGCTTTTCTTTCTTTCTCCAATAACTTTACGGCTGCAGATGTGCTAAGCGCCGCAATCAATTCAACTCCGGGCAATTCATTTTCTAGATATTTACGGCATTGAGCTAAAGCTTGGGGATGTGAATACACTACTTCTATGTCTTGTTTCGTTGTCCCCGGGGATACTAGAAGGTTGTGATGGATTGGCAAAACTATTTCATCACTAATGAGAAGTTTTGAGTCATGTATCAATAGATCGAGAGTATAAGTGACAGCTCCTTCAAGGCTGTTTTCAATTGGCACTAAGCCAGCTGAAACCTCTCGGTTTTCTACAGCCTTTGCAACTGTTGGGATTGAAGGATAAGGTGCTTTTTCTGAATTTTTATCGTAAACAGTGGCAGCCTGCTCTGCATAACTCCCGGCTGGACCAAGATATCCAAGTCTTTTGGTCATTGAAATAATTCCTTTAATTGATCCAAGTTTATTACATCGGCGATTGCCAAAATCTGATCTTCAGCTCTGATAGTGGCATTGCCAATAGAATCTTCAATAATTGCACCGGACCTAACAATCATTTTAATTGACACTCCGTCAGGTATCTGTAGATCTGAAATTTTTTCTCCAACTACTTCAGATCCCTGAGCCACATTGATACATACTAAATTTGCAGGAGTAGGGCCAGGAACTTCCATAAGTCTTAGTATCACGTCTACATTTAAGGTTTCTTGTACAGCTCGCAGAGCTGTTTTAGTTACATTTATTACTGAATCTATGCCAAGTAATTCGAACAAAGTCTTATTTTCATCAGAATAGGTCATACATGTCGTATGTTTAACATTAAATAAATGTTTGGCCATTTGGCATGCGACCATGTTATCTGCCTCTGACTCCGAACTGGCTATAAAGATTTCTGCTCGTGATGTGCCCGCATCTTCTAATATATTCTGATGAGTGCCATCGCCTTCTACAATAATGCTACCTAAATTTGATTCCGTCTCTTGAATACGTGCATTATCATTATCAATTATCGATACCTCATGCCACTCGCTTAATAGCCATTTCGCTAATGATTGTCCTACAGCAGTTGCTCCAAAGATAACTACATTCAAAATTTAGGTTTCCAGGCATATTGATGCTAAAGATTCAGACGTGATTTGGCTGTGATTAATTACTTTTATGCCGAGACTTTCATAAAGTTTCTGTCGCGAATTGTCTGACATCAGGCAAACGATATCTTCTACACCAAACATTTGTTGTGCTTTTTGACCAGCTAAGGCATTTGTTGAATCTGAATTAGTAGTACACACAAATAATTGGACATCGCTTATGTCGAGTTTAATCAAATCAGTCATAATAGTGGCATCGCCTACAAATCCTATTATACGATTACTCTTGTCTGTTAATTGAGATAATTCATCAAGTTTAGATTTGTTCTTATCTATTATCGTGATTTGGTTGCCTGCTTTTGCAAGAGTAATTGCTAAGCTTCGACCGTAGCTACTACATCCGGCTACTACTACTCTCTTAGACTTTAAATTTGCTTTTGCTATTTCTGGATTTGTCACGATTGTTTTTCCAATTAACCTGGCTTTTTAAGAGTGCTGTTTTACTTTTTCAGCGTGCCATAGAATCACTTTACAGTGTGCGTTTTCTAATACATACGGGACTGTCTTTTCCAAATGAAATTTGCCGTATTTAATAGTGTTTGGCACAGACATTACGATTCCATCCACGTGTTTTTTGGCTGCTTCGTGGACTATGGCGTATCCCGTTTCACGTGCTTGAAGTAGCTCTCCTTTTGTTTCATGCTTAAAATTGTCAGCTATTTTTTCCATAGATTTTAAAACATTGTCACCATGTATAACGTCGCCGGGTAGTGCGGCGTCAATTGGTAGTGAACGTTTTATCTCCATTATGTACAAAATAAATAAACGGCTAGAAGACGAATGAAGTAATTGACAGGCAAGTTCAACTAAATGTTTGTCAGTTGGAGTTCCAGAAACTGGCACTAATATGGAAGAGAGACTCATCAGTATTTTTAAGATTCAAGCTTTTCAAGTAACTCATCCCGGCCGGCTAGAACTAATACATCTCCTGTTCGTAGCCTGTCTTCCGCTCCAGGATTTAGCGTTATGTCTTTGCCTCGTCTGAGAGCTAATACTGCTAACCCGTATTTGTCTCGAGGATTAGAAAGTCCTAACTCAGTTAAAGTTAAATTATCAAATCGGGGAGGAACTTTTAATCTGCTTAGACCAAAACTTGGAGCAAGCTCTAAATATTCTTGAACGTTCGGATTAAATAAGCTGTGAGCCAAACGCATACCCATTTCTTCTTCAGCGTGGATAACTTTATCAACACCAAGACGCTCTAATGTGTTTCCGTGAATTTCGTCCCGTGCTCTAGAAACAATGTATGGTATTCCCATTGTTTTTAATAGAACCGATGACATAATGCTTGAGACTATGTCTGAGCCAATTGCAATTACTGCAACATCATAATCGGTTATCCCTAACTCACGCAGCACCGTTTCATTTGTTGCATTACCGGTTACAGGGTAAGTTACTCTACCCATCATGCTTTGCACACGCTCTTCATTAGTATCAATTGCTAATACATCGTGTCCAATGTTGTATAGTGACGTAGCTAGGCTAGAGCCGAACCTGCCCAAACCTATTACTACTACCTGTTTTTTCATTTTGACTCAATCTTTGTTATTTATGATGACAGATACTGTAGAGTAGCTGGATCAATGAATAATGTTACCCTATTGTAACTCTTTCTTTAGTGTATCGGTAATTTTCGATGCGGGAGCTTTGTGTCATTGCTAACCCTAGTCCTAGTGGGCCGACTCTTCCGATAAACATGGCAATTATCAGGATTAACTGACCCCATCTAGACAATTCTGACGTTAATCCAGTAGAAAGTCCAACTGTTCCAAAGGCGGAAATTATTTCAAAGAGCAGGTCAATAAAATCAAACTGCGATTCTATTGCAGTTAGAATGAAAGAGAATATAAAAACTATTGCAGTCGCTAACGCTCCTATTACCATGGCCCTCTTTACAATTAATGATGCTATTTCTCTGCCAAAAATTGATGTCCGCGTTCGTCCTTGTAGGGTTGAGAAGATACCAATACATATAACCGCAAAAGTGTTGATTTTAATTCCTCCGGCCACAGAACCTGATGCTCCACCTATAAACATTAATCCAATCATCAAAAAGTTGGTGTGTTGCTCCGTATTGCCATAATCGACAGTGGTGAGTCCAGCTGTTCTGCCAGACACAGATTCGAATACAGAAACCATTATCTTGTCGAGTACAGACAATGTGCTCATAGTAGATGGGTTGCTATATTCAAACGCAAAGAATATTAGTGCGCCCACTATTGTTAGAATCAGAGTTCCACTTAGTACTAACTTACTATTCAAACTGTAGAGAAAAACTTTATTTCTGAAGGCTAAAATGTCAGCTACCACCCATACACTAACAGCGCCTATTAAAATCAAAATTACAGTCGTTGTTATCATGGTCACGTCTTTCTGATAAAAACTGATACTGCTACCGCTTGAGAAAGCGGTAAAGCCAGCGTTGTTAAATGATGATATTGCCATGAAAACTGCATGAGGTATTGCGTTTTTTATATCCATTTCTGTTAAAAGTCTTACAAAATAAACCATTGAGCCTATTACTTGCACGAAAACCGCAATTGCAACAATCCTTATCACCAATGTGACCATTCCCCCCAACTCATTGGTGGGTAGTATTCCAAGGCTCTCCTTTACTAATTGTCGTTGAAACAGTGAAACTCTTTGTCCGATTAGAACCAATAGAAAGGCTGCTGTCGTCATAATTCCAAGCCCACCGATAAACATTAATAGAAGGATGACTATTTTTCCGAAACCAGACCAATATGTAGGCGTATTTTGGACAGTCAGTCCCGTGACAGTAATTGCTGATGTTGATGTAAAAAAAGCGTCCATGAAAGGAGTGAATCCAGTACCATTGTTAGCCTGTGGAAGGCATAGCAATCCAGTACCAATCAATATCAATATTGCAAAAACGTAAAACAATACTGCAGGAGATCCGAATGCTCTGGATTTGGTCCTATTTTTAGATGGAACAGTTATTTGAATTGGTTGAATGTCGTCTAGCCTGGGATGACGGATTATCCTATCTCCTAGTTTAGGTTTCCATTCTTCTATTGAATTTTCTTTATCTTCTTCAAAAATTTTTACACCGCCCTGATTGTAGGCATACCAAATCCACTTAATGTATTAATTGGATTTTATAGTCTCGATTCTAGGTTTGGTCTTTTACACGTGTCAACGATGTGGCGTTCACTCATTTACGTTTAGATTTTATAAAATGTATGATTAAGATGAGAGTATGAGAAATTGTAAGACATATAAGTCAAATTTAGATACGATGTACGATTGTTATTGGTAATTTTATATGGATGCTGAAGTATATAGCTTTATAACTAGTTTACATGCAAGTAAGTATCGCTGTGTCTTATTAATAACTGGCGCAGGATCTAAAGCATTATCTTGGTTGTTGGAAGTTCCTGGATCATCACGTACTTTGGTTGAAGCAACAATCCCATATTCGACAGAGTCATTATCAAATCTTTTGGGATATTCCCCCAAATCTGTTGTATCGATGAGAACGGCACAGTATATGGCTTATGTTGCCTTTTGTAAAGCTAAATCTTTTGTGACGGATGAAACATCAGTGATTGGATTATCGTGCACAGCTACAATTGCCACCGATAGAAACAAAAAGGGTAAGCATAGAGCACATATTTCAACTTTTTCCCATACAGGTGTGAAAAACTGGATTTTGGAATTACAAAAAGATATTCGCACTCGAGTTGAAGAGGAGGAATCTGTGAGCTTAGCGATTCTTGCAGCAATTTCCGATATTGTTGATATAGATGTCAATTTGGATATAAACGTTGGTCCGAGTGCAACGTTTTCTGATTTACATTCAGATTATGGTTTATCAGAATTATTTGATAGAAATAAATTGCTTGACTCAGTCTACGTCGATATTGGAGCCCAAAGTCAAGAAAACGAAGCGATAATTCCTAAGGCAATTTTATCTGGGTCTTTTGATCCAATACATTCAGGGCACATATCTTTATTAAAATCAGCCCGAAAATTTTTAAAGACTGACGTGATTTTTGAATTATCTATGACAAATGTAGACAAACCTGATCTTACAATAGATGAAACGGTTCTGAGAATTAACCAGATTTTTGGTAGATTTCCAATATTTGTTACTCGATCAGATTCGTTTAATAAAAAAGCTAAACTTTTCCCTGGCTGTGTATTTGTGGTTGGATATGACACTGTGCTAAGAATTATTGACCCCAGATATTATGATGAAAATATTGATATGATGAAGATACAGTTGTCTGAGATCAGAGATTTGGGATGTAGTTTTTTAGTTGCCGCCAGATCAGTAAATGGGAAATTGTTAACTCTAAATAATTTGGCAGTTCCCACGACGTTTAACGGAATGTTTAATCAATTGCCAGCCAAATTATTTAGAGAAGATATTTCATCGACTGAACTACGGAGCGATTCTCTCAATAAGGAGCGTTAATGTGGAGAATATTCGAGATTTTCTAACATTGTTAGAAAAGCATGGTGATCTTACAAAGATAGACGCCGAAGTAAGTGCTGAACTAGAGATAACAGAAATTACCAAACGCACAATACGTGCCAATGGGCCAGCCTTAATGTTCGAAAATGTGTCTGGTTATGATATGCCAGTTGTAATTAATCTTTTTGGAAGTCATCAAAGAATGGCCTGGGCCCTTGGAGTAGATGATGTTCAGAAAATATCTGACCGAGTAACTAAGATTTTAGGAATCGCTCAAAATCCACCAGATGGCATAAAGCAGAAGTTGAGCACTTTAGGAGATTTGGCAGGTATCGCAAGAACTCAGCCTAAATTAGTGAATTCAGCGCCATGCCAAGAACTAGTATTTACAGATGAACATATCAATCTTGATTCATTACCTGTATTAAAGTGTTGGCCAAAAGACGCAGGTAAGTTTATAACGCTACCATTAGTTGTAACCAAAGATCCAAAAACTGGCAGGCGGAATGTAGGCACATATCGAATGCAAGTTTTCGATAAAAAAACTCTTGGAATGCATTGGCAAACACATAAAGTCGGCGCTAAACATTTTCGGGAAGGGGAACGAAGAAAAGACGAAAGATTAGAAGTTGCAGTTGCTTTAGGAGGTGACCCTACTACAATTTGGACTGGATCAATGCCACTGCCGCCAGACATGGATGAATTTGCAGTATCTGGAGTGCTTCGACAAAAGCCTGTGCGTCTAGTGAAATGCAAAACAGTGGACCTCGAAGTGCCTGCTGAATCTGAAATCGTAATTGAAGGATTTGTGGTGCCAGGTGAATATAAAACAGAAGGCCCCTTTGGAGACCATACAGGATTTTACTCAGAAGCAGATCTCTACCCTGTAATGCATTTAACAGCTATTACTAGAAGATCAGATGCAATATATCCAACGACCGTTGTGGGGCAGCCGCCAATGGAAGACTTTTATATGGGTAAAGCTAGCGAACGAATTATGTTGCCTGCTTTAAAAATGATAATTCCTGAAATTGTCGACATAAACATGCCCGCGGAGGGAATATTTCATAACTTATTATTAGTATCAATTCGTAAAGAATACCCTGGGCACGCCAGAAAAGTTATGCATGCATTGTGGGGTGTCGGACTGTTGATGTTGGCTAAAGTAATAATAGTAGTAGATCATGATGTAAATATTCAAAATCCATCAGAGGTAGCATGGAAAGTAGCCGGCAATTTAAATCCTGAAACTGACGTGATGCTTACTGAGGGTCCATTAGATGATTTGGATTACTCGAGCCCCATTGCTAAGTATGGCAGTAAGATTGGAATAGATGCTACTTCTAAGTCTCATGAAGATGGTTTTCAAAGGGAATGGCCAGATGAAATCGTGATGAGCAAACAGATCGTTGATCAGGTAAATCGACGCTGGCCGGAATTTAATTTGTGAACCCGCTTAATATATATGGGGTGAGAAATTATTTATTATTTCGATTACGAGAGATCCCTGTAGCTATTAAATTTGAGGAAAGTATTTTCGCTTTACCATTTGCGTATACCGGCATGATTTTAGCGTCAAAAGAGTGGCCAGAGTGGATGATCTTTTTGTGGATAACTTTAGCTATGATTGGTGGGCGTACTTTAGGAATGGCGGCCAACCGTTTAATTGACAGAGAAATTGATGCCTCTAACCCTAGATCAAGTAAGCGACATCTACCGATGGGCACTTTGAAACAGATAGATATGCTGATTTTAATACTGACTGGGTTTGTGATATTAATTATCTCGGCATGGCAACTGAATAACTTGGCATTAACACTGGCCCCAATAGCTGCAATATATCTGATCATCCAACCTTACCTCAAGAGATTTACATGGATGGCTAATCCATTGTTAGGATGGGCATTGGCTATTGCGCCTGCGGCTGCATGGATTGGAGTTACTGGAGAACTAAGTTGGGAACCTGTAATTTTATCTATAGCAGTTGCGATGTGGGCAGGCAGTTTCGATATTATCTATCATGCTCAGGACTTGGAATTCCATTTGGACAAAGGCCTGCATTCGGTTGTTGTAGCAATTGGTATACGCCAGGCGTTTTTTGTAGCTAGATCCATGGATATTATTGCAATATCATGCTTGGTGATTTTAGGCATATTTATGTCTTTAAAGTGGCCTTTTTTTGTTGGATGCATAATAGCTTCCCTGATAATCCTGTTTAAGTATAAACTTGTCTCACCAGATGATGTTTCTAAATTAGGCATAGCTTTTTATAGAATAAATGCTTACGTATCTTCAGCAGTTTTTATTGGAACATTGATTGCAGTGTTAATTTAAATGAGTGAAATAAAAGAACAACATCCTGTAATTATCGGTATTACAGGGGCAAGCGGAATCGAATTAGCAAGAACTACAATAGAAATGATCTTGTCTTTAGAGTTCACAGTAGTTATGACTATATCTTCTGCTGGCCGTGTGGTATGGAAGGAAGAAATTGATGAATCTTATGGAGAAACCATAGAACGCTGGGCGGAATCTGGTACATTTACTACTAATTCAATAGGCGACTTAGGTGCAAAAATTGCGTCTGGCACATACCCAACACTCGGTATGGCAGTAGTTCCTTGTAGTATGGCTACAGTCGCCGCTATATCTAACGGTCTTTCCGACAATTTATTAAGGAGAGCAGCTGATGTCACTCTTAAAGAAAAAAGACCGTTAGTAATTGTCCCTAGAGAAACCCCACTGAATGCTATACATTTAAAGAATTTGACTGACTTAGCCATAGCTGGAGCAACTATTCTCCCTCCCCAGCCAGCTTTTTATCTGCGGCAAAAAACGATAGCTGAAGTTGTTGATTTCATAGCCAGTCGAACTGTTCATGCTTTAGGCTTAACTGATCAACTGCCTTCCCAAATGCGTTATGGCAATGGTCCTAAAAATTGATACGAGATGTAAATTGATAAGTAACACCGGAGAAGTTAGATGAAATTTGGAGTCACTGTCACCAACGCTATAAACCCTAATACTGCTCCTGAAGCTCAAGGAGATTATGTTACTAAAGTNNAAAGTTACGCTAGCTGTTGAACAGTGCGGGCTAGACTCTGTATGGGTTGCCGATAGAACTTTTTTTCCAGTAGATATCATGGATCGACATCCAGAAATGTTTTCTCCTCATCACTCTAAACCAGACTCTCAAAATCTACTAGAGTCGGTCACTACACTAAGCTACGTTGCCGCTTTAACAAAAAAAGTTCGGATTGGCTTCAGTGTTTTATGTTTGCCGTTTCGCCACCCATTATTAAATAGCAAAATGATAAATACGATTGATGTGTTATCAAACGGAAGAGTGAACCTAGGAGTCGGAACAGGATGGATGCCCGAGGAATTTGAAGCGATGAGAGTTGATTATAGTTCGCGTGGAAAGTTTACAGATGAACATCTTGATGTGTATAAAGCAGTATGTGCAAACACTGCTCCAGAATTTAAAGGTGAATTTACTTCTATTTCAGGGAAAACATTTTTTCCTAGTCCTGTACAAAAACCTCATCCGCCAATATGGGTAGGCGGGATAAGTAATGCTGCGCTTAAAAGAACAGTGAAGTACGGGGATTATTGGAATGGATTTAAAGTTACACCAAATGATGTGATTGAACGATTAGGCAAACTACGAGACATTTGTAGCCATACTGGCAGAGATCCGTTAACTGTAAAAGCGGCAACCACTATAAATATGGATTTGACTAAGAGACAATATGAAGGCGGCCATAGAGTGCTAATGACTGGGACGAACAAAGAGGTTTTGGATGATATAAAACAATACCAAGATGCGGGTTTAAATTACATGATTGTGTCAGTTACTGCGTCGACGACCGATGAGACTGTTAAATACGTATATGAGTTTGCAGATAAGGTAGCTGCGTTAGTATAAAAATGTCTGAACTTTCAAAACTTACTGATCAATTAGAGCAATACTTGAGGGAGTTGATGGTTGAGGTTCCAAGGCTTTCCTCATTGGATTTTGGCAGAGAAATTATTGGTTCTGTAACTGGAAGAACAGAAGAAGAAGACGTTGAAATTGTATTAGATAGATTTTCCGAGGACCTTTTAGAGGATTGGTTACGACGGTCAGGCTCTACAATCAAGTTATATTCTGAACACACGCATCGTACGATTGGAGACGCTGAAAAGACTGATTATGTGATTACCTGTGATCCTTTTGATGGATCAGGACATTATATGCGCGGACTCCCTGCTGAGTGGTGGACTGTAGTGACAGTTTGGGAAGCATTACTGATGCAGCCTGTTTGGGCTGGAGCCGTAGATATTATGAGACAGGAGTTATATTTTGCTGATGAAGATGGGGTTAAATTGGAATTACATCCTGATGGTAAGCCCTATTTCGTAAATCCATCATTTGATACCAAGGTTTCTGACCAATCAATTGTAGCTGCGTACTTAATGAGCCCCCAATATATAAGATATTGGACGGCTAAATCATCAAAATTTCTTAAATCTATGGAAACTAAATACCCTCGTATGAGGCTTTGGACCGATGGAGGTGCATGTAGCTATCCTTGGCTGGCAAGAGGGATAACAAATGCTTATATGATGTTCAATGAGCCCAGAACTGAGATTGATCCCGGTTTAGGCTTTGCATGGGCTTCCGGAGTCAAAGTTTATAGTGTTTCTAATAACGGGATATTAAATGAATATGTATTTGATCCTGAGAAAACGTCAGACCGTGTGCCTTGGCTAATTGCCGCTTGTAATGAGGAGTTTGCTAACGATCTAGTCCGTTTAATTTTAAACGGCTAAGAACCTATAATACATTGCTATATCTGATTGACTGAGAAACCTTATTTACAATATAATTGTGGGCCTGGAAAAGATAGTGTGGCAAAGTTACTCTTAACGACCCAAACTAAATTTTCCAGCTAGACGGCCGGGACGGCCCGGGCGTTTTTTTTGTGTACTTTAACAACTGAATCCTGTCTGTAATAAATTAAATATTAAAGTTATCTCATATTTAATTTATTGAAAATTGTAAGTTAGAAAAATTTAATGTTTTGAATGTCGTTAGAACATTAAAAAATTAATATATGGGCCCCAATGTGGGTCAAGTTATTAAGAGTCCATGGTGAATGCCTTGGGGTCAAGGACTGAAGAAGGGCGTGGCAAGACTGCG
>DBZU01000061.1:399-794 GCA_002311285.1 Dehalococcoidia bacterium UBA1152 | reverse complement strand
GGCTTAGCCGGGGATTCCCGAATTGGGAAACCAGTTCCGGGTCATACCGGAACATTCTGACTTTTGTCAGAAGGGTAAGTGGGCGAACTGAAACATCTAAGTAGCCCGAGGAATAGAAATCAAACGAGATTCTCCTAGTAGTGGTGAACGAACGGGGAATAGCCTAAACCAGTCAGGCTTAACGGTCTGAGGACCTATGTCTGATTGGTGTTGTAACACCTACCTGCTTTAACCTCAGAAAAAAGCAAGAAGTTACAAAACCGTCTTCTAAACGAAAGCGTCTGGAAAGAACTGCCAAAGAGGGTGATAGCCCCGTAGTTGAAAGAAGACGGACTTCTGGTAGGCTGTTGAGTACCACGGGACACGTGGAATCTTGTGGGAATCTGGGGGGACCA
>DBZU01000061.1:0-160 GCA_002311285.1 Dehalococcoidia bacterium UBA1152 | reverse complement strand
AGCGAGTCCTAATAGGGCGTTAGTTAAGCGGCGAGGAATTCATTTTCTGAGATCTTACTTTATTTATTGATTCCTTTCGGGGAAGATTTAATTAAATTGAGAACAAAGTTAATGACTGAATTGCCAATATGCTTAGCGTGTTGTCTGGATTAGACCCGAA
>DBZU01000029.1 GCA_002311285.1 Dehalococcoidia bacterium UBA1152 | reverse complement strand
ACCTCCTGACAACTGGGGGTTCGAATTCAAATAGCTAAAGGGACCCTCGGAATACAGTGCCGAGGGTTTTCTTGTTTTAGCCGCAGAGGAAATCATCTTCCAGCGCTTCATGAAAGTAAAATGAAAATTTATCCACTCATCTTAGGATAGGCAATTTTGGCATTAACAGGATGTGATTCTTTGAATATCCTTTACTATTCAATTGAAAAACAAAACAAATGATCATGTCAGAATACAAATCCCTAATTTCCCTATTGAACCGAATAAAGGAGATTTCAGAACAATGGTTGATACAATAATTGAAATTCGACAAAGGCATCGATTTGGATTGGAACCTCACCTATGGACATAGACTTCCCTTGGGCGACTAAAAATATATATGAAAAAATCCTGGAATTTGCGGGTTCGAATTGATTCACAAGGCGTCCGTAATCCCTTTGGATTGTTCAAAGTCATCATGGAAACACAAAGACAGATGGTCAATACTAAAAATAAAATAAATCACGAAAGCGCAACAATGGCTAAAACAAATTGCATAACTTGCTTTAGCCAGATCGTTAACATACATTAATTTGAAAATTGAAATAGCTTGTCCAAAGTGCGAATGGGAACCTGATGGTGGTTCATATTGGGAATGTAGTTGTGGCCACTTATGGAACACCTTTAAAACCTCCGGAAAATGTCCTAAATGCTCTACTACATGGGCAGATACGCAATGCCCCGGACCTACCTACCCTGGAGGATGTGGTTCATGGTCAAAACATATCGATTGGTATCGAAATTTAGACAATGAAATGAGAAAGGAAATTGAGGAAATTCTTCAAGAAGAGCCTGTGGCACTATAGATACTCACTACTTAAGTGTTAAAGTGAAAGAACTTGACAATACATAAGGAAATAACCTTTGCTAACAAAAGCGAAACTTCATTACCCAACCTACGCCGGGGCTACGGTCGGAGCAAACGCAGTTTAGCCAAACCGGTAGCTAATATTAAATCTGAGAACGTGAAAACAACGCTGATACTCGCACTGGGGCTTTTCTATTCCTTGAATGTCTTTCCCCAGGATTGGGCGCCCATTGGTGCTGTATGGCACTATGATGAACAGTTTGCGTTTGCCGGTGATATAGATTATATCAAGTTTGAATCAGTAAAAGACACAACTGTGCTCGGAAAACTGTGTAAGAAGATTACCAAGCGTCACAGACTTTATTGCTACAACCGAGCTGAATACGAAATCATGTACTCGTCAAACGATACGGTTTATTTCTATGACTTGGATTTCAATGGATTTCAGATTTTATACGACTTCAGCGCTGGTATTGGTGACTCATGGGGCATTCTTCTTAAAGATGTTAATGATACCTCAGACATTGACTCTCTTCAGATAAGTGTTGACTCTACCGATACAACCACCATAAACGGGAATCAGCTAAAGAGGCTATTTGTTACCTATAGCTTCGTGGGCGAAATGTTCCAAAACAGCTATCAAGGTATCATTATTCAAAGTGTGGGCGATATTGCGTACATGTTTAATTTCCCGTTTAATGACGGTATGGTTTGCGATATGAATTACTCTGATGGAATCCGTTGTTATGAGGACTCTGTTCTGGGTTTATACTTGTTCATGCCCCCTACTCCTTGTGACGCTGTTGCTGTTGGCATTACCGAATTTCCTGTGAGTGAAACAATTACCATTTCGCCAAATCCTACAAATGGTGTGTTTAATATACACTTCGTATCTAGTTACAAATTAGAATACGTCCTGGTGCGTGATCTGCTCGGCAGGTTAGTACTAGTGGAGCGGTTACGGTCAGATGGAACTGTTGATATGAGCCACGTATCTAATGGTACTTATCTGGTTGAATTATTCGGATCAGATTCAGAGAGTCTGGGAAGAACGAAGATTGTAAAGATTTAACGTTAGCTAACAATGGCTTAAAGCAATACCGCAGAACCTGAGTTTATGTAACTTGGGTGGGTAAGTGTGGCGTTAGGCAGGTATCTGAACCTGCCTGCCTGCCGGCAGGCGTGAGGCGGCACTGCTTTAAGCCGGACCGGTAGCATTTATGGTGCGCTGAAGAAAAAAAGAACCTATTGACATAGTATTCAATTGGGAATCAAAATAAATGGTGTAAACAAATCGTCATTAATCATGCTTAGAAATATATCATACGTACTTGTTGGTGCTACTCTTACAGTTGGATTGCTTTTTAAATTTATGCATTGGCCGGGAGCAGGTCTAATAGTTATTACCTCACTTGGCGGAATTGCTATTGCTTTACTGGAATATGCGATTTGCAATCCAAAATCTAAATTATTAATACAAAACATCATTTTACCCATAATACAAAACATCATTTACCCATTACTGGGTGTTGTTTATGTGCTTGGTATACTTTTCAAGATAATGCACTTACCAGGTGCAGGTATAATGCTTGTTGTTTCAATGATTGGTTTGTCATTTGCCTTAGCTGAATTTGCATTTAGCATAAGAAGATCAGTTCACGCCATCTTACCGCTATTGTTTTCAATTACCGTGTTTTTTGTGCTTTTTAGAATACTTCACTGGCCTGAACCTCCTTATGTTCTTTATGGTTCTTATTTCGTTTTTGCCATTTTAGTACCTGTTTTACTCTTTTTAAGAGGCTATAAACTAAAAAA
>DBZU01000027.1:1565-7517 GCA_002311285.1 Dehalococcoidia bacterium UBA1152 | reverse complement strand
AAAAATTCCCGCCGTATCTTAATAAATTTCAATTTGACCCGAATATCATTTCTAAATGTACACCAAGACAACAACGTCTCTTGGGTGAGCATAAAGCTAGTAACTATGATTAGTTTCAAAGCAGCATAATTTTTTCTATGTTGAATATTGGATTTAGGAATATGTTCTTGTTGTCAATCGTCTTGAACTCAATCATTCTGTCGACGTGTTCTAGTACGGATACAAAAATGCGTAGTATTGAGCACTACTACTTTGTTTGCTTTCTAGCCAAATCTAGAGCATCAAAGCAAAACTGGGCAGTATCCCATGGATTGTAGTTAATGTTCTCTGACTGTTGAACGCTTACTTCGGCATATATTGGTAGATGACCAATACCATTCTTTTGCAAGGATGAAACGAATCCAGCTATATCGATAGTTCCTTCACCTGTCAAACAGTATTTTACTTGGCCATTTTCAATTACACCGTCTTTGATATGAATCATAACCGAATGAGGCGCGCAAAGATTTACGCTGTATTCTACATCTGCACCTTCCACATAAAAATGGCTTATGTCTAGATCTAATTTTAGATTGGGGTGTTGTGTTTGTTCCACCAACCATATTGCTTTATCAGGTGTTTCAAAATCAGTCCCCGCGTGTGCTTCTATCGCTATAGTGACTTCATGATTTGAAGCTAGATCGCCAAGACGCAAGAAAGCATCTTTTATTTCTTCTTTACCGCTATCCCATGGTGGAGCGTGATTACCTGGAGTTGTCGTGATTAGTATTGGTGTGTCGTCATAATGAAGCTCTCTAGCCATTCTGAATTTCTTGAGAGTATCTTTGACCATTTCATCTCGTGATTTTTCTGTACTGCAGACGTTTATTGAGCCAAAAAATATTGGTGAAGGGAATCCTAGTCGTTCTGAAAGTTTTGATAAGGATTTTTGACTGCTAATATCGAATTCGTTGGGAGAGGTTGGCCAGCCATTACGCAAGCAAATTTCTATAGCTTCATATCCTATTTCTCTAATTTTAGGCAGAGCTTCAAATGGGTCTACCATCTTTAGCGCATATGTTGAGTATCCCAATTTGGCGGGCATTTCAGTGCTACTTACAATGCTATTAGATATAAAATGATTTTTTAACAATTTTGGTAACGGTGTAACTTTATAAATTTGTTCAGGATAAACTTAGTGGTTCACAAACGATACATCTCTAAACATGAATTGTCAATTTTGGGTGATAAAATCTATGCTTCCCGAATAGGGGAGTAGACATGTTGGTTTTTGTGGTTGTCCATAATGCCAATGTGTATAATGTTAACCATTATTTGAAATTACAGCTAAGGACTATCAGGTAAGCTGTGAAGGAACAAAACCATGGGAACTTTTGATGGGAAGGTTGTTTTAATTACAGGAGGAGCTTACGGGATAGGACGAGGTACCGCGTTAGAGTTTGCTCGTGAGGGAGCTAAAGTGGCTATTGCAGATGTTGATAAATCTGCTGGCGAGGCTGTTGTATCTGAAATACAAAATAATGGTTCGAAGGGAATTCTTATACGCGCAGATGTTTCTAAAGCTTCTGAGTGCGAACGAGTGGTAGCTGAGACTATAAAGAGTTTTGGAGCGATAAATATATTGTTTAACAACGTGGGTATTCAGTCACCAGATTCCTATCATAATGTTGAGAATACATCAGAAGAGCTATGGGATAGGATTCTCAATGTTAATCTTAAAAGTTATTTTTTGATGTCTAAGTTTGCTATCCCTTATATTCGGAAAGAGGGAGGAGGTGTAGTAATCAATACTGCAAGTGTCCAAGGAATTCAATCTCAACCTCTAGTTCCAGCATATGCAGCGAGCAAAGGTGGAATATTATCGTTAACTCGGCAGATGTCATTGGATTATGCAACTGAGAATATAAGAATTTTGGCAGTATGCCCTGGGGCTATTGATACAAAGATGGTTCGCGATATAGCCGAAACAGAGGACGGAAATACAGATGATGTCGTAAAAAGATATGGCAGTACTCATCCGTTAGGGAGAATTGGTCAACCGGTAGATATTGCAAATGTCGTTCTTTTTCTTGCTAGCGATAAGGCAAGTTTTATGACTGGTGAACATATATGCATTGACGGTGGATACAATGCTCTAGGAGCTTGGGCAAGTGCTGCTGGGGCATCTATGATTGAGGAGAATTAAGATGAAAGGGAAAGTAGCGATTGTTACAGGTGGAGCTGGTGGTATCGGTTCTTCAATATGCAGAAGTTTTGTAGCGGAAGGAGCAAAAGTTGTTGTTGCTGACATAGATTATGAACGCTCTAATTTTCTTGCATCTGAGTTAGGGGATGATGCTATTGCTGTAGAAGTTGATGTAAAAGACGAGAAATCTGTCTCATCAATTGTTGAAAGCGCTGTTAAGAGTTATGGGCGTGTAGATTATGCAATACATTCATCTGGGAACAATATAAAGTCTCCTATTCTAGATATGAAAATGGAGCTATGGAGAGAGGCACTCGATACTCACCTGACAGGTGCTTTTTTATTATGTAAGCTTGCTGGCAAACAGATGGTTAAACAGGGTGAGGGAGGTAGTGTTGTTTTTATTTCTTCAGTGGCTGCTTGGGCTCCTGTTCCTGAACGTGGAGCATATGGACCAGCTAAGGCAGGCCTCAATAATCTTGCAGGTTTACTTTCTCTTGAATGGGCACAATATGATATCAACGTAAACACAGTTTGTCCTGGAATGGCTCTGACTCCGATGACAAAGATGGTTTATAAACGTGATCCTAGTCTAAGAGCTCAGCGGCTCAAAAGAATGCCAGCTGGTAGAGAGGTTTTACCACAAGAAGTTGCAGACTTAGTACTATTTTTGTGTAGTGACAAAGCGAGCCATATAAACGGAGTGTCGATTCCAATCGACGGAGGTTTTGTGAATGCTGGATTCCTTCCAGAAGAGATGGTTAAACTACGAATCGATGATATCCAGATTTAGGGGTTCGAGGCGATTAGTAGTAAGTATTAAAAATACTATTTGAGAGTTTTAATTTCGTTAAGATAGAAGGAGGAATATTGTGGCTCTGTTAGATAACGAAACCGAAATATCCGTTCTGGTTGACGGTCTTGATCATGCTGAGGGTATTGCTTGGGGGCTTGATGGATATGCCTATGCAGGTGGAGAGGCGGGACAGATTTATAGAATTGATATAGAACGTAAAGAACTAATACAGATTGCTGACACCGGGGGATTTATTTTGGGACTCGCACTAGATGCCAGAAACAATATTTATGCTTGCGATATAGGTAACAAGGCTATAATGAAGATTACTCCTGATGGTTCTGATTCCTTTTATTCTAAAGGATCTACATCTGAGCCTTTTACTACACCAAATTATCCGGCTTTTGATGAGCAAGGTAATTTATATGTGTGTGATTCAGGAGATTGGAAGGCTGACACAGGTCGTATATATAAGATTAAGCCTGGAGGTGATACGGAAGTATGGGATCGTAGATTAAACACGTTTCCAAATGGACATTGTTTGAGCGCTGATGGAAATTGCCTTTATGTAGCAATGAGTATCAATCCCCCTAGAATTGAAAGAATTAAGATCGAATCTGATGGCACCGCTGGTCCGCACGAGACAGTCTTTGAATTGCCGGGAACAGTGCCAGATGGCGTTGCCTTCGATACTGACGGGAACCTGTATGTTTCAATGTATCGGCCCGACCGGATTTATCGATATTCAGCTTCAGGTAATCTCGATATTTTGGCTGATGACTTCGAAGGCACCAAGATTGCCTGTCCTACCAATATAGCTTTCTGTGGAGAAAACCGAGATATTTTGTTAAGTGCAAATCTTGGAAGGTGGCATATTTCGAGATATGAGGCAGGTGTAACAGGTGAATCTCTACAGTATCCGGATTTAGGATAAAAATATGCATTACCAGACTGTACGAAATCATGGCTGTAGAATCTCAGATGCATGGGCTTACCGCGGAGTTAAGACAGTAGTTTTAGAGAACGAACTGATTAAAGTAGTGGTACTTGTTGATAAGGGAGCAGATATCTACCAATTCGTTCATAAGCCAACTGACACCGATTTTATGTGGCGAAGTCCTTGGGGGGTCCGTAATCCATCATTGTTTGTACCTACCACAGGAGATGGCGGTCAGCTTTGGATGGATGTATATGAAGGTGGATGGCAAACCATTTTACCTTCTGGAGGTATTGCCAATACGTATATGGGAGCAGATTTGGGTCAACATGCAGAGGTAAATACTATCCCATGGGACTGCCAGATTATTGAAGATTCAATTGAAAAAGTTTCAATGCGATGTTGGGTACGCACTGTAAGAACACCTTTCTTTTTTGAAAAGACACTTTCATTAAGAAAAGGCTCATCTGTTTTGGAGATAGAGGCTAATCTTTTGAACGAAGCTGAAGAGCCTGTTCAGACTATGTGGGGAGAACATCTAGCATTTGGAGCTCCGTTTCTCAGTGAGCGGTGTGTTATTGATGTGCCTGGGGGTAAAATATTCAATCATCAGCCGGAGATAGCTCCACAGAATGATATAAAGTTAGATGCCGAAGGTGAATGGCCTTGGATACAGATGAAAAATGGAAGTAAACTGGACCTTAGAAAGGTGAGATCTAAAAGTACCAGAGCTTTAACTTTATCATATGTTACTGACATGCCTGATGGCTGGTATTCAGTTACCAATCAGGAAACAGGGATTGGTTTCGGATTGGTATTCCCAAAGGATGTGTTTAAGTATCTGTGGTATTGGCAATCAGTGGGTGGTGGATTTGGTTATCCTTGGTATGGACGCACATATAATATAGGGTTAGAACCTTTTACAAGTCACGGGCACAAAGGATTAACAGATGCAGTCGAGAACGGTACAGCTATAAAACTAGAACCTGGGGAGAGTATTTCTGCCTCGCAGCGTGCTGTAGCATTTGAGGGTGCTAAAGGTGTCGAAAGTATCGATACTGATGGTATAGTGACCAAGCGTAGCTGACCACCAATCCTTAATATATGTCAATCTACTTCAATAAGGACATCCATATTTCTTTAAGTATAATCCTCGAATGAGTTAATCTAACTCAGTACAGATTTGTCTTAGGAGATTGATGTAGCATGCAGACCATGATTTGTGCCAAATGCAGCGCCGAAAATGAGGCATTTTCAAGGTTTTGTAGTTTATGTGGAGTGGAGCTTGGTTTAACCAAGTCTTCTAAACCCAATGAAAACACATCTAATCGAAGATACGATGTGGATTCAATCAGAGTTAGCGCTTTAGGTTTATTGATTCTGTACCATATTGTTGTTGGGTTTCAACCTTGGGGTATTAAGATAGCGTTCATCATAAATAGACAGTCATTAGAACCTCTTTGGATTTTAATGATGGTAATGAATATATGGCGTATACCAATTTTATTCGTTGTTTCAGGAATGGGAGCTAGGTTTGCAATGGAGCGAAGGGATTGGGCCCAATTACTTTCAGATCGAATATTTAGAATTGTGGTACCTTTGGTTTTCGGAACGTTTTTCATTGTTCCGATTTATTGGGTTATCTATAATAATTATTATGGCAAGCCACAATTTTATTTTCCTAATCCGGGACATTTATGGTTTTTAGCAAATATTTTCTTTTATGTTTTAATACTACTTTTCGTATTTAATTATTTTAAAAAACATCCTGAAAACAAGTTTAATAGATTTATAAAAAGCGCAATTAAGAAGCCTCTAGCGATTATACCTGTATTTGCATTGCCGATAATGATTGAAGCAATTTTAATTAGACCAAAGGATTACGAGTCTTTTGCATTTTCGGTTCATGGATTATTATTGGGGTTAGTGTGCTTTTTCTGTGGATTTGTATTCGTTTCATGTAAGGAAGATTTTTGGAATGCGGTAAAAAAAGCAAAGTTCATAACTTTGATTCTTGCTTTTTCACTGTATCTG
>DBZU01000027.1:742-1449 GCA_002311285.1 Dehalococcoidia bacterium UBA1152 | reverse complement strand
TACGGGCATATAGTGTAATAATTATCGATCCAGAATTTATCCCTTCGAGACTACTTGTTAATCTATTGACCGGATTTGAATCAGCTAACTGGATGTTAGCAGTTTTTGGTTTCGGCGCAGCCTTTCTAAATAAACAGTCTAAGTTATTAAACTATCTGAGTACTGCAGTTTACCCGGTATATATTGTTCATCTGCCAGTGCAATTTTTCTTTTCAAGTCTTGTTTTCCCTCTGTCTATCCCAGCGATTTTGAAATTAGTTATTGTATTAATATCTACCTATTGTGGAAGCTTTTTAATATTCGAAATTATCAAACGGATTAAGTGGATTAGATTTTTATTCGGGATGAAAATAAAATCTGTGTTACATGAGAGTCAAATTGACAGTTGAACTTAAAAATATTTTATTCTTTTATTAGTTAACCTTAGCCTCGGAGTCTCGTGTTATTAACATCAACAGGCATGGTAGTACAATCAGAGAGGAGATTAGTGCTAAGAAAATCATCAACGCAGTTAACTGACCATAAGATGCAAACATAGGCATCGGTGCAAATCCCATAATGACAAATCCGACAATGCTAGATGCTGCGGATGCGAGCAATGCGACCCCAGTACCTCTGGAAGCTCTTTTGATTGCAGCTATTCTAGTTGGGTTACGTTTTAATTCTTCTCGAAATCTTTCAGTCATATGTATTGAATAGTCAATACC
>DBZU01000027.1:432-666 GCA_002311285.1 Dehalococcoidia bacterium UBA1152 | reverse complement strand
CGAAGTTAAGAGAAAATCCTGCTAAATGCATGATTCCGTAAAGCCATGCGACTACTAACACTATAGGGATTACTGTAATAATTGCATATTTGAAAGACCGCATAGTTATTATTAACAGAATAGTTGCCGCTACTAACGCAATTGGCAATGAGGTGTATAGGGTTTTAGTTGAAGCAGAAAGCTGTAATTCTCTAGTAAATGGAGAACCTGTTAATCTTGCTATGGATATTGCAG
>DBZU01000027.1:0-234 GCA_002311285.1 Dehalococcoidia bacterium UBA1152 | reverse complement strand
TTGCTCCTCTTACCTGATCTGGTCTGAGGATAAGATTTCCGTTTTCTCCAGCCACACCGTTTTTAAGTGCGAATGTAAAAGCTGCGTCCATTTGCTCTTTTGTATCAGGTATGCCATCTTTATTATTGTCTTCGATACTGATACCGGTAGCATTTTTAATAGCAGCTAGTGTTACAGGGCTGTCCATTATAATATTTGAAGTATTGACAACGTCAAGGCCTATCGTTATTTCTC
>DBZU01000020.1 GCA_002311285.1 Dehalococcoidia bacterium UBA1152 | reverse complement strand
ATCTGTTGCGTCCGCAACTTGTCTCAAGCCGAACTTCGCTAATGTACGTAAGGCTGCCGTTGGCTCATTGCAATTTTGACGACAGCTATGAGCGAATAGCGGAAGTGTACATTGCGTTCTTTTATAGAGGCGGCCTTACCCATAGCTGACCTTCTCAATTCATCCTTGATTCCCATTAAGTTAGCTGAAAATAAATTAATTCATTTATTCCGTAATTACTGTGAATTCTCTATATTAAGGTGCTCTGGGCGCTTGATAAGTTATAAAGATGACAGGGTTACTCGTTGGATAGACGACCTGAATCTAAGTACAGTAGAAGTGATTGAAGTTTTATGTCACGCTTGAAGTGCAAGCGTCGCTGCTGTGAGTTAGCTCGAAAACAGACAATGCCAACTAGCTTCAAGTAAAGCCTTCACACCCAACTGCCTTGAGGACATCAAAGGAACATGTTCATATCACCAGGGAAAGGAACTCCGATGTATCATGGAAAGTACATATTACTGAATCACCTAAACAACCCGTTGCATCGGATTAGAACGATGCGTCAACCGATGAACTAGAAACGTTAGGCACACAGGGAGTACCAATGAAATATTATAAGTATGTTGTTGCAGCAATATTTTTTGTTATGGCCGCGCATGTATCAGCTGAAGATGTTACTTATCTTTGTGTTTCTGAAGAATCGACAGGCTTTTACTATGAAAACAAGTCTTGGGGGCGAGCGCACTTTAATGTATCAGATGATAAATATATCCTCAGAAAAATCAAAGAGAAGGAATTTGGCTTCGAAGATAAAGACAACCCTTATGGTGTATTTGCGTTAGGTGGTAAAGACCCTGAATTTAGGTGTTTTATCAGCGAGTATTCCAATGACTTCATTTGTCGGCTTGGGTTGGGTCAGTTTTTCTTTTCCCCAGAATCTGGACGTTTTATTAAAACCTATACCGCAGGCTATTGGGATGGCGCAAACAATAATGACAATACGCCTAATATTACTCGCGGGCGTTGCTCCAAAATATAGCCATGCCAAACAAAGCCTTCGGGCTACAAAAATCATTGATTAAGGAAAAGGAAGCATAGATTGAAAGTTAAGATTACAGACAGGTTCGTATGGCAGGAGTTCTTGAGAATGATGTCGATAATATCGGCCATTTTTTCGATAGCTTTCATTTTTATTGATGTTTCCGATAAGTATAAAATTTGTGCCGGTTTGTCAGTTGTACTTTTCTTTGCTGGTTTGTACGTATATCTGTGGTGGAGATACAACAATCTCAGGCACCTGAACCTTTCAATTGATGGAAGCAAAGTATCAGTATTGACAGGAGATTTGTTCAGTCAGCCTGGAATTAAAGCTATACCATTTAATGAACATTTCGATACTCAAGTGGACGATAAGATTATATCCAAGAACTCACTGAATGGAATATACATCAATGAACACTCTAGCTTATCAGTGGCTGAGCTGGATCAAATTATCGAGGATTATCCATTTGAGGATGGTGAGTTAATAGATAGCGGTGTTAAACGTGCGGGAAAGTCAAAAAAATACAAACTCGGAACCGTTTGTCTTATAGATGGCTATTTATTGGCTGCATTTTCGAAGTTTGATAGCCAGAATAAAGCGGTTCTTAGCATGCCTGAGTATCTGGAGTTCTTAATAAATTTTTGGGATAGCGTAAACAGAGTTTACTCTCAGAAAAGTGTTTCGGTTCCAATATTTGGATCAGGCATAACTCGAATTAAAGAACACAAAAATATCAGTGATGAGGAACTGCTCAAGATAATGCTTTGGACATTTCGAGTGAGTGAAATGAAATTCAAATATCCCGCAAAATTAAACATTTTCATTCACAAAGATAAAATTGATTCAATAAATCTGTTGGATATTAAAGCCATAGAAAATGGAATTTGAGTCGCAGCTAATTTATAAATTAATATTACTTAAGGAATAGCATGGCAAACAGAACCGGATCCTATATCGCTTTTGACGGACTAGGAAAGACAAACCCTACTGAATCTGATTTTAAGTACTACGCAACAATGCAAGCTTGGACCGCAGGAAAGAACATTGATTTCAAGTTTGTAAATAGTCATGACAAAACTGCAGCCGTAAGAGATACAAGTCTTCGGAGTACATTAGAATCAAGAATCAGAGAACGGTTGGCAGCATCAAAAAACTGCATTGTAATATTAAGTGGTGACACCAGAAAAACAGGCAGCATGTTATCATACGAAATTGAAAAGGCTGTTGATTTTTACAAGATACCATTGATTTGTGTGTATGTAGGATATAACACAATCAGTGCACCGAAAGAATTGTCTAACAGATGGCCCAATTCCTTGACAGCCAGAATTAATAACGGAACGGCAAATGCCATCCATGTGGCGTTTAAGAAAGAAATACTCTTAACAGCAATCAATCAATTCTCAGTAAATGGTAGCTCTCCGAGTGGTTCATTAGTGACTTATACTAAAGAAGCACAAGCAAGAATGAACTCCAAATAAACTGCGCAATGAAACATATAATAAGCGCATGTTGTCGGACGGGTTTTCCGCTGTGCTCCCAAGCCAGCTGCAAATGCGGAAGTTATATCACCAGATATAGACGGTACAAATTGTGAAGTTTAAATTTGATATTAAAGAAAATGCGATAGACAGTTTCAATGAGGCTCTGTCCAAGTATGAAGAAGGCGAAGCCGGAGTTTTAAAAGCATTTAAGTTCTCAATTACACATCTATCACACTGCATTGAACTGGTCTTGAAGATGTATCTGCAATCTCTAGATGAGAGCTTAATTTTTTCTAAATGCTATAAAGAAGTTGCTAAGCGAGCTAAAGCTGATGGTGTAAGTTTATTAGAAGCATTCAATGTGCTCGAATCTGAAGGCTACGATTTTGAACATCTTGTGACGGGCCAAATTAATCCTCATACAGTGACAGTAGAACAAGCACTGGCTGTTGCTATTTGCGAAGTTTGTAGTGTTACAGGCAATAATCTCGTGGATCAAGATTTCATTGACGACATAAATTGGATGAAATCTCTACGTAATTGCATTGAGCATTTCCAGTTTGAGTTTACTGCTAAAGATGTACGTCTATGTGTTGGTAGACTAGTTCGAGGACTTTCAGAGTTTACCGATATTTTCTTATTATTTGATTTGGAAGAAGAGATAGGTACACAAAAATATCATGTATTTGAAGTTTTAGCCGACGAGTACGAACACGAGCTTAAAGAAGCATCTATAGATGTGAGAGAGGCAAAGCTTACTCTTTTCGCGGGAGTGCGGCCGAAGCATCAGATGGACATCGAATGGAATGTATATGAATGTGAAAGTTGTGGCAATGACACGATGATTCCGAACACTGACTCTTCCACTGGTTATCGTTGTACAGTAAGTAGCTGTGGGAACGAGGAGTCAGAGGAAATTGAGGTAGATTGTGATATTTGTGGCTGCCGTTGGCCAAATGGAGAAATGTCTTATTGGGAAGACATCTATGATAATGTTTGCCCTAGATGTGAAAATCCTGAGGGATGGTGATATGACAAGGCGTTGCTGCCGAACAACTTTTCCGCTGCGCTGCAAAATTGCTGCAGAGCGCGGTGTTGATGTCCGCTTTAGCAAATTTATTAGTTCTAAAGTGAGTTAGGAGGTCTATACGGAAATGATCGCTTTTGACCTAAAGCGGCGAGTGCTCTAATTTAGAGTGTTGCACGGCGCTTTTCCTCTTCAATTGTACGTTGTTGAGCTTGCTTAATTAATTGTTCAATGGAAGCTTGTAGTGCCAAGAGTTTGTCCCGTTTTTCCATGCTGCTCAAAGTACTATCGCTACGTACAGCTTCCATTTTTTCTTCGAGTTCTTTTATTTTGTGACGCTCAATGCCGAGCCGGGCATCCAGTAATAATTGATTAATTTGCTGTTGTCGTGATAAGGGGGACTTCGGGGCAGAGACTTCCGGGGTAGTAGTTTCGGCGTTAGTCACCTGTGCGCTAATTGCATTGCCCTGTGTAGTCGCCACTCGAGTTCGTGTTAATCCCGCAGCAGGTAGAGTCGTAATAGCACTAAAAAAACGCTCATAAACCTGATTAAGCATTTTGTTGTAAGACGTCCAACCTTCCATGTTTATCCTAAACTGCAGGTTTCACTGGGCATAATCATACAGCGCCTTTATATTGGTCTGATTCCATTGTTGTTCAGGAGGCAAAGCTGCTTTAGGGCTGACTTCCGGTAAATCAATATGTACCCCGTAAACCATATGATGCATGGTCAGGGCTAACGTGGCTTTCTCGGATTCAGATAGTTCCGCAGTGGCTTTCTGCCAGGTGCATGTTCCGGCCCATTCCGAT
>DBZU01000024.1:471-9508 GCA_002311285.1 Dehalococcoidia bacterium UBA1152 | reverse complement strand
GTAGAAGAAAAAATAACAGAAGAAATAGCTAAAGTAGTAGATACTGCAACTCCATTGCCTACTATATCATCTCAACCAACGGTACCATCAAGAATCTCATCCAATGAGTTGTCCGATAAACTTTCAGCCGTGTGCCAGTTGGTCTCTGAAGAACGCAAGGTGTCTTGCCAGCCTCAGCGAACATCTGAAGATTCCTCTTTAAAATGGAGCGAGGATAATTATGGCACAACATCCGGTAGCAACAATTTTGAGTTCTCGCTAAACGATCCTATTGCAGTTAAAACCTTGGTAACGTTGGAAGAATGTATTAACTTAACTTGTACCAAAGTTGTAATTCTGGTTGATACCTCATCCCTTGCATCAATGACATCTAACACAGGATCCTCTACTACTGAAACTAGTGATCAACACAAAGGGGAAACTGAGAAAGTTGCTGGGCATGGGATTATGACCATGCAGTCAGAATACAGTCAAGGACGATGTGATCCAAACGGAGTGGATTATTTGGATTCTCCACCAATGAACACTGATGAAGTAACCTTTATTAAGCCAATGGGCGCTTTTGGTGGGAATCATATTACTCCCATTGGTCACATGTACGTTAATTACAAGCCTGGTACGTCACACGATGTGTTCGCCATGGCTGATGGTCATATCGTGCATATGGGACATACGGGGGAAGATCACAGGGTAATCATTGAATATTCTTGTGATCTCTACTCTATCTATATCCACATACATGAATTAGACCCAGCTATAGAATCGCAAGCGGAATGGGTAAGCCCTGAAGGAAATTCTAAAGGCAGATCATATTCTAGGATTCCTGTTAAGTCTGGTATGGTAATCGGACGCCAAATCGGAAATCAAAGTTTTGACCTGTCTGTTGTGGATACTTCAGTGACTCTACCAGGATTCGTAAATCTAGAATCGTATCGAGGAGAGTTCTGGAAACGTCATTGTGTAGATCCCTATGATTACTGGAAGGGGGATTTCAGGCAAGAACTTTTAGATAAGACAATTATTATCAATGAAGATTCTCCAGGAGGAAAGATAGATTACGACGTGGATGGGAAACTAATTGGTAATTGGTTTGAGAAGGACACTGGAGGTTATTCAGGTGAAAGAGACGAGGATGATTATCACGGCGTAAGAGGACATCTGGCAATCGTATATTCTGGTCTGGTCCGTGACACACTAGTAGTTTCCTTCGGCTCCTTCCTGGACTCAGGTGAACGACGATTATACGTAAAAGATAATGGTCCTGACCCAGCAAACATTGGAACATCGAGTGGATTGGTTAGATATGAGTTGCTCGGAGCGCGTCAGGAGATGGACAGAGAGGGGAACTGTTGTGACGAAGGTTTTGAAGTCGTAAGTACTGGGGAAAGGTGGTACGGTGATACTTACCCGGAGGGGGGTCTTGTAGCTACGGTCCATGAGAATCCGTCTGGAGTAGTTCTAATCGAAATGCTCGATGAACGCACCATAAAAGTGGAAACATTTAATACGTGGGATGGTAGTCGACGCAGAAGCCTCGAGGAGACGTCTGAGTTTACAGACAATTACAAGATTTATACAAGATAGAAACAAAGATCTCCGACCTCTAGGCAGTGGGAAAAAAGAATAACCCAAATATTGAGACCCATACTTTTTTTCTTAGGGGTTATTGATATAACTAATAGATGGAAAAGGCACAACCGGGGGTACCGTGCGTTATGTAAGCCCATGAATAAGCCCATTCAAGGCTGATTTCATTGCTTTTTTTTAATAATAGGGTGTCTGTATTAATCTAATCCCTGTTTAAACCGTAATCAAAACCCAACACCCTTACATTTCGATAGTTACGATGTTTTTAAATCGCCTAGATATTCCTTACGAAATTTAGCTAATTTTGGTGAGATTATTCCCTGACAGTAAGGCTGATATTTATTATTTTGGTAGTAGTTTTGATGATAATCTTCAGCCACATAAAATACATCAAGTTGTTTGACTTCAGTCACGATAGGATTATCCCAGATTTCACTTTTATCCAAATCTTCAATTATTGAACCGGCAGTGACTTTTTGTTGCTCTGAGTGATGAAAAACAACCGATCTGTAAGACAAGCCTATATCATAGCCTTGGCGGTTTAATGTGGTTGGGTCATGGATTGCAAAAAATATTTTCAGAATCTTCTGATAAGAAATTATGGTTGGATCAAAAGTTATCTGCACAACTTCTGCATGCCCCGTTGTTTCAGAACAAACCTCCTCATACGTAGGATTTTTAAGGTTTCCTCCTGAATACCCAGAGACAATTTTATTTATCCCTTTAACTTGCTCATAGACTGCTTCTAGACACCAGAAGCAACCTCCAGCCAAGGTAGCTAATTCTGTATTATTATCAACCATTTTTAATTCTCCGCCTCTGCGCTGCTTAAGGATAATTTATTCTTACTAGCCCATTGTTTCCAATGCCAGGTTAAGGCCTTGGTATGTGGCTTACGCAGCAAGTGTGATAAATCATCAATAGTGATTTTTAATTGATTTTTGTTGGGCCCTTCAACTCGGTATTTAATTTGAAGCGTTGACGGGTTTATACCAAATAGATCAGCTTTAAAAGCCTTGTGATGAAGTTGGCAGAGCAATAATCCGTTTCTAACATCGTCTGATCCAAATTTAGTTAAGGGTCGTATGTGGGTGGCGGTTAATAGTTGCAGTACAGTCAAGCTGCATACCATGCATACGTTTTGGTAACGTCTTAGAATTTTAAAACGAAATTTTCGTTTTCTGCTGTTTTTAGATTTGCTCGATTCGGACTTTTTTGACGAAGTGAAGATGAATGGATCATCATCGTCATCAATGCCGGTTGGAATATCCTTCGGCGGTGTCAATCCAAATATAATCAGAAATGTTTTTGATTTATCATCCCAACCTTCAATCCATCCCAAAAAAACATCTCTTTTTGTTGAATTTGAGGTTGGCTTTATGATCACAAAAATAGGAAGTTTTAATAATCCGGCTGTTTTAGTGGCCTGAACTCTTGATTGGTCATATGTTGACGGACGATTTGAGGTTGGGTATTCATAAATCACTCCATCGCTATCAAAATCGTCTTCATAAGATTTTCCGGTTACCAGTGCAGATACAGTTACTCCCGCTCCATCGTCAGTGATGTTTTTAGTGCGAGATTTGTCTAGCCAGAAACCGGCTGCTCCAGCATAAACCCCCAATTTTCTGAGACCCTCTGGGGTCACGGATTTCGGCATTTTATCTCCGGGTATGCTTTGATACACATCGAGACGGTACTGAAGCTCATGCCTTGAATTGGCTATAAGTGCCATCTGTTTCATATTAATTTCAACCAACTGAGCATTTTCTACGAGAAATATGTGCCCATTATAGTGAAACTAAATTAAATTAGGAAACGGATTTTAAATTGCGGGCCCAACTTTGATTTTGTTCGTACCATTTGACTAAGGATTTGATACCATCTTCGAAACTTACCTGTGGTGACCAATCAAGAGTTTTTTGAGCTTTTGAATTATCAGCCCAGGTTTTTTTTACGTCAGCCGGGTGCGCTGGTTTATGAATAATCTCAGCTTTTTTGCCAATAATAGATTCAATAGTTTTTATGGCATCTGATAAAACTATCGGTATACCAGAACCTAAATTGATTGTTTCGAAACCAAGCTGTTTCAACGAGGCAACAGTTCCTCTCGCAACATCATCAACATATGTAAAATCTCGTGATTGTGTTCCGTCTCCATAAACCGTGATTGGCCAGCCTTCAAATATTCTTTGTACAAATCTAAAAAGACTCATGTCTGGACGGCCTGCAGGTCCATATACCGTAAAATATCTAAGCACTGAAATGTCTAATCCATAGAGGTGATGGAATGTGTATGCGCATACTTCAGCTGCCTTTTTTGAAGCTGCATATGGAGATATCGTAGTGTCGGTTCTTAGATCCTCTGACAGCCGATTATCATTAGACGGCGAAGCAGTACCGTGCCCATATACACTAGAAGTCGAAGCAAGGACAAATTTTTTTATATCCAGTTCATTGCAAATTTCTAAAAGATTTAAGGTGCCGTTTAAGTTGACGGAGTAATAATCCCTTGGATCGATAATGGATTGGCGAATTCCAGCTCGGGCGGCAAGGTGGATTAACGCTGCAAAATCATTAGATTTTGATTCAGCACGTAACAAATTTTCCAGTTCGTCGACTTGAGTTATGTCTTTTTCATAGAATTCAAAACTTGGATGTTTTTTCAGTTCAGATAGTCGCCAAACTTTAATTCTAGTGTCATATGCCTGATTGAGATCATCAATTCCAATAACCTTAGCTCCGTTAGAAAGAAGTAATTCAGATACGCGCCAACCAATCATTCCGGCGCACCCGGTTACTATGTAGTTTTTCATAAGGAGCCTTTAGCAAGCCACAGGGATTGATCTAACATTTGCATGCTACCTGTTTTCATAGACTGAAGCGCTGCAATTGCGCACGCTGTAGCCCTTACTCCATCTGCTGCTGATGGGTGAACTTGTGAACCTGTTTTTATAGATTTTTGGAAGAAATCAAGTTGTTCTTTGTGCCCTTTACCACTTAATTTCAAAGTCTTTTTCCTTGCACCTTTTTTAATAATCTGCAGCCTTTGGAAGTTATCAATTATTACAGTTGTCGAGCCCATTGACAGTTCAATGTTTTCTTTTGGAATATCAGGTGACCCCATCATTGAATATATAAGTGTGCCTAAGCTTCCGTCTGAGTATGAGACCGTAATTTCGAAACAATCAGGATCTTTAATTGCCCGAGTTGCTTGAATGTTAAGTGGCTCTTGATCGATAACCCATGTCATCCAGTCCAAAAAATGGACTGCTTCTCCTAACAATCTTCCTCCTCCAATTGACATGTCATTGAGCCAGTGATTTTCAGGAACTGAATCTCCACGCACTCGATAAATAATATGTTTTACATTTGTAGTATCTTTTGAAATATTTGCTGCATATATTGATGCAGGGGCAAATCTTCTGTTAAAACCCAACATTAATTGGGTTTGAGACACTAAAGAAGCATCAAGTACNNAAGTACATTTTTGGCGTCTTGTATGTTTAGTGCAATTGGTTTTTCAAGAAAGATGTGTTTTTCTGCTTTCAACGCTTGAATTGCCAATTCAGCATGGCTTTCATGAGGAGTGGTTATCCAAATCGCTTCTACGGACTTATCACTCAACAAAGTCGCTAGATCAGTAGTTGCGTAACTTGCCTTAAATACTCGAGCGGCATGCTCAGCTGAATGGCCAGTACGGTTTGATACACCTATTAACTCAAAATCTTGACTGGCTCGAATATTAGGCAGAGTAATTGCTTTAGCAAATTCGCCTGTGCCTATTAAGCCGGCTCCGATTACTTTAGAGCTCAATGCTTTTACTGGTTTTAAATCTAAACGGGTAGAAGTATTACGCTTATTTGATGGCTCAGAGTAATTTATTAATACCGCTACTGTTGAATCTCGCGTGGCAAGAAGCTTATAGGCCTTTTCTATTTCTTCTATGCTAATTTGGGTGGTTATAATTGGCTCAATGTTTATGGACCCATTGGCCATTAATTTAAGGCACGAATCAACATTTCTTGCTTCAGTCCATCTGACATATTGATTTGGATAATCCTTCCCCCTTTCTTCGTATTCGAAATCATATCTGCCAGGACCAGTTGATCTAGACATTATCAGATCGATTTCCTTTCGATACATAGTGTTACGGTCGACGCTCAATTTCACATCTCCCACTACCACCATTTTCCCACCTTCTCTGCAAAGTTCTGATCCAAGCATCACTGGCTCACTCGTTTCTGATGCTGCTGTAATTATTGAAACATCAACACCTAAACCATCTGTTTGTGACTCAACAGCTTCCTTCGCTATTTCATTGTTAGCGACCGATTCGACTGCTCCCATTTTCATAGAAATCTTTCGACGATTTTCGCTTGGGTCAATTCCTATAACCCTGCATCCACTCAAACTTAATATTCGGCATGTTAAAAGGCCTACTAACCCCAAACCAATTACGGCAACGGTCTCTCCAATAGAAACTTTGCATTTCCGTGTTGCTTGCATAGCTATTGCAGCAATTGGGGCAAAGGAAGCAAACTCTAGACTAGTATCTGCAGGCACCAATACAGCCAAATTTTCAGGTACAGATATAACGTCAGCATGGTGTGCATATTCAGCTCCTATACATGCCACTCTGTCTCCCACTTTTATTTTTGAAACAAGATCTCCCACCTCAATCACTACCCCTGATGCACTATACCCAAGGGGCGTCCAGCGTGTTAAATTATCTTTTATAAACTCCGCTGTCCCTGAAGGCCCTTTTTGTACAACTTGTCCAGCTAACTTGACTATCATTTCTGGTTTCGAAATTGCCTTAGATATGAGTCCAGCGCTATGATGTTTAATAGTGGCAACTTCTGTGCCAGAGCTAATTACAGAAAATTCTGTTTTAACTAAAACTCTACCCGGCTCAACTGTTGGGGCTGGGACTTCAGCCACAGTCAATTTGCCTTGTTTATTTATAAGTACCTGTCTCACGATGTTACTAATTCCTGTATTGTTTTATTGTTGAGCACTATGTGTATTAATTTTTATTTGTTGTTAAACCGAAAGCTTTATATTCGAAGCCGGCTCTATGAACTTCATCAAGTTGAAATATACCCCTTCCGTCTATAATAAGTGGGCGAGCCATTTTACTTTTTAATTGGTCCAGATTTGTTGATGAATATTCCGGCCATTCAGTGAGAATTATAAGGGCATGACAGTCTTGTGCAGCGTTATACATGTCGTCGACAAATCTTATGCCTATGTTTTCCTTAAATGCTCTTTTAAATTGATCTGTTGCTACCGGATCATGACAATTAACACTAACTTGTTCATCAATTAACCTGCGTACAACTTCTAAGCTTGGAGCGTTTCTTACGTCATCTGTATTGGGTTTAAATGCCAAGCCCCATATTGCCACCTTTTTATGTCTTAAATCTGTTATTGACGATTTCAGTTTAGTTATTATGGCTTCTGGCCTACGTCGGTTTATATATTCAATTTCTTTTAGTAAACCGTTATTGACTTTGTGTTGATCAAAAATGTCGATAAATGCACTAACATCTTTAGGAAGGCAACTGCCGCCATATCCGACCCCTGGATTAATAAATGATTTACCTATTCTTGAATCTTGGCCGATTCCTTCTATAAGAGGTTCAACATCTGCTCCAGTCACTTCGCAAATATCCGCCAACATGTTTGCATAAGATATTTTCATTGCTAAGAACCCATTGGCGGCATATTTAATAAGTTCAGCAGTAGCAGGATTAGTCCATATTTTTGGACATTCAAAATCTTTATATATTGAGCTTAATAGTTGTCGTGAATTTTCAGACTCTATACCCAAAATCACCCTGTCAGGATTAAAGAAATCATTAATAGCATTGCCTTCTCTCAAAAATTCTGGAACACATGCCATGTCAAATTGGACGTCATTTTTTAAATGAAGGGCCATTATATTTTTTAGACGAGTGTGGGTGCCGATTGGAACGGTACTTTTTTCCACTAGTAATTTGTAACTGTTTAGATTCTTAGCAATATCAACGCCAACTGAATCTATTTGACTAAGGTCAGCCTTGCCATTTTCGCCTTCAGGAGTGCCAACGCAAATAAAAATTACTTCAGCAAAGTCAATCACGTCTCTAGTTTGGTCTGTAAATTTTAATTTCTTGCTTTGAATACATTCTGTTACCAAGTCCTCTAGCTCAGGTTCGAAAATAGGAACCCTTCCTGCTGAAACACTTGCCAGGATTTCCTGGTTGCTTTCAACGCACATAACTTCGTTTCCTAAGGATGCAAAACCTGCTGATGTTACTAACCCTACCGGCCCGGCTCCTATTACTCCAAGTTTATTTATTTTCTTCTCCAAGACATTTGAATTTTCAGTTTGGGTTTACTGAATTGTTATTACGATCTTTATTTGTAATTAGCGTAACTGAGACTGGATTGTCCTTCAATCCATGTATATACCGTAGTAATCTTAATTTCGACTAATTAACCAGAATTACAGTTACTATCCATATCCTTACAAAACGCGTTATAGGAGATAATGGTTAGCAAAATGTTAGAACAAAATACTATTTTCAAGGTTCGAGGGAATTGAAGCGGGCTCTAATTACAGGGATTACCGGTCAAGACGGTTCGTATTTAGCAGAACTGCTTCTCTCAAAGGGCTATGAAGTGCACGGGCTTATACGACGGTCCAGTTCTTTTAATACATCTCGGATTGACCATATTTACGTAGACCCTCATGAATCAAATGCAAAGCTACTGCTACACCATGGTGATCTGACAAATTCAGAGCAATTAGTTAATTTAATTTATAACTTGCACCCAGACGAGATTTATAATCTTGGAGCTCAAAGTCATGTTCGAGTAAGTTTTGATATGCCAGGATTCACAGGTGATGTTACTGGATTAGGAACAACTCGAATACTGGAAGCAATTAGAAGGAGTGGAATTAAAACACGTTTTTATCAAGCTTCCAGTAGTGAAATGTTTGGCTCTGCTCCTGCTCCCCAAAATGAATCTACAAGTTTTGCTCCAGTCAGTCCATATGCCGTTGCAAAAGTTTATGCGTATTGGATGACAGTAACTTATCGCCAAGCTTATGGAATTCACTGTATTAATGGCATTCTGTTTAATCATGAAAGCCCCAGAAGAGGTGAAACTTTTGTAACTAGAAAAGTAACTCGTGCAGTTGCAAATATTTTGGCCGGGAAACAAGACTCATTGTATTTGGGCAATTTAAATTCCAAACGAGATTGGGGTTATGCACCAGAGTATGTCGAGGCCATGTGGATGATGATGCAAATTGATGAACCTCAAGATTTTGTGATTGGTACCGGAGAGAATAATTCTGTTAAAGATTTTGTAAAAACAGCATTTGAATATGCAGGGCTGGAGTATAAAAAATTCGTTAAAGTTGATGAACGGTATCTTAGGCCCATTGAAGTAGAAG
>DBZU01000024.1:0-302 GCA_002311285.1 Dehalococcoidia bacterium UBA1152 | reverse complement strand
TTTTTGGATTGGCACAAATGGAATGGTTCAGGTCAGGCTCTTTCAAAACCGGATTAGTTAAGTGACACCGAAATACGTTTCTGAAAATTTTTGGAATAATAAAAAAGTAGTGGTGACAGGTGGTGCCGGATTCTTAGGTGCCAGGGTGGTTGAACGCCTAATAACATTGGGAGCCTCTGAGGTTTTTGTCCCACGGAAAAGCAACTACGATTTAGTGAATATCGAAGATGTCATAAAGTTGTTGAGAGATGCTAGGCCGAATATTGTTATTCATCTTGCCGCAAAAGTTGGCGGTATCTGGG
>DBZU01000001.1:8856-9201 GCA_002311285.1 Dehalococcoidia bacterium UBA1152 | reverse complement strand
TGGCTCGATCTAATACTTGCTAGGTCAAATGCTGTTTTGGCGGTACAAGGCTCTCTATTACTAGTGGAGTAGGAATTTGGTTATTTTGTTCTGGAGTCATTACTTTCTTGTGTTCTTAGTTGCCGGCTTATTTCGATGCTCTTCTACCAGTTTCCAGGTCTCCTCATTAAATGGGTAGTATTTTCCAGGAGAGCATTGTTCGATCTCTAGTTGGGCCTTTATGATGGCTTCAACCTCCTCACGCTCATGTGCAATTCGGATCACTTCTTCGACCATACTTTTTGGCACGACTACAACACCGTCATCATCTCCAACTATCGCATCACCAGGCCGAACAACAACTCC
>DBZU01000001.1:6513-8768 GCA_002311285.1 Dehalococcoidia bacterium UBA1152 | reverse complement strand
GTTTTGGAGTGATGGTTGCGGAATATATGGGGAATCCATATTTTTTGATAACGGTACTGTCTCGAACCCCACCATCAGTTACCAATCCTCCGACTCCTAATTGTTTCAAGCGGAAGAATTTTATATCCCCTCCGATGGAGCTGTAACTCCATCGCATCGCGTCAATTACTAGCACCTCACCTGGGCCACAGAGTTCAAATGCGATATATTCCGGGGAATGTACACCTTTGGCTTTATCCTCTGAAATGTCAGGTCGATGTGGAACGAAGCGCAATGTGACCGCGCGACCGGCCATCGAATATCCTTGCTGGAGGGGACGGGCTCCTTCAATAAATGTCGACGGCCATTTCATTACCCAGAGTGCGTCAATAAGGGTTTCGGTAGGGATCTTTCGAAGGATTCCTAGGGTTTTATCTGATATAGGTCCAACATTCGCCATTTGGCACTCCTTGCATCACTAGTCGATGACAGTTAAAAATCGAGTTATAGTACTGCGTGATAGAGTGATTTAAAACCAAACTAGGCTGTGGGTCAATAGGCAAACTGCCAGCATAGGAAAAATTTTAGGACTTGTGGTAATTACGTACTAGTAAATTCGATTTTTCCTCTTGGGTAGACTTGACATGGCGAAAGATTTTTATGAGAATATCGTCGAAGAAATTACGATTCAAATGCCTTTTTATAATACAGACAACAGAGTGCCCAAAGAAATAATACCTGGGGCTACAATTCAAACTTTTTGGGGTGATAATACATTGTTGTCAGTAGTGAATATTGAACCTATGGTAGAAGTTCCCCTCCACACGCATCCACACGAACAATCTGGAATAATTTTGAAAGGCTCACTGGAAATGGGTATAGGCGGAAACGTGCAGGTATTGCGGCCTGGTGACATATATATTATTCCTGGTGAAGTTGAACACTACGCTAGAGGACTTGAAGTTGGGGCCAGTGTGCTGGACATATTCAGTCCTGTTAGGGAGGAGTATAAATTTTAGGCTTAGCGTGATGAAATTAGAATTACTTTACAAAACAATATATCCTTGTAACTTAAACATAAGAAAGTTCTACCCTCTCTACTGAGAGGTTTTTTTTGTTTCGCAAAATTTAATTAGAAGTAGGAGAAAAAGAAGAACAAATGAAGTTTTCACTGCTACCTAGAGAAGAAACTTTCTTCAAGTTATTTGTGGAGAGTTCGACAAATGTTAATGAAGCGGCCAAAAAATTACTAGACTTAATGGAGAACTACGAAAATGTCGATGAAAAGGTAACTGAAATAAAACGGCTAGAAACTATCGGAGATTCAATTATTCATCGTACGTGGACAAATCTACGAACATTGTTCTTCACGCCTTTAGATAGAGAAGACATAGCGAACTTGGGCGAACGAATGGATGACGTTGTAGATAGTATTGAGGAGGCGGCCAGATACATGTTGGAATATCGAATAGATACTCCTACTCAGAGCGCAAAGGATCTTGCAGTTATCATATTGCGATGCTCTGAAGTCCTGGACAAAGCCATGAGGATTCTACTGTACCGTAAAAGCAAGCTTACTGAATTGCTGCCCCTAAAAGATCAACTGCATATGTTGGAAAACGAAGCAGATCAGGTGACTAGTAAGGCTATGGCAGAGCTTTTTGAAAAATACGAAGCCATTGACGTCATAAAATGGAAAGAAGTTTACGGTCAATTAGAAGGGGCAACTGATCGATGTGAAGAGATTGCAGTTATTTTAGAGGGAATAGTTATAAAAAATGGTTGACCTAGGTCAGATCCTCCTGATAGTAACTATAATTATGGCCCTTGTGTATGCCTATAGTAATGGTTTGAATGACGCTGCCAATGCAATAGCCACGGTGGTTGCTACACGTGCTCTCACCCCCAGGGCTGCGGTGATCTTGGGGGGTTCTATGAATTTGCTGGGGGCCTTAACCGGAACCGCCGTAGCAAAGACCATTGGTAAAGGAATCGTTGACCCAGATTTCATGACGCAAAGTGCGGTTTTAGCGGCTGTACTCGCTGCTGTTATCTGGGTCATCACAGCTACTCGGTTTGGCTTGCCGGTTAGTGTTAGCCATTCACTTGTAGCGGGGGTTTTAGGGGCAGGTATAAGCGCCGCTGGCTTTTCTCGAGTTAACCAGGCGGCCATGACCAAAGTGTTAATGGCATTAGCCATTTCTCCAATTTTGGGCTTTTTGGGTGCATTTCTTTTAATGATCCTCCTTTATTGGATCTTGCGACATAGGACTCTT
>DBZU01000001.1:6162-6503 GCA_002311285.1 Dehalococcoidia bacterium UBA1152 | reverse complement strand
TTTTCGTTAAATTACAAATTCTCTCTGCAGCTTTACTTTCATATAGTCAT
Source organism: Dehalococcoidia bacterium UBA1152 (assembly GCA_002311285.1). Taxonomy (GTDB): domain Bacteria; phylum Chloroflexota; class Dehalococcoidia; order Lucifugimonadales; family UBA2962; genus UBA2962. The sequence continues at coordinate 6,453 of DBZU01000001.1, read as the reverse complement.
GGTAAGAATGATGCGCAAAACGCAGTGGGAATAATGGCTCTAGGCTGGGCAGTTTATTATTCTTCTAATGACGTGCATGTTGACGTGACTATTGAACCTTGGATGCAACTCACAGCAGGAATAGCAATTGGTGTTGGCATAGCCGTTGGAGGCTGGCGTGTTATACGGACAGTCGGAACAAAAATTACACGCTTAGAACCCACTAGTGGTTTTATCTCAAATATGTCTGCGGCGGTAGTTATAGAGACTGCTTCACAAATTGGACTGCCTGTAAGCACTACCCACACTGCA
>DBZU01000001.1:4987-6109 GCA_002311285.1 Dehalococcoidia bacterium UBA1152 | reverse complement strand
CTATTATTGGAGTTGGTGCTACTCGCGGGGTCTCTGCGATTAGCCTAACTGTCATTCGCTCGATATTTGGAGCTTGGTTGGTAACTTACCCATTCTGTTTTGGGGTAGCTTGGATTTTGGCAAAGGTTTTAGAAAGTATTATTCCAAGTTAAACTTCGTCCAGACTATCGATATAGTAATCAATAAATGTTTATATTAAAAATAAGGACCTGAACAATCTACAAGTTCATTACTTCTTGTAATTAAATGATAACTATGAGTTTGAACGTTTTTAATCCGTGATATGCTAAATTAATTGTTGGCATCAATGGAATACTTAAAAGTGATAGGAAGTAATTATGCCTGAAGAACGAGTGACACCATATATCTGGGTGAGCTGGCTTACAAAACTTATGGTAGGGGAATCGATGTGTGAGTGGGCAGCTTGGTTTAAAGCTTGGAACGAAAGCTGGAGCTACAAAAAAATGCCTTCAGATTTTGATTCAACGACTTGGAAGATTCATCATACTTTACTTTTGAATAAGGTACGCAGTGAATTGGAAAGTGATGGGAAAACCGTATTCGTTGAAAATCAAAATAAGTTCACACTTAGAGGTAAATTGGCTAGTTTGGGTGGGAAACCTGACCTCATTACCACGACAGCTGGATTCGGAACTATATATGATGTCAAAACCGGGAATCCTAGCCCAGCTCATCATGTTCAGCTAATGATTTATATGTATGCTATACCAAGAGCATTGAAGCACTACAATGGAGTTAGGTTTGAAGGCAAAGTTATTTATGAGGATCATGAATTTGCCATATCTAATTCTGCTGTTGATACAAGGTTCATTGATAATCTTGCGAACCTGATTCGTCGTATTGCATCACATACTCCAGCGAAGAAAGTTCCGAGCCTTATCGACTGTAGTTTTTGCAATCTAACTGATTCAGATTGTTTTGAGAAGATACAAGGTGAAATTCCTGAATCGGGGTGTACGAAAGATTTTTGAAACTAGTGTAAATTGACAAGGAAGTATACGTAATATATTCGGGATCCTATAGGGCAATGTTCTCGAATTATCTATAGAATATACCAATGGGCCAACGTAGCTCAGTAGGTAGAGCAGCGGTTTCGTAAAC
>DBZU01000001.1:4582-4960 GCA_002311285.1 Dehalococcoidia bacterium UBA1152 | reverse complement strand
TCGAATCCGTCCGTTGGCTCCACTGTATGCCTTTCAGGTTTAACATTTTATTTGGTCTAACAATCGTGGGATCTCCATGTACCTTCTTCTAATATATATAACTCTTCTATCTGTCCTACTATTAACGACTAGTTGAAAACCCTAGTTGTTTCTACGAAAGCCCATGCTGAAGACCATCCAGTTATTTTATGTGATTTTCAGCTTGTTGAGCCTGATCTATAATCATTTTTAGACGGATTAGAAGTTCAGGTCTTAAGTGCTCTTTTAAAAAAGCTGAATATTCACTAAGGATAATTGTTTTTCTACATGGTAAAGACCAACTGGAATACAGTTTAGAAAAAGCTTTAGAGTCAGGATCTAGGAATCATTGATTTCGGA
>DBZU01000001.1:3296-4527 GCA_002311285.1 Dehalococcoidia bacterium UBA1152 | reverse complement strand
CAAGCAGTAATCTGGGACACCAGGGAAATCATTATTAGTGCAAGCAATTCGGGTGTTATATATGCAGACATGAATGATTTCATAACACACTTCTTTTCTTATCAGTTACTGTGAGGCCATGGCTCTAGCCTTAATACTCTTGATGAACTTATCCTTACCGTTAATATAATACTCTCTATCCCCATGGAATTTAGATNNAGAGACCAAATTTGATTTTAATTTACCATACTTGATTGCTTCATCGGGATTATTTATCAAATAATTACGGAAAGCCAGGTCACTAATTTCATGCCAACTTCCTTTAACACATACATGAATATGATAACTTCTTGGATGTGATAATGGCTTGGCAAAAAAGTGAAGGTCAATAGGTTCAGGGTCAACAACGAAGTGGTAACCAAGTTTTTCGAGAGGGCGTTTATAAAGTTCCATGGGTTCTAATGATTGGACCGATATATTAATATCGATTATAGGCTTCGCTATCATTCCTGGAATAGAAGTGGAGCCAACATGTGCAATTCTTAAAGCAAAATCACCTAGGGCAGTGTATAGGCTTTCTGCTTCTTCGGAGAATTGAGCAAGCCATAAGGGGTCATATTTCGTTAATCTGACTTTTGTGTTTTGGTTCACTTTCATAAGAATATCATTATTGTATTTTTCACAGGTTGGTTGTGTGGACCTGCTGTGTCAATGGATGGTAGGGAATTTAGATCTCCAGATAATAGCATCCAAAATGGTACAGTGGAAGGTAATGTAGATTAGGCCAATAATCGCTAATAATCCTTCTGTTGTAGGCACTGTGGCAAATTTTGCACCCGCAAAAACTGTAAGAATCATTAGCGTTAAAGCAGTAATCCATAATGATGTTAGAGAAATATGCCACCAAATAGGTTGATTTGAATCAAGATATAAGGCCAGAGTAGGCATCCAAACTGTGGATGCAATCAGAAAAATAACAGATAGAATGATTGGTGCGTACCCATTTATCAGGTCATCTTGATTAAATTCCAACACTTCTGATTTAGATACCATGAAACAGGCAAAAATTAAATAACCCACTGCGGCCGGGACCATTGATATGGTGAATACCCTTCTTAAATTGCCATCTATCCCTCCCCAAAAAGACTCTCGATGTTCAGGGAAGAAGGCGATGCTGAAAACATAACTACCTATTACAGTAGTGCCACCAATCAGGTTAACTAAAAGGAATATTTGGCCATTAGACATTACA
>DBZU01000001.1:2694-3186 GCA_002311285.1 Dehalococcoidia bacterium UBA1152 | reverse complement strand
AAATTGATTAAAAATATGTTTTGGTTATTAACACACTGCAGATGGGTCATGCCATATAGTCAATTAAATAGTGAATATAAGAAAACTTATTTAGACTGGACAATTTTTTAGGAGAGGGTCTTATATGTTGGTGGAGCGCTAATTTATTTGGTCCTGGATAACCTTCAAATTGCAGTTTGGGCAGCTCAAAAGGATATGACAAACTTATATTATACAAATTTATAGAATAGTTGGTTAGCATGGTGATTTCAATCCGATTACTAACATGTTTGATGTTATTAGAATGTCCGGAGTGAGCGATATTACTGAGCAGTAATATCGTAGGGTTCTATCAAAGCAGATTTTGAATGAAATACATAAACACGTCTTAATGGTTATGAGATTCTGAGAGACGTTTGTATATGTCTAGGTGTATACTATCCGCCATGACAGTCATCAGTACTACCTATGAGTTGCACTGATTGGAAGTAAGCTTAGCATTTACTTAATAGG
>DBZU01000001.1:1925-2665 GCA_002311285.1 Dehalococcoidia bacterium UBA1152 | reverse complement strand
AATTATAATCAAGACCTGGATATTCCTGACGAGTCCGTTATCGTTAGGCAATCTGACTGGGCTTGGATGTGGGCGTCCGCTCCGTGGGTGGTTTTGTTTGGATTATCTATAGTTTTCGATTTTTTGACCTTTGGTGTTTTACCAATAATTTTTGCCTCGATTGTAATAATTCCTCGTTTCCTAGCTACACGCAGAACCAAGTATATAGTTACATCCAACGAGTTGATTATTCAACAAGGCTCAATTACTGGATACCAGAGAATGCAAATACCTTTAAGTGAACTTGATTCTGTTACTGTTGAACCTGGCAGATTTGGTCAAATGTTGGGATATGTAGGAATACATTTGCAATTGAATGACGGCAAAATTGCAAAGCTTAATTACGTGCCAGCAAAGGCTCAGTTGGATAAATATTTTACAGAACATACGAGGAATTGAATCCATCTATTTCGATAGTCTCAGGTTAACATAATAAACATGTCATTGGTAGATGATGCGGTTACTAGAATACCTGGATTAGTGGGTTTTTTCGCGGAAGATTTGACTACTGGTGAACAGATGAGTCATAACCCTGACGAAACCTTTTTTACAGCCAGCACCTTCAAAGTTCCTTTGTTAGTGGCTTTATTTGCACAGGTTGAGAGTGGAGATATAGAACTTCAGGAACGCATAAAACTTACTGAAGATATGAAAGTCGCAGGGTCGGGAGTTTTAAAAGAAATGACTCCCGGTATTGAGCT
>DBZU01000001.1:851-1897 GCA_002311285.1 Dehalococcoidia bacterium UBA1152 | reverse complement strand
CAAAGACAGTCTGGGGGATATCTTGGTTTCTTTGGGATTAACGAATACCAGAATTCCTATGACTACTAGAGAATTGCTGTGCAGTATAGTTGGCCTGAATCCGAAAGACACTTCTGTGTCTTGGCTAAAAGTACAAGAAAAACTTCGAAATCAGGAATGGATTCTTGATTCTGAAGGATTTCGAGAAGAAACGTCAGATGTTTCTTCACCAAGGGATATGGCACATTTACTAAAAATTATTGAGCGTCGTGAGGTGGTGAGCAGGGAGGCGTGTGAACAGATGCTAAACATCTTGAAGCGCCAACAGCTGAGACAAATGTTACCCAAGAAATTGCCTTCTATGAAAACCAGTGTTGCTCACAAAACTGGTGGTTATTTTGGAGTTCAGTGTGATGTAGGGATAGTTTATACAAGCAAGAGCTCATATTCCGTAGCAATTATGGCCAAGGAAATTACAGGTATGCTAGATATCCAACCCGCGATAGCAGATCTGTCCGAGGCGATATACTTTTCTTTTTCGATGTAACGGAGACGTCTATTTTGTTATTCGTTAGTGATTTCGAACTCTAAAGCAAGATTTATTTCGTCATCCAGACTGAGTATGAAAGCAAGGTTAGGTTTTTCAACCCCAAAACTGTTCAAAAGTGATTGTTGTGTTGGCTGTACCGTGAATATGTGTTTTGTTGGGGAGAATTTAGGGGGGGGGATAGTGTATTTTTAGGTGAACGAGAATTTGAGCATGAGACCATGATGGCTAGAACTAGTGATATCAAAATGAGACTTATGTTTTAATCTTCCATCTGGTGAATACAAATCGTAATTATAGAGTGTTGGCCGTAATCCTCAAATATGATATGAGAGCATTGACTACATTCACATCAGAACAGTACTTAACATATGAATATAACCATCAGAATTCATATGACGAATCCTTTTGTTTTAGGGCCAAAAAAGACTGACTTTAGGCATATCAGAGGGCTAAATTGAGAGTTTCCTAGGATTATTTTAAGGCGTCATTCTTACGTAATGGTAGAAGAGATATAGAA
>DBZU01000001.1:0-807 GCA_002311285.1 Dehalococcoidia bacterium UBA1152 | reverse complement strand
ATGATATGACCCCAAGAAACATCCGATGTTAAAGAATTACGACCTTGATAATATGCTGTTATATATATATGACGATATGTTTCTATCCATGAAACAAGGTTGGAAAGCCCATGCAAGATAAAAGAAGATACTATTAGCACAGCCATGAATGTTCCGGCAAAAATCCGGCTGGAAAATAATAGGGAAAGTAGCATAGATAGGAAAGATATGGTTGCTAGAAATGGCCACAACAATAGAAATGCGTTCAATATGCGTAGGGGCTTAACTTCTATGTCAGCTATTAGAACGGCAAATGAAAAGATGGCCAGCATTATACATATTATTGCACCGTTGGCTATTAGTAGGCCCAATGCCTTGAAAAAAAATACTTTATATCTGGAAATTGGCTGCACTAAGATAAGCTCCAGTGTTCCCTCAGATTCTTCACCAACGATTATTTGAGTGCCGGATAGAATCGCAAATACGGCCAGTGCTAATGGGGCATAGTTAAAAAACTCTTGGCTTATATATCCTTCAAAATTGTCAAGTGGAGTGTTTCCCCCAAAGAATGCTAGCAACCCTTCTGGCAATTCTTTCATAATGGCTCCATAACTAGAAGAGACGCTGGGATAAACAAGTGCAGTGAGAAGCGAAAGTAATCCCATCCCAAGCCCCCATCCAAATATTTGAGCCCTCAAATCAAACATAGTTTTGTTTAGAATGGGATTGAACATTAGTATTTCAGGTTAAATAGATTACTTTGAATTATCTTGATAATAACTCATGAACACGTTTTCTAAAGAAGGTTGGCCTGATTCGAGCGATTCA
>DBZU01000066.1:7972-8998 GCA_002311285.1 Dehalococcoidia bacterium UBA1152 | reverse complement strand
CAGAGTTTCGTCTACCACAGACTGCAGATCCGCCAGCACTACGTCCAGTTCGGTGCGAACTAACGTATCAGGTTGTAACGCTATCCAATTTACATATTTAATTGCCCGAATGTTTTGAGCCTGCCGTAGGTTTTCGCCTACTAAACCGATGCGAACAGGATACAGTCGATTGCGAAAGTAGAAATATATGAGAAGCAAAACTGTGGATACAACCAGTTCAGTCAATAATAAGGAGCCTGAGTAAAGTGGAATTCTAAAAAGATACATCAATAGACCTATCGCGCTATAACTAGCGACATTTACAAATACAATCCGACTTAAGTAATCAAATACTGGTAGCTGGAAGGAATAGATGCAATACACAAGAGTAGCAACAAACAATCCTACAATTATTAAAAGGAACGATAGTAGCCCGTCTCTGAATACAAATAACTGCCCATCACCTAGACCAGCATATCCAGATCGTAGGCTACAACCGACGAGAAATATTACTGCAGCTGAGGCAATGATAAAAATAAGCATCCAAGAATTTAATTGTTGACGCCTAGTCATTGCAATTAGTAAGTTGAGTTAGATATGAATGAGTAACTGGGCGTATTTTTGTTTGTCGAACTTTCCTAGCAATTCAATACGTAGAATAAGGTCAATCATGTTTGACGGGATCTCAACACTGTTAGATAAATAAGTTTTCGGCATCGATGTGGTACAAGTCTAAGTGGAATACGAGTGCAGAGAAATATTAAGGCATCGGTTTTTGAGAAATACTTTAGGTCTAAAAGACGTTTACACAAGGCAATTTCATTTGCAATGTATGTTATTCCGCCGCGACGTTTAAAGTATTCGTTATCGACGGTAGTTTCCACTAGTGGCTCACATAGGTTAGCAATCCTGTACCCGTGTTGAATAACTTTTGCCCAGAGTAAATAGTCTTCGAAAAGATGACAGTTTTCGTAGCTGCCACAGGAAATCACGTGCGACTTTCGATACATTACCGTGGGGTGGTTAAGAGGATTACGTATTCTATTT
>DBZU01000066.1:3294-7877 GCA_002311285.1 Dehalococcoidia bacterium UBA1152 | reverse complement strand
TGTAGTATGTTTCACAGAGTTCGCTCCCAACAACTGAGATTGTCGAGTTTTCTGTCATAAACGTCGCTTGTTTTAGGAAGCGTTCGGGAAGGGATATATCATCAGAATCGACTCGAGCGATCAGCTCATTTTCACAGGAGACTAGACCATCGCGTAGTGCTAATCCTAGCCCTCGATTTGTTGGAAATGGTAGTAATTTAATTGGCAATCGTCCACAGTAGTGCTTTAAGCAAAATTCTGTATCAGTGGTTAAAGGCCCATCTATAACGACGACAATTTCTTTTGCGAGCAAGGTCTGCGACAATAAACTTTCGAAACAGGCGGCTAAGTCGTTCGCTTTTGTACCTAGGTATACTGATACCAAAACCGAAATATTCAATGGGCAGAAAATTGATGACATTGTAAATATGTTCTGCGGCAGGTTAAGCAGTTTAGAGGCAACGGTCTTGAAAAGCCGCTAGTTGTCTTACGATTTGATTGGCGAAGATTAATTGGAAACTTTTGTGAAAAATTATCAGAAAAACGTTTTGTTCCTTTTGCGAGCCTATAATGATCTCGACCATATAGCCCCTATTGTTTGGAAAATGTCGTCGGTAAGTATTCCCACTTTCTATATGTTCGTCGACAAAGAATTTAGAGATGATTATAGGGTAAAGTATTTTGCGAAATCAGGGGCTCGGGAGATTCGCAGTTCAATACTCGATAACTATTACAACAATCTAAGGAAAAGACTACGCTGGCAGGTTCTTATAAGGTGCTCCGATGGCGTGTTAAGTAGAGTGCTTGGGAGTCGATTCTTAATAGAAAACAATATTGGCGTAGTGGTGGCAGAGTGGGGAGGTCCCGACGGGAAAAGTAAGATGCCCTTTGTGTTGCGACCCGCGCGTAGATTAGGAATACCAACGGTTGCGGTACCCCATGGTTATCATACTTGGTACAACAATGACTTTAACGCCGCAACTGCTATGGTTATCGAAAAAACAGGGATGTTACCGCAATTAACAAACCGTAATCTTTATACAAACTATATCGTCCAGAGTGAAAATATAAGACGCTACTGCATAGAATCAGGCATTAAAAAAGAAAAGTTATATGTATTGGGTAGTACTCGATTCTGTAAAGAATGGTCCGATATTAATCACAATCTTTGTATGCAGAACCACTCTCAAAAACGAGATTTACGCCGACCAGTGGTAGTATTTTTCTTGAATCACTGGACCTACAACGTTGATAGGGAAAAATGTATCAATTTAATTAAAAAATTATCTGAAGAAAAAATAGAATTAATAATCAAGGGGCACACTAGAGGTGTGACGAGTGGAACACTAACCTGTGCGGAGGAAGCACTACTTGAGAAGAGAGGAACCGTCTCGTTTGCGGGCCCTGAGGCCCATTCACCAGCATTAGTTGGGTTAGCGGACGTTGTAATTGTATATGGATCAAGCATTTGTTTCGAAGCGTTGAGGCAACGAAAACTGGTTTGTAGGCCCTTATATTTGTGCAGAAACAATACAATCTTCGAAGGTTCAGGACTAGTCTATGAGGCAAGGTCTGACGAAGAAGTCACGGCATATGTTCGCAATTATGAAATCGAAAGAGAAAATTCAATTGATGAGACATTATTAGACGAATTCTTCGATACTCATGTGGAAAACAAGAATAGGGGAGAAGGAGTATTGCAAGAGTATGTTAATCTAATTAATTCTAGTATTTACAATGAAGTGCACAGCATACAGTAGGTATCGCTGGTTTAAGACGAGTCAGTATTGCTGTAACTATTGTTGGCTAACGTAATAGTAGAAAGCAGTTGACAAGCATCCTCTCCCAATCGATCGATCAGGACGGAAAATTTGTTGCGGCCGGCGACTATTCTAGAAACTTGATAGTCAGTTGACGATTTAAGGGTTTCAAGTTCCTCAATTATTTCTGACGTCTTAAATAGAATTGGAATATCGGGCAACGGGCCGACTATTTTGTCCAACATTGGGTACAACATTGGGTATTGGTTACTTCCGATTAGAATTACTGGCACCCCAAGCTTTAACATTTCGATTGAGACGGTTGACATCCGGCAAATAGAAGCCAGTGGCCTATATTTATCTACTAACTCACTAATTGATAAATTAATTAGCGAAATATCGTAAAACCCATTAACGCAATTGTGAAAGTCTGGTAGGTTGTCAAGCTCTTCAGCAGTACGGATTAGGGTATGGCCGTGTTTCACAGGATGTCGTGAGGGGTGCGATCTAAAAAGTACAGGCGCTGATGTAGAAATTATCTTTGACATCGTTAACACACTACCCGATGCATACAGATCGTCAAAAATGAGCACATTCCTTCTGCCCACAACTGTCGTTTCGGTTGGAGAGATAAAATTATCTTGGTCGAATTGAAGTCGCGGTGCACCAACAACTTGGATCTTAGAGTCAGGAAAATTGTATGACGAATAGATTCTTTTTGTTTCGTTACCCTCTACAGCAATGATATCGGGTAGTTGGTTTGAATAACTGGTACCTAACATACAGCTCATAGAGCTTATAGCTCTCGGAATTTGTAGGTTGTACATTATTGCATGCTGAACTCCGATCACATCTACATTGGCTGTATGGTGACCTGCGGTTATTGCGCGTCCTTCGAGTAGTTCAAATATAGGGATATAAATTCTTTGCGGTTGAATTAAGCGAGCGGCATTTTGGCTACAAAATTCGGTATATACGTTCTTGGGTATTTCTCGAAAAGGTGAAAGAGAGATATCGTTCAAAAGAGGTTCAACACAGATACCAAAACATTGCCAGTACTTCGACCGCTTAGCACGTGCCCAAGAACGAAACCAGTTTATCGTCCCTTTACAATCAAAATAGGATCTAATTAGGCCAGAAAGACTACCGTATTCTTCCAGTAGTACATAGGTATTTTCAGAATCAGAAACCAAGAGTTTGTGAAGTGATCGTATACCACGATAGATGGGTCGTAAGGCATCAGAGTTTTGTCGCAAGAGACTAATAAAATAGTAACCGTTTGTATTTCGATTGATATGATCGACCAGGTTGTATGAGTATCGGTATTGATGTCTCTGAGTATTGTTGTTGATTCGCCAGTTTGTGGGATATATAGCGTAAATACCGACTCCTTTATTAGGGGATGCTTCTTGGCGCCGAAAATATCGAAGAGCTCGGATATAGATTAGGAAGATTAATTCTGTGAAAAGGTTGTGGCTTGTAATGAGCAAGGCCTTATAGATTGAATTAATAAATCGAAACCACGGGCGGATGTACTGCGGTGGATGGATGACATAGGGTGTCGAGGTCTGTTGGCAAAGTGGCTGAATGCAATCACAAATCGCTCCGGTACCGATGTAGAGAACTGAGCTCGGCGCGTATTCATTGATCACATAGGATATAAGGTGTAGACGTTTTAGATTTTGAAAAGGAGTGATAGAAAAATTCTGCTCACTTAACCGACTGTACTCTAGCAAGGGAATCCTAGGATTATTTTGGACGAGAGTCTCAAGCCACGTTTTTATGATTTCGATAAATTGTTCATCGATTTTAGTGTAAAGCTCAAAACCGTTTACATAAGTTACTAGCGAGGGATCAGAGGTTAGATGCTGTAGGACAAAATCTTCTGATAGGTCAGTTAGATTCAGTAAGATAATCTGTTGGGATTGTGTTTTCTTACCTATGGTCTTGATATACGAAATCGTACGTTGTGAAGAATTCGCCGGATTATCCAGAACGACAAGGGTAGTCATAAGGATGTTTCGCCAATCTTTTAAATAAAAATTAGATAGTAGCTTTCGATCGTTTAACTAGTCGCCGCCCGAAACTGTAATGCATTGACCGGTTATAAAAGCTGATTGCTTACCAAAAAGAAATTCAAATGCATTGGCGACTTCTTCTGGGTTCCCAGCCCTACCGAAAGGAATTTTCTGGATTCGGTCATCTATCTCCTGTGGAGACCGACCTGTTGTCTGTTGAGGTGTAAGAATAAATCCAGCGCGAACGATATTTACACATATCTCTTCGTAAGCGAGTTTTCTCGAAAGACCATAAAAACTAGACTCTAATGCTGCTTTCGCTGCGCCATAATGCCTAGAAGTTGTAGAACCCCCATAATTCGAGCTAATAGAGCTAAGTGCTACTAGTCGAGATTTTGGGGCACATATTTGTGAGAAATTTAAAGCAATAGTGTAAGGTTGTATAACAAGTTCGAAAAATGCGTTTTGCCAGTCTTGTACAGCTAGGTTTTCTTCATTCTTCCACGGAACTCTTCCACCGCATAGGGCAAGTCCGTACAAATCACCCAATTCTTCTCTCATAGACTGCAATAAGAGTTTTCCATCATTTAGATCATTTAATGAAGAATGAAATAATTTATGAGAGTTTGGATAATTACATTGAGATAAAAAAAGTTCACACACCTCAATATTGTTACAGTAATGCAAACCAAGTTGAAAGCCTTGATTGTCTAGTGCTCGGGCAACTGCAGAGCCGATAACACCAGATGCGCCAATAATACATATTGTTTTTGTACTCATACGCTAGTCGGATAACTCGTATTTTGTGATGTATCGTATCTGCTAC
>DBZU01000066.1:345-3219 GCA_002311285.1 Dehalococcoidia bacterium UBA1152 | reverse complement strand
ATTCTTCAACAACTCCGAGATACTTGAAGCGAACTCAAGCATCTGTTCTTGTGAACCGATAGTAATTCGGATACATCCGTCTAAAACGGTATTTGTATGGTTAGTAGAGCGCACACGAAAACCATATAAGCCTAAGGCAGTAGAAAATTGATCTGGATCTATAGAAAAGGGCGGGCGAAAATGAACGAAATTCGCATCCCCAAGAAAATATTCTATATTATGAGAGGATAAGCTACTGCCGATGAATTTCTTTGAGAGTTTCACCTCTTCGATATGGCTTTCAACTAAATGATAGTTATCGATGAGAAGAGAAGCGGCTTTGATAGCGAACAAGTTAATGTCAAGTAGAGTTTTTACTTTCTGCAATTGATTTACCACTGACGGATCAGCTGCGATGTACCCGAGGCGAACGCTTGCTAGTCCCCATGCTTTTGAGAAGGTCCGCAAAACACAGAGATTGGGATACTGTTTTACAAGAGGAAGAGAGCTTTTGCCGTTAGAAAATTCAAGATAAGCTTCATCAATAACAATGATTGCATTACTTCTTTGTTGAGTTGTTTCAACGAGTTGTTCTATTTCATGAAACGTTAGCGATTTGCCAGTCGGTTGGTTGGGATTAGCTATTAACACGATTCGGATATTTGGGGTAATAGCATTTAATAATGAGTCGAGCGACAAATTTAGATTGTAGTCAAAGTCGATAGCTATATTCTGACAATCAAACATCTTGATATACACTTGTTCCATAGCGTAACTTGGGAACAGGCTGACCACACAATCTCGAGGCTGTGCATAGGTATCGAATACGATTTTTATTCCACTATCCGATCCCGATACGAGCAGAATATTTTCGCTGTCTAAGCCCAGAAATTCCGATAATTTTTTGTATAAACTGGATTGATCAGGATACTTGATCAATTCTTGAGGCGTAATTGATCCAAACAACTCATGGAGAAAATGGTCTGGAAATGGAGTCGTCCTTTCATTTTTATCCAAAAGTGTAGATTCATGTCTATCGGCTCCGATATCTCGTAGTCGATCTAAGTTGGCAACACTTGGTTTTGCTCTTAGCACAGATTGCCCAAACAATAATGGGTAATTAATTCTTAATATGTTTTCAGCCAGGCATCAAAACTCTCTTTGCCGATTAGATCACCAATAGCATTACACTCTCGGCACGATGGTAAGCTTCTATCGCATTTGGAAAGTTTTCTTCTGGCGAGATCAAAACGACTACCTTTCCAAATGTCAAAAATATGTGTTTTGGAAAAGTTACCAACCACATAGTTCTTTGCCCAGTCATGTGAGCAAATTGTGACATTAGCACCTACATCAACAGTCAGCATGTAGAAAGGGTAATAACACTCTTGTTCGATAGGGAACTTCGAAACTCCATTTGAGGAGTCTGTCTTGTTCGGGCCAAAAGCATCTGAATCAACTAATCCACCGCGGTTGGTCATGTTTATTCCATAGTTGTTATCTTTGAAATAACGTCGCCTTAATAGTACTTGTTCTGAAGTCAATCCAGCTTCATCACGCAATATTGAAAATTGTTCGATTTGGTGCGATCCATCGTACATACTGATACTGATGGTATCGAGCCCTGAATTAAATAGAGTTTTTAGCTTCTCTAAAGTGAGAAAATCACCATTTGTATTAACCTCAATTTGAGATTCAGGCAGAGTAGATTTGGTTAATCTAATTAGTCTATCTAGTCGCTTGTGTAACAGTGGTTCACTTTCTCCAGAAAAAAGAATCATTCCGTTGTAATCTATACTATCCAGATCATTCAGTAGCTTTTCATATAAAGGGAGTTTCATCACTCCAGATAGACCAAGTTTTTTGTAATAGTCATCTGATACCGGACAGAATGGACATCGTCTGTTGCATGCTGCCACGACACTGATTTCGATTATGGAGAATACTGGTATTTGCTTATGTAGACTCAGACGGGCCGCCGCGATCTCGTTTTTTCGCGACGTTGTGGAGTCTATAATTGGAGCTCGTAGCATCATGCTTCATCTCTTAAAAGAGGATAAGATGGTGTTGAGAAACCGCACTAAAATCAAATGCGGTGACGTCAACCATATCTGTTTAGATAGAGATATCAAAGCCATTATTTTAGATTCTACTGTTTGAATATCATAAATGGTTCGATTTAAATGTTTTATTGGAATTTGGGTATTAGATGTGAAGCTAGTATATATCATAGCTTCGAAAACTACGTACGGTATGCTCAAATTGATCTGTATGGATCATGATGCTTTCAGAGAAATTTGATGAGTAAAGTGTTGGATACAGGGGTACAAAATGTACGAAATGTATCAAGGTATATATTCGGACAGAGTTGTTTGGGCAAATTAGCTGAAATCCTAAATACTCAGTGTACAGAGCCAAATGGTCCTACTGTATATTTTGTAGATAGCTATTTTCGAGAAAATGGCTCGCTAATAGATAGACTTCCTGTCGAAGAATTCGATCAAGTGGTATTCGTGCCGACAGTAAAGGAGCCCACGACGGACTTCGTTGATGCCATGTGTGCTCAAATTCTTAGCGAAAGAAGCACGATACCGCGAGCAATTGTAGGCATTGGCGGCGGGATTACTTTAGATACAACTAAAGCAATATCTAATTTGATTGGCAACGGTGGTAGAGCGGAGGATTACCAAGGTTGGGACCTGCTAGAAAAACCAGGTGTCTACAAAGTGGGTATCCCCACAATTTCTGGTACTGGGGCAGAGGCGACTCGTACGTGCGTTATGACGAACCCGAGAACTGGTGCAAAACTCGGAATGAATAGTGATTTCACCGTATTCGATCAACTTCTATTGGATCCAGAACTGTCAGTAACCGTACCTAGAGATCAGTATTTTT
>DBZU01000066.1:0-181 GCA_002311285.1 Dehalococcoidia bacterium UBA1152 | reverse complement strand
TTGCGCAATAGCAACAAGTTATGTCGGTGTTGTCCATCCCTTTTCGGCTGGGCTCAGTGTTGTTCTTGGCCTGCATCATGGCGTCGCTAATTGTATCGCTCTTATGGCATTGAGCGAGTTCTACAAAGAAGAGTATGATCAGTTTATCGGTTTTGTTGACAAGCAAGAAATTGATGTGCCG
>DBZU01000037.1:6111-6488 GCA_002311285.1 Dehalococcoidia bacterium UBA1152 | reverse complement strand
CATGTGGAAAGAGAATTTTTGAAATATTAGACACTCCATCTCCTGTGGTGGAAAGGAAAAACCCTATCGTTTTGACTAACACCAAAGGCCATGTAGTTTTTAACAATGTCGGATTTGGATATTCACCGGACTCTCAAACACTAAAAAAAATAGATTTGGAAGTGCTGCCTGGGCAAACGGTAGCTTTCTTAGGTAGACCAGGGAGCGGTAAGTCAACGTTGTCTCACTTGATTCCTAGGTTTTATGATGTTAATCAAGGCTCAATTTCGATTGATGGGATAGATATACGAGACATCGAATTAAATTCTCTGCGTTCTAATGTTTCGATTGTGCAACAAGATGTTTTTATATACGCGATGAGCGTCAGAGATAACATA
>DBZU01000037.1:5514-6037 GCA_002311285.1 Dehalococcoidia bacterium UBA1152 | reverse complement strand
GCGGCTGCGAAAGTGGCCCAGTTAGATGAATTCATCATGAGTCTTTCAGATAAATACGAGACTATGGTTGGAGAACGTGGAGTAAGTTTATCAGGAGGCCAGAAACAAAGACTTACTATTGCTAGGTCAATCATCAACGACTCTCCAATATTGATTTTAGACGATGCTACCTCAAGTGTAGATGTGCAAACAGATCATATGCTTATGGAGGCTGTCCATAAAGCCAGGCTATCTAAGACTACTTTCATCGTTACTCATCGGCTTAGCACATGCCGCAAAGCAGATATAGTTTTGATGTTTGAAAGTGGAGAGATCATTGAACGAGGCAGCCATCAAGAACTATTAGCTCAGAACGGCGCGTACCGTCGTCTGTATCAAGTCCAATTAAGTGATATTGTTGATTATTCTGAAAGAAGTGTTACTGAACCTGTATCGCAAAGAGATGATGATGATTAGGCAGAATGAAGTAAAAACAAACACCCGTAATTTGTCGCTTGATGCGATGGCTGTTAGCAAAGTGTAT
>DBZU01000037.1:5105-5451 GCA_002311285.1 Dehalococcoidia bacterium UBA1152 | reverse complement strand
GTTTAAAAGAATAGCCTTTTTAACGTTATTTGGAATGGCGGGGTATATAGCTACAATGATAGCCCAACCATTACTCATTGCTTGGGGCATTTCGGTTATTGTAACGCCGGATATATTAGGCGAATCTAGTTGGAACAATATCCATATTATATCTCTGCTTTTTCTTCTAACTTGCGTTGGGAACATGGGATTTAATTACCTTCAAAATATTTCAATGGCTCGATTGGGCCCACATGTGTTGCACGAACTGAGAACCGATATGTTCATACATCTTCAGAAGCAGAGTGTGGAATTTTTTGACCGTAACGAAGTTGGTAGGATAATGTCTAGAGTTCAAAACGATGTA
>DBZU01000037.1:4182-5033 GCA_002311285.1 Dehalococcoidia bacterium UBA1152 | reverse complement strand
CAACTTCAAGAGTTTATGGAAATTAGTGCTTGGGCTATAAGCGATACGGTTATGTTGTTCTTTATTGCAATAACGATGGTTATTATGAATCCCGAACTAGGCCTCATCACCCTTGCTACTGCCCCTATTTTGATAGTAATTGCTTTAATTTGGCAACGCTATGTCCGAGTTATATTTCTCCAAATCCGCATCGCCATGTCTGCCCTTAATGGTTACTTGCAGGAAAACATAGGCGGAGTACGTGTTGCTCAAAGCCTGAACCGACAGGAGATTAACCAGTCCCGGTTTGTCGATTTAAACACTAGTTATTTGAGGCGAGCCTTGAGAGCAGCATTTTTATCATCTTTGATGCCTCCAACTGTGGAAATTTTAACATCGGTAGCGATGGTTGTGGTTTTGATCGTTGGAGGTAACATGGTTTTAGATGGCAGTTTGCAATTAGGGGTATTGGTGGCGTTTTTGCTTTATGTGCTTCGCTTTTTCGAACCAATAAGAACGTTGGCTATGAATTACACTGAATTTCAAAGATCTATGGCTTCCGGAGCCAGAATTTTCCAGTTGTTAGACCTTGAACCAAAGATGAAGGATGTTCCTAATGCGCCGGCACTCCCTCCCATTAGAGGATCAATTAAGATTGACAATGTTTCTTTTGGATACGACACAGAACTGGAAATACTCCATGATGTGAATTTGCATATTAAACAAGGGGAGACACTTGCGATTGTGGGATTAACAGGTTCTGGTAAAACCACATTAGTAGCCTTAATTGCAAGGTTTTATGATGTAGATTCGGGTAGTATTTGCATAGATGGTTTAGATGTAAGGAGCATTCAAAAACAATCTCTTGGTAG
>DBZU01000037.1:3479-4087 GCA_002311285.1 Dehalococcoidia bacterium UBA1152 | reverse complement strand
AAAATATTAAATTTAATCATGCCGAAGTCACAGATGAGCAAATTGTTGCAGCTGCTAAAGTGGTAGGAGCGGACGAATTTATTACAGAATTGGAAAACGGTTACGATACAATTTTGCAGCAAGGAGGAGGCAATTTGAGTGTAGGTCAGCGTCAACTTATTAGTTTTGCTAGGGCTGTGGTCGCTGATCCAAAAATAATCATCTTAGATGAGGCGACGGCGAACATCGATTCCCATACCGAGAGCTTGATACAAAACGCGATAAAAAAAGTTTTACATGGCCGAACATCAATAGTTATAGCGCATAGGCTTTCGACAATTACTGACGCTGACCGGATTGTGGTAATGGAAAACGGTTCTATTAAAGAAATTGGAAATCATATTGAGTTGCTTAATTTGAACGGAGTGTATAGTAAACTTTACACGCTGAATTTTGGAGAAGCCATTTAGAGATAAACTCCGATCAATTTATGGGCTAATGATTGCAGTGGCAGGCAAAACATGATGTTGCTAACTCGTTTGTGCACAAATTAACCCGAGCAATGAGGAGGCAAACTTAATTGAAGACAAGTATTAAAGGTGGATGGATAGTAGCTTGGATTGCTGGCG
>DBZU01000037.1:591-3408 GCA_002311285.1 Dehalococcoidia bacterium UBA1152 | reverse complement strand
TAAAATTATTTTCATTGGATCCGCAAATGATGCAGCTTGTCCTAAAGCCGACGTAGACATTGATGCACGTGGAAAACTTGTTTCGCCAGGACTTATTAACCTTCATTGTATTGCCAATCTAGACCTCCAGCTTCTTAGAATGGATAGAAATGACTCAGGGAAGATAAATAAACCTAAATCCTTCGTTTTCAATGATTCTTTACCTTTTATTTTGAGCGACGAGGATTTTAAAAATAGTGCTGAATTTTCTATCGCTACATTATTAAAAGGAGGCACTACTACATTCGCAACCGTTACTAGTAGTGCTACAAAACGATGGGACGAGGCAGCACCTGAATCTTATGCTTTAGCGGATGCGTCAGGAAACATGGGCGCTAGAGCTTGGATAGGGCATTTTTACCGAGAAGGCTGCGAATATATCGATGGAAATGGCGTTGTGGGCATGAAATGGGATTCGGGAGAGGCAATGAAGGGGCTCGACAATGCGATTGAATTAATCAAGTACGTTCGATCAAAAAATGATTCGAGATTAACCGGATTTCTATTTCCAGCTAGGACGGATAGATGTAGCGATGACTTGCTAAAAGAAACTATGAGACAGTCTAAGCTATTTGGTGGTTTACATGTCAGAAGTCATTTTTCTGAGTATTTAGATGAATATAAAGAGTTCAAGTCACGTAATCCCAATAGGACAATGGTGGAGTGGTTGGACCAAATTGGTTTCTTAGGCCCTGATGTCTGCTTGACTCACGTTGTTTATATCGCAGGTCATAGCGATACGGGTGAATGCCCAGGGGAAGATCTGGATATCTTATCCCGTTCACAAACATCTGTTTGTCACTGCCCTCTAGTTTTAGCTAGAGAGGGAGTTGCCTTAGAATCATTCAGTAGATATCTGGCCGCTGGCATCAATATGGGAATCGGGACAGATACCTTTCCTCCCAACATATTGGAAGAGATGAGATTAGCCTCATTGATAAACAAAATCAAAGATGGAAAAAAGGATTCAGGAACAATAAGAGATGTATATAATGCTGTAACTGTAGGTGGGGCTAGGGCACTCGGTAGGAACGATTTAGGAAGACTAGAAGTAGGTTGTTTAGCAGACATTAGTATTTTTGACCTAAATGGACTGGAAACTGGAGCAATTGATGACCCTATGCGTACTTTGGTTACGGCCGGCACTGGTAGAGAGTGCGATACGGTTATAGTGGATGGGAACATTGTCCTAAAAGNNCCCTCGTCGGAATTGACGAAAATGACCTTATGGACCGGGCTCAAATTTCATGGTTAAAATACAAGAATGGTATTGGTTCTTGGGATGTCCAAAAGAGAACAATGGATTTGATCGTCCCTCAGATTTTTCCTTCTAGTCGTATCTGATTGCTTGCCTAATGTTCCTACATAAAGAATTCTGGCTCTCGATGGTCAATCTTCTTAGTATTTGCTTTAAATGATTATTAGATCAAAGTATTCTTTGTCTCTTAAAAACATAGTGATGAGTCATGGTTGGTTTCAACTTGCTCCATGGAATTGGGACCCTATAAACCATAATCTATCAAGAATTGAACTTTGTAGAGATGGTTATTTAAAGAGGGTCATTTGCGGACAGGTTAATTCTAAATCGATCTCTATTCAGATACCAGATGCAGATTTAACGCCAATTGAAAAAGAGTACATTAAAAAAAAAGCAGAACGATGGTTTTCCTTTGCTTGGGACCCGACTGAAGCTATAAGATTGAGTAAGATCATTGACCCAGAGGTGTCTAGATTTATTGAAAACGGCGGCGGTAGATTTCTTAGGGGAAGCTCCTTTTATGAAGATTGCATAAAAACAATTCTAACTATTAATGCCAATTGGAAATTTACGGTACGCATGGCAGCTGACATATCAATGCAACTGGGTGAAGGTGGTTTTCCAAATCCACTAACAATACTCAAAGCGGGTCCAATAATATTAAAAAAAGATTTACGTTTAGGATTTCGTGCCGAGGTTATCTATCAAATTTCTCGTCAACTATTGGATCGAGGGATAATAGATGAAAGGGGAATGTTAAAAAAACCAACTTTAGGTTTTGAAGATCTGATTCAATTTCGTGGACTCGGGCCATACACAGTTAATCATATTTTGATGTTATTGCATAATTTCGAATGGATACCTATAGATTCGGAAGTTACTAATTATTGCCAACTCACGTATAAATTAAAGACCGACGAAATTCAGGAGTATTTTGCGCCATGGGGTAAATATAGATTTCTGGGATATAAATTGCGCAGGATTATTGATTCGTAATAGCCAAACGAAACTTCAACTTAAGACGCATGTTCATGCTCGGCTAAGAACACGGGAATCAAACGTTTTGTCTTTATTTGGTAATCTTGGTAAGGTGGAAATGTCTTGACAGCGATCTTCCACAATCGGTCTTTTTCAACGGGGTCAATCACCTGTCGAACTTTCATTGTATAGACGTGAATCCCATCACGAATTAGAACATTCGGATCAGATTTAAGATTGTAATACCAGAATGGATTGTGAGGAGCCCCTCCTTGCGAAGCCACAAGGATATAGTTATTTCCATCCCTAACTCTCATTAACGGTGTTTTACGCAAGCCACCCGTACGTTTCCCTACACTGGTTACTATGATACAGGCCAGTCCATGCCTAGTGGTACCTTTCGTACCACCACTTGATTCATAAAGTTCCACATGTTCTGCTACATAAATACTTGGACTAGGAATGTATTTTTTCATCTGCAGGTCCTGCCAATTGTAAAAGTGGTGGGCGATACAGGACTCGAACCTGTGACCCCCTGCGTG
>DBZU01000037.1:0-506 GCA_002311285.1 Dehalococcoidia bacterium UBA1152 | reverse complement strand
TAACCAGCTGAGCTAACCGCCCGCTCATATCTTCGATATTCGACCTTAAAAACCATATGGTGAACAACCTAGAAACGAGTCAGGTAGAAACACAAAAACTGGGAAGGATTTATTTTGCCTTTTCCATCTTATATGCGTGTTTTTCTACTTCGGACAATTTGGCTCGGATTAAACGATGATCTAATTCCGCTACTATGCCGGGGTAACCAGCCTTGGTTAGCATATTATCTAATTTACCTTCCCGGAATTGCTGCAGAGTCCATTTCAAAGTGTCTGGGACAGCTGTTTTGTCCCAATACAGCCTAATGTTCTTATTTCTTGGGCCATAATGGTAATGTGGTGCGTTTCTAAAACAGTCAAAAGCTAAAAGTTCAATTTCCTCTCCCGCTACATCACCTAAGACATGAATTGCCATTCCTCCATCATTGCCAAGATTTCTGTACTCTAATCCAAAACGTATATTTCCAGCCTCAATAATTATATCCCCTCTATTATGTATCACCGTG
>DBZU01000068.1:2999-4187 GCA_002311285.1 Dehalococcoidia bacterium UBA1152 | reverse complement strand
GTTGCGCTACTTACCAATACAGAATATTTGTTTTCTTTTAAAAACAGTACCTTGTAAGTTTTTCGGAGCACTCTCGGAGTGCTGAAATTTGCGAAAAAAGTGTAAATATTGGCAAATTTCCTCTGCGTCGGCTCCTGACGACCCATTTTAAACTGGGATAAGTGGGAAACTGGGAGCCTTGTATACGCTTTTANNAGTGCTGAAATTTGCGAAAAAAGTCTAAATATTTGCAAGTTTCTGTAGATCCGAATGCTGATTCCCCATTAAGGACCTGGGAAAAGTGGGAAACTGGGAACATAAAGTATCTCCTGTTCGATTATTCTGCATCTGTCAATATCCACTCTTAATTGAATGGTATGACCGACTGCCAAGTTGTTCGCCCCTATGACAGCAGAGTTACTCCGACTGCGAAAGAAGATCTTCAGCTTGGGATAGGAATGAGGCCAGGTCTCTGTCTTTTCCTGTCCCCTCTGACTCCCATTCTTCCATAGGCCTTAACATTGCAAGGGCGCTTGCTTCTCCTGACAAGTTATCTAATTCTACATTAGCTTGCTTCATTTCGGTTAAATAGTATTGACACCACCTAGTGAATGCCAATATCCACATTGAGACTACCAAAGCATCGTTCCAACAAGACCAGTTAGACGTACTTGCCAGAGGTTGTTGTAAAACTCTTTTCTGCTTATTTAAAATGGGTCTGATCAATTCAATTACTTGTCTTTGTTGCTCAGGCGTACTATGAGCGACGATAAATGCACAAGTATTTGTCATCTGCCCTTCCCGTGAAAGTTGGAACAGTCTTGAATTCCTGCTTTCAGCTGGGCCTATCAATGAAACGATTTCCTCGATCCAGATTTTGCAAGCATCATCCGTATCAGCTTGCTCACTTTGAAGTAGAGGTAAAACTAGATCCCGAAACAACCACGGTTCTGTCCATGGTAATTGGCGCATATGGCCTCTCATCGAATCGATTACGTGCCTCAAATCACTTCCAGATAGCTGTTCTGGTAGTTCGCTTTTGAGTGCGACTAATAATTTCTCGTATTGATCACGTTTTCTTTCATCATTTGCCGATCTGTTCACCAACCAACCTAAATATCTTACCTTTTCCGTGCGGTCAAATCTTGAAAGCAAGCCCAGCTCTGATGTGACGTCCTTAGTTTGATCAATCATCTGCTCTAGAGCATA
>DBZU01000068.1:1254-2940 GCA_002311285.1 Dehalococcoidia bacterium UBA1152 | reverse complement strand
ATCTGCTCTAGAGCATATAAGCCCATCCATCGAATTAAACCGTTACAACTATTCAATAAAGTGCATGTGCGGGAATAGTTTGGTAGCAGCTCTATGGATAGGGAGATCTCGCTAACAATTTGGCTTAACAATGACAGCCTAATTATGTCAGCATGATCCGGCTCTTTCGGAATTTTAGGCGATTCTTCAGCAACCAGTTCTAACAATGATTTTGGGTCATATGACCAAAGCAGTTTTATTGCAAAATATTCTGACCAAGTAAGTGCTGTATATTTAGTCATATGGCACATATGATGAAGCTGGTAAGAGCTACACAGCAGCTTTTCAATTGGTCTTTGAAATAGGTGAGGTTCTAAGACAGTTATATCAGTATCCAGATCTTTATGGGTGCGCTGTATCGATTTAGTAAGGTACCCCATGAGATTCTGTAAGAACGAGGTTTCACTTAATATTTCTTGAAAATCTGTATCACCAGCTCTAGAGTTTGCCAAAAATTCACCAACCACTTCCCATTGATCCATGAAATCTTCAGAGCTGACCTTTTTCTTTACCCAGGCTAAGAACCCCTGAGGATCGATCAAGTTAAGTGAGTCCCCTTCTAATAGCTCAAGAGATATCAACTTGTCTTTCAGTGGTGCACCGTATAATCCTGTTAATGAAGGCTCGTTAGCCCATATTGATAGGATGTCGCCTGCTAATTCATTATTCAGTATTTTTAGTGGCTCGTATCTTACATTTTTCCCTGGAGCTTCGGAAGAAACATATAGTTTGCTTAATCCAGGGTTGTTTTCTTCAGAATCAGATGTTTTTGCCTCTAAGTCCTTCAAAAGGCCACTTTTATATTTTTCAACCTCTAACAAAGTATCAGATGGTATCGGCGTAATAAGTAAGGGATAGTTCTCTGCCACTTTCTGCAAGGAATTTGATAAATTAAAGCCAACTATTGGTAAGCCATCGCTTCCTATAATCAGGATATATCGGTCGTGGAGCTTTCCGTCTTTTAAGCCAATGATTCTGAGGTTTATTTTTGAAAGGGTTCGTTTATTGTTTTCACAAGCAGTAACTAGATCGTCTACTCTATTACGATTAGTAGGGTTTTCCTCGTCACCTTTTTGTTTTGGTAGTGAGGTAAATACTATGTAGCTACACTTAGGCGCAGCATATAAAGAAAGCAACGATAATCCAGCCGAATCAAAATAGGGATCGAAAATTATTATTTGGCTGTCGTTATATTTTGAAAAGAGAGCTTTGAACCATTCGACAAATTGTAAACGGCCTTCACCATCGCTTGGTCCATAACGTTCGAAAAACCTTGCATCCGATTTTTTTGGGTGCAGTTTATTAAAAATAGGGCTTAGCTCGCGGTTTACAGCAACCCAAGGGTCAGCCTCCCGGCCGCCCACTTGGCTAGCAAACCCATGGTTTCCTGTGTTTTTA
This sequence comes from Dehalococcoidia bacterium UBA1152, assembly GCA_002311285.1. Taxonomy (GTDB): domain Bacteria; phylum Chloroflexota; class Dehalococcoidia; order Lucifugimonadales; family UBA2962; genus UBA2962. The sequence goes on along the minus strand of DBZU01000068.1, from coordinate 1,503 downwards.
GTTAATACTGCTTTCACGCGGCTAGATTGCTTTTCTTTGACCGTGTTCTCTAACCAATCAAATTTAACAGAGCTTGAATTACCACCGACCACATTAGCTTGAAAATTTATTTCTCGAATATATCCAGTGCGCCACCTGCAACATAATATATTTTCTTCGCTATCTTCGACATTAAAACCATAGATTTCTAGTTCAGTAGAGTCAGCGATGGATCTAACTGTTCTATCAATATCAAACTCGCGCATATAT
>DBZU01000068.1:0-1089 GCA_002311285.1 Dehalococcoidia bacterium UBA1152 | reverse complement strand
AGTAAATTTTTCTCTTTTTCATCTAAAGTCGGAAAAACGAGAAACTCAATATCACCAAATCGCACTTTATCGTTATCTTCAAAGTTCAATCCAGTGTCAAAATTTAGATGTTCGACGATAAACTTTGTAAGGTCGGAACGATAATTATGGTTGTCCTGGAAGAGAGATGATTTATCTACTTGAGTGATCGATGCGCTAATGGCACCCGCTGCTCCATGGGGGCTAGTAGTCGAGTGAAGTTCGAACGCATCCTTGTTAAGAAGATATATTACGGGTTTATAAACTAATTTTTTTGGATCTAAAAATATTGTGCCAAACTTCTCATCAAACTTATTTTTTCGCTCAAGACCTAAAGTATCGCTTATCGTGGAAATATTAACTCCATCACAAAGCATTTCCAGAAAATCACTTAATAAATTGCTACCGATGTACAGATTAAGCCGGGTTATTTTCGCTCTGCAATGTTCAAGATTCGTAAATTTGTCATTATTGCTGAAAGACCAAGAATTATTAGAATGTGAGTATGGTACTACACGACCATAGATAATCCGGTTTTTAGTCGTTTCTGTGGAATGAACTTGAAGAATCCAAAGCTGTACAGCGCATGGCCGAGGATCACCGTAGAATAAGCGAGCCAGCCTAGTGTCACCTATTAGGTCTTTTAATGTTGTGCTGACCTTATTGTCTTTAAACGCTTTATTCATTCTTGCCCCGATTTATGCACTTGTATCTACTATGTAATTTGGTACGTTCCTCGCCGTTACCATCTACCATTTTATAGTGTTTTACAACACATGAGCTTCAACGTAACGGCAGTGTGTCTGTCGTTATATGTTTGAGCGAAAGGAACTTTGTTCTATCAGTACAAACTATTGATTTATAAAGATTATTTTTATTTTTCCTCTTGCATATTCTCAACCTCATGAGAATATTTAATGAAAGCAGGAGGACATAATGAAAAGATTAGCACCCTTAACTACGGCAATATTGGCCGCTGCCCTGGCTGGCTGCGCGGCTACCCCACGAGCTTACAATCCGGAAGAGTCTCGGGCCTTAAACCTGGCGAGAGCCGGTGGCATCTACGATATG
>DBZU01000004.1:2587-3315 GCA_002311285.1 Dehalococcoidia bacterium UBA1152 | reverse complement strand
CAACGATGCCTGACGGAGTAATAGACAATTCAGGTTGCTAGCAAATTCTCAGTACCACGCGCTACTGACGCAAGCGTGGACTTTTCCCACAGGCAACCCCACTTTAAGGCCGAGAGCCAAATACCAAATGATCTGTTCTTCTGTGTAGTGCTTGTTCTTCATCTGAGGTTTTTCCTTCAGTCAGAATATACGGGGGAATCTTCATTTCGCATGGACCAGATTACGGGGAGAAAGTCAGAATATGCAATACGCTGATTGAGCTAGGAAAAAGACCCGTTGTATAGTGCCTGATGCCTGTGGTCTGTAACTTGGTCCATTTGAGCAGCAGATAAACGCTATAAGCGATCCGGGATTGACTCAAAGAGCCCAGGACGAGTCTACTTAAAATATGCGGATAGACCACAATGTCTGGCACCTCAAGACGCGCGCTATCGCTATTGTGTTCTATGGTGCTTTATTGTTGATTGCCGCCTGGTTTTCCAAAGATCTGCTAACCGGGTACAGAGCACTTGCCCACCCTGATTTTCTAACCTTCTACTATCCTTATAGAGAATGGTTTACCGATCAGTTAATTAAAGGCTCACTCCCGCTCTGGAATCCATTTATGGGTTTAGGCACAACTTCCCAGCTGTGGGCTACCATTCCAGTCGATTTGTTTACGGTCCTGAGATTGATTGTGGGGCCGCATTACCACTATTTTCAATTTATCCAAGCATTCGCTCTCCTCT
>DBZU01000004.1:0-2537 GCA_002311285.1 Dehalococcoidia bacterium UBA1152 | reverse complement strand
TGGGTGAATTATTTTTATTTCTATTTTATTAAATTCAATTCATTTATCGCCGCTATTTTCCTGTTTTTTCTTTTCTACCGCTGTTTCGAATCTTCGGATAAGCGGTATTTAATTGGGATTTTTGTTGTTACGTTTCTAAGTTTCTGGGGTACCAAAGCAGAGTTTTGGTTTTACCACATCGTTGTGTTTTCTTTTTATCCGATTGTCTGTTGGGTTGTTATCAGACGAGCACATTTTAGAAAACTCGTGTCTGTATACGTGGTGTATATTCTTGGGGTAGTTGCGAATCTGTGGATAATTAACTTCGTCTCTCAGGTATTTGAGGCCTCCAGTCGAAGAGGCTCCTCCAGTCTCCTTCACATATTTTCCATGGAGATGTACCGTAATCTTTTCCTTAGTATCCTTGAGAGCCCCACAGGGCACTTCATCCTTCTTGCCAGTGTTCTATGGTTCGCAACTATGTTCAGACGAACTTTAGAGAAAACTATATTTCTTTTCTGTTGTGTAGGGGTTGTGTATCTTTTGCCGTTCGACTTCCAGCCGTCCTGGTCTCTGTTTGATAACTTAGCAGACCCGTTTCTAATCGGTGGAGCTTTCGCTGTCGTTCTAGCATTAACGCAGCGTGAGTCTTATAAAGAGGGTCTATACAAGTTTGCTAAAACTAATTTTATATATTTTATTTTCGTGATTTATTGGTGTAGAAGTGGCCGAGGCGATTTAGCAGAAAATGAAATCCTGAACCTGGCGCCCTATATGATCCCCGGATCATTCGGCTTTTTTCTTTGGTACGGTTGTCATCAGTTCTGGACAAATAAACTTGCTAAGGTAGCAATCATCACAATAGTAATTCTGTTTGTAGTCCGAGAACAAGGACAGATCCTGCTGGCCTATCTTGCTGGGCTTGTATGGATGCCAACAAGGGATAATTATTTGTTTGACATCCTCTCGACCTTAGTGGCTATGGTGGGAATGGGGTCGCTCTTTAACAAATATCGCAACAAGCTGCCAATTCTCCCATCGGCGCTAGTGATTCTGGTGCTCGTTGCTGTGTTAATGCAGACGTCGAAAGACTTTTATTACAGCCACGCGTTAATGTCTTACATGCCTGATAATTACCCTTATCACAAGGGAATACCGGAAGTCACGGAAGTGCTAAAGAGAAATCAATTCTCTCCTAACACAAGGTTTTATCTTCCAAATCTAGAACTAAATTATGGACTGACATTCGGAATGGGCTCGTTAATCACAGAGTCTCTACCGCAGGTTACAATGTATACGAGTCTTCCATCACGGCGGTATTTTGATTGGACCGTTTTTAGAAATTACGGCATACCACCGACTGATAATGTAATAGAAGCATACCCAAACGAGTATACAGAACGCACCATTCGGAGACTTCCGAAGATAACTACAAATGGCCTGTCCAATACGGAGATTTACTTCGCTAGAATAGTGTCGCGCCCGAGTTTTGATCAGAACAGCCTGCAGTTACTGGGCGTGAAATATGTTGGGATATTGATTCCCATAGAAGATGAAAATGATACACAGCTTGAAAAAAAGATAAATAATTATATTGAGCAGCACCCGTTCTTACAGTATATCGATCACAGTGAGCCGTTCGAACTTCCTTACGAGTACCATCGAGGTCCAGGCCAGTTTCAACGTTTCTTCTTCGTTGTTTCTAGGGTAAAAAGGGACTTCCCGAGAGTCTACGTCATTGGGGATGATGCAGATGGTCTTGGTCAGGACGAAATCAAATGGTCTATGGATGCGACACTGTCAGACGATGGCAACCACATATCGACACCTAATTATTCATATCCCGTTTACCAGACAGCGAAAATTGTGTCTTATGAACCAGAGAAGATCTCGATAATTGCCAAAGCTACCACAAAGAGTCATTTAGTCTTATCAGACATTTATCACCCATTTTGGGAAGCTTACGTCAATGGTCAAAAAGTTGAGATTATGCCGGTGTTCTACATTTTCCGAGGAGTGCAGATAGAAAAGGGTATAAATCAAGTTACATTTCGTTTAAAGGTTCCATGGTTTTATGAGACCGTGGGCCTTTCAATTGTTTTCTTTTTGCTTGGTATATTCTTTCTAATCTGTATCAGTAGATTCTGGCACAGAATAGATGGTACAAAACCAGCTGTACTGTGAGTCACATCCTATCAAGCACCAGATCGGACTTGAGTTAAAGAGTGGTCACAGTGTGTAGGGAATACTTTTAATTATTTACCCAACGAATATTCGAGACCTGATTCTGCATCCTGAATTTCCCCCACTCAAAGCGGATCACTCAAGTGGGGCTGATCATACCCATGATCACGAAGAAACGGTTTGGTGCAGAGTGGGAAGAATATTTCGGTCATTCTCCAAAGCCGAACTGATCGCTCCAGTTTGAATGTAATGCATGATTGGCCTGGGTACCACTGCGCACACTGTCACACGCTTGTGGTTGATTCTGCGTAACAGGAATAAGATATCGGTATGAAACGAACAGTCATTGGTTTCTGCCTAGTCTTATTAGTTGG
>DBZU01000041.1:19696-40022 GCA_002311285.1 Dehalococcoidia bacterium UBA1152 | reverse complement strand
GGCATACCGCCGGGTGTTGGTGCGGGTATTTCTGAAATCAACGATTCAGTCGTCAAAATCATTGTAGCGACGCTAGATGCATTTTCTAGAGCTGTCTTAGTTACTTTGACGGGATCCACAATGCCTATCTCGTAAAGATCTCCGAAAACATGGTTTTCTGCGTCGAAGCCATGGTTTTGGTTGCCTTTTTTTATAGTTGATAGAACAACATCCCCTGCAAGACCAGCGTTTTCAACGATAAGTGTTAATGGTTTTTCAACAGCCTTTGCAACTATTTTATATCCGGTAAGTTCGTCGCCAGACACTTTGGTTTTATTTAGGATAGTTGTTGCAGCTCTAACTAAAGTTACACCTCCTCCCGCTATAACTCCTTCTTCGCGCGCAGCTTTTGTTGCTGCAAGCGCATCTTCCATCCGTTGCTTTCTTTCCTTTAATTCAATTTCAGTGACGGCACCCACATTTATAATTGCTACACCACCTGATAATTTAGCCGCTCTTTCATTCAGTTTTTCTTGGTCATATTCTGAAGTTGTATCTGCTGCTTGTCGTTTTATTTGTTCGATTCTGGCTTGAATAGCTTCGGAATCTCCTGCCCCTTCGACAAACGTTGTATCCTCTTTCGATGCTATTGCTTTTCTTGCTCTACCTAAGTCTTCTACAGTTACTGACTCCAAGCCTCTACCAGTCTCTTTTGAAATTAAATTTGCTCCAAATAGTATCGCTAAATCTTCTAGTATGGCTTTCCTCCGGTCACCAAATGCAGGAGCCTTGATTGCCAGACAGTTCATAGTTCCACGAAGTTTATTCACCACTAAGGTCGCTAAAGCTTCTTTTTCAATATCCTCAGCTATTATTAAGAAGTTTTTGCTTATCGTCGACAACGCTTCGAGTATCGGAACCAATTCATTTACAGATGAAATCTTTTCCGTTGTTAAGAGGATATAAGGGTTTTCAATTTCAGCCTTCATCTCTGCTTGATGAGTTACTAAATAAGGGGATATATAACCCCGGTCAACACGCATTCCTTCAACATATTCGACTTCATCACCCGTACCTTTACCTTCTTCAATGGTTATAATGCCATCCTCGCCGACTTTATCCATAACTTCAGCAATCATATTTCCAATCCGTTCTTCATGTGCGGACAAAGAAGCTATTTGAGCTATTTGATCATGACCCTCTACAGGTGTGGACAATTTTACAAGCTCATCGTTTATTTCTTTAGTTGCTTTTTGGATACCAATCTTTAAAACCATTGGGTCGGCTCCTGCCGCAACATTCTTAAATCCCTCGTGTACTAGAGATTGAGCTATTACTGTTGAAGTAGTAGTTCCGTCTCCCGCAAGTTCACTTGTTTGGCGTGCAGCGTCTTGTATAAGGCGGGCACCCATATTTTGAAATGGATCTGGAAGTTCAATTTCACGGGCAATCGACACTCCGTCACTATATACTCTTGGCGGCCCAAATCCCTTGTCTAAGACTACGTTTCTACCTGCAGGTCCTAGAGTTATGCCGACAGTTTTAGCAACTATATCAATTCCTTCCATTAACTTTTTTCGCGCATCTTCTTTAAACTGAAATTTTTTTGCAGTCATAATTAATTTTCTCTCTCGTGTTTTTTGTGACCCTTTATTATCTATTGATATTGGTTATATCAACAATCCCTCAGCGAGCATCAATATCTATAAATTTATAGATATTCGTTGGCGACATAGGCAGTAAGGGTATTCTGTAGCCTATGGCGTCGTTGATAGCATTAGATATGGCTGGAAGTGGAGGGACAATCGACGCTTCTCCGACACCACGGGCTCCGTACGGATGCCCAGGGTTGTGATTTTCTACAATTTGAGCATCTATCATAGGCACATCCCAACTAGTTGGCATACGGTAATCTAAAAGCGATGAATTTGACATTCTGCCCAACTTATCGAACACGTATTCTTCGTGTAATGCCCATCCAATGCCTTGAACTGTTCCACCTTGTATTTGCCCTTCCACATAGCTTGGATGAATTGCCTTGCCAGCATCTTGAAAAGCAGTGTATTTTAGTATATTAACCTTGCCAGTTTCCATATCCACTTCTAGGTCCACAATATTTGCGGCAAATGAACCTGCAGATCCGCCAGCATTCACATTTCCACGACCTGTGATTGGACCGCCGGTTTCATCTAACAGGGAAGACAATTCTTTAAATGACATCTTTATTTTACGGTCAACTTTAGATACTGCCTCGCCATGTTCAAAAACAACATTGTCTCTATCTATACCCCATATTGTTGACACCCTTTCTTCCAGCTGATCTTTAACATCCAAAGCACATTCATAAGCAGCCCATCCGCTTTTATGTGAAGCGCTACTACCAACACTGGCAGCTGTATACCCAATAGAATCTGTATCTGCAATTATCGGTTTGATTAAATCAGGATTGATGCCAAGAACTTCTGCAAATTGTTGTACTATAGAAATTCTCGTGCCGCCTATATCTACTGATCCCATAATTAACCTTATCGTGCCATCTTCTACTACATTAGCTATTACTGTTGCAGCTCCATTGATATTACCGCTATATCCAAAAGCGATACCTCTGCCAACTTTGAATGAATTTGCACTTGGATCGGGGAGTGGGGCTGAATAATGCTCATGTTCAAGAACCGATTGTGCAGTTTGTATCATGCCTATCTCTGGATAGATAGTTCCATCAGCTTTTCTAGTACCTTTGCTGGCGGCATTTTTCAATCTTAAATCGACAGGGTCCATCTTTAGTTTTTTTGCAATTTCATCAACCGCTGTTTCAACAGCTAGAGCGGCATTTGGAGTTCCTGGTGCCCGATAAGCGCCTGTTTTAGGTTTGTTGGTGACAATGTCGTAACCTTCGACCTCTAGATTGTCGATGTTATATGGAGCAAACGCAGTATTACATCCATTTTCAATAAATGAGCCAGGATAAGCTCCGGCTTCCAAATACAACTGGCATTTTGCAGCTGTAATTTCACCATCTTTAGTGGCTCCTATTTTTGCTTTCACAATACCACCAGACGTAGGGCCTGTGGATTGAAGCACTTCTGATCGGTCCAATGAAATTTTGACTGGACGGCCGCTTTCCTTAGAGAGAATCGCTGCGATAGGCTCTATGTGTGCGGTAATTTTGCCACCAAACCCGCCCCCAATTTCCATGGGTATGACTTTTATTTCCGAGACAGGTATGTTTAATAAAACAGACACTTCATGCCTTACACTGAAATGTCCTTGGTTAGTGCACCATATCTTCAACTGACGATCTTCTTGTGTCCATAACGCAGTGGCGGATTGTGGCTCTATGTATCCTTGGTGCACGGTACTTGTGCTGTATTCAGTTTCAACTATGACTTCGGCTCTCTCAAAACCACGATCTACATTACCTTGAGAAAACTTACAGTGGCCTACAACATTTGTTGATTTAAATTCCAAGGGCCTAGGGGATGCTGTTATTGGTGTGTCTAACAAAATAGGTGCATCGTGACTCATAGAAGATTCAACGTTAGTTACCCCATCCAATATCTGATAATCTACCTTAATCAGTGATAATGCTTCTGTGGCTACATAAGGATTAATAGCTGCGACTGCGGCGACTGCATGACCCACGTACATGACTTTATCGTCGGCCAATACATTGTTGCTGAGGTATTTTAAACTTTTATACGTTCCTTCGAGATCTTTATATAATTCAATGTCGTTGGTGGTTAACTCGTTTGCTGTTACTACTGCATGGACGCCGAAGTAATTTTTGGCATCACTGGTATCGATTGATAAAATATTTGCATGAGAATGCGGGCTCCTAAGAATTTTTCCATAGATACTGCCCGGGATATTTATATCTGCACCATATAATGCTTTACCTGTGATTTTCTCAATCCCGTCAGGTCTCAAAGGTCGCTTGCCAATAAATTTAAAACTTCTACTTGATTGCATATGTATAATCTAAATTATGAATTAAAATCCACGAATAGCCAAGACCAACAGAACCACCACTATAGGGGCGATTATTATCCAAACTATTTGACGAGGTCCTATATTCATAATTAACTAAAAAAACCATCTTAATCTTAAACAGAATTAATTAATATTATATGCAATAAATCAAAAATTTATAGAAACTATCAGGTATCAGATTTTATATGACCTACAAACTAATCGCTTTAGACATAGACGGGACCATTAAAAATTTTAATAATGAGATCAGTCCGGTTACTCAAAAATCACTTGAAAATGTTCGTGAAGCTGGAGCCTTAGTGACGATAGCTACTGGCAGATCTTTTAGTTCTGCAGTAACAGCCACAAAATCTCTAAATCTCAATTCTGCCATAATTTCTTTTCAAGGCGCCCATATTGCCGACCCTTCAACCTCGGAGGTGCTTTGGCATATGCCACTAACTGAAGAGATGACTCTATCAACGCTTGATTATTTGAAATATTGGACGGGTGAGATTCTCGTATTCGTAAAACATCGTATATACGTGAACAGACTGACAGAATGGACTGAATCTTATGTTGATCGAAATGGTGTCGAAATTGTAAAAGTGAATGATTTAAATTCAATTGCCCTCAAAAAGCCAACCCGCTTGGTGCTCGTTGGGGACGAAATAGATATTGAAACTGTTGAAAACAGTCTTATAGGACATTTTCATGACAAGTTACACGTTACAAGATCGTTGCCAAACTTTTGTGAAATCCTTCATCCATTTTCTGGTAAACATAAAGCTTTAGAAGTTATATGCAGTCGATTAGGCATAAAGAGCAACTCCGTTTTGGCTTTTGGAAATGGGTACAATGATGTTCATATGCTGGAGTGGGCGGGGTTAGGAGTCGCTGTCGAAGGTTCGGTGGATGAAGTGATTAAGTCAGCAGATGTGGTATGCGGCACGGTTGAAACTGACGGCCCTGCAAAATTATTAAACTCCTTTTTAAGGCAAGGATTAATAGGTGGAAATAATATCTTCTAAAAACACCCACAAGGCCCCTCCTAAGATATTGGTTTTGGGTGGCATCAATATGAATTTAATTGCTTCTTCAGATGTAATACCTGAGCCAGGACAAACGGTCTCCGGTAATGATTTCTATATAACTCCTGGAGGAAAAGGGGCAAATCAAGCTGTCGGTGCGGCTCGGATGGGAGCACATGTGTCAATAATTGGCCGAGTAGGGAGTGATCAATATGGGGTTCAATTAATTGATAATTTGGTCTCGGAGGGAATTAATATTCAATCAGTTGTCAAAGATCCTACGGCTCAGTCCGGAGTCGCAATTATTTTGTTAGATAAAAATAAACAAAATTATATAGTTCAAGTGCGCGGAGCAAATCTTTTAGCTGGCGAGCTTGAAATCCAGCATGCTGCCGAAGATTTGATCAAAGCAGATGTCTTAATGATACAAAATGAATTGCCCGTAAATGTTACGAAAAATGTGGCCTGCAAGGCCAAAGAGTTGGATGTAAAGGTTATTTTTGACCCTGCCCCATCCGATAATAATTTAATACATATAATGAATCATGTTGACGTATTAATGCCTAATCAAAATGAAACGAAGTTTTTAACTGGGATTAAAGTCACTGATCCTGCTTCAGCCAAACAGGCAAGCAATGATTTATTGAAACTTGGTGTTTCCGATGTGGTGATCAAAATGGGTGAACTAGGTGCATATTATGCGAATGCTCAAGAATCTGGCTTTGTGCCTTCAATACCTACAAAAATGGTTGATTCAGTAGCAGCTGGTGATGCCTTTGGAGCAGCGTTTGCTGTGTCGCTCGCAGAGGGTTTAAATATCAGGGAAGCAGTAATTAGAGGTTGCGCCGCAGGATCGATATCAGTTAGTACACGTGGTGCCCAGGCTTCCATGCCACATAGAAATGATGTTGATTCACTGATTGGTTAATCATCAATTAAAATGTCTCTTCTAGTTTTTTAATTTCTTGTTCTAGTTCTCCTAAATCAGCGAAAGACTCGTTAATCAAATGGAAGGATCGTTTTAAATATAAATCTGCTAACCTTTGGCCTTTGCTATCAGACTCTTTTGCCGCCTGTAAAATTTTCGGGATTTCATGATTTGCTGGTAAATGTTTGGACAATAATCTGATTTGATCTTCAGTTTCTTTTGAAAGTTCACCTCCAGCATCATCAGCAGCATATCTCAGTTTCCCTATCAATTTAGTTAATTCTTCTAACTTGTCTATATCGCTCATCAAACTATATATAACCTCGTTAACGTCAGTGCCCACCTCAGCCATGCTGGTCGTTTCTGTCAACATTCGATTTGTTTCTTTGTACAGGTTCGCGTATTGTTCCAAGATTTCATTTACCGTCATTATCATTGAAGCAGGATCTTTCACTGAAATTTGGCCTCCGTAAATCACATCATCTTCCCTGGTTTGGGCCAAACTGTTTATATAATCCATACCTTCAACTTGTTCGGGCGAAGGCGGGAATGCAAACATTGAAAGATCGTCACTTCCAATATCCCCCATCTGGTTTATTAAAAAAGGCGGAACATATTTTGAGACATCTACATTTATAGGCTGAATAATCAAATATGTGGCAAAATAAGCAGTTTTCGAAGAGTCGCTAGTAAAGTATAAAAAGGCATGACCCTTCGGGCTCTCAGCATTACCACGTTCAAAATTTAAATTCATCTAGTTATTCCGTTATTAATAATTGGTTCTTATATACATAACTATTTTATAATCTGGTTAATGTTATATCGTGTTTTAATATTACGGCTACTTTCACTAATGCCGCCTGAGTTGGCTCAAAGTCTGGCTGAACGGTGTCTTCGCATCAAACCTCCTTGGAGGTTTATAGCTCAGTATATTAAGACTGATATAAGTCAGTTGAATACCGATCTTTGTGGGATACCACTTTCTAGCCCGATTGGCCTTGCCGCAGGTTTTGATAAAGACTTCCGAATGTTAAATACACTGTCATTATTTGATTTTGGTTACTTAACCTGCGGCACTGTGATAGTAAATCCACAACCAGGAAATCCTAAACCCAGATTGATACGAGATGTTTCTGACAGGGCAATTATAAATTCCATGGGGTTTCCGAGTAAAGGACTGCAGTTCGTTGAAAACGCAATAAAGCAGGACCGAACCGATGTTTTGCTTCCCATAATTGCTAGTATTTCTGGTATTGACTTGGAAAGCATTAAAACATCCTATTTAAGACTATCTCCTTTAGTTTCTGCAATAGAAGTTAATATCAGTTCTCCAAATACAGCCGGTCTTAAGGTTTTTCATGACCCTGCCAGATTGTCGGAAATGATAAAAATGATTCGTGAAATCGATAGCAGGCCCTTGTTTATAAAACTACCCCCACACAACGAAGAGATTACTGAAATTAACTCTGCTTTGAGTTTAGCTAGCGCCTGCATTGATTCGGGAGCCAATGGAATTACTGTTTCAAATAGTCATCCCATCGAAGATGATAGATTATCGGTTGGTCATGGAGGCTTAAGCGGAGCAGGGTTAATTAATAGGACTTTGAAGATGGTCTCCCGTTTCCGCTCTTATCTAGGCCCCGACATTGCCATAAATGCGTGTGGAGGAATTTTTTCTGGAGATGATGTTTTCAATGCATTACTAGCGGGAGCTAACACAACTCAAATGTATACTGCTTTTATTTATAGAGGACCTACAGTAGTTAAAAGCATGAAAAATGAATTATTGAATCGCATGAAAACAGAAGGGATAACTAGGTTAAGCGAAATAAATCACGGTTATGTTAATTATTAAAATACCGCTGCAATAAAAACATTTCTTATGTAGTATGATGGCCGTGGAATCAAATCCCAGTTTTTGAACACAGTAATATTAAGGAGGGCCGAGACATGAAACTAGGGTTATTCTTGATGCCGTCACATCCGCCAGAGCGGCTCTCCTTACGATGCTCAGCAGTGGGACCTGCACTGCCTCAGGCTGGCTGACCAGTATGGCCTTCATGAGGCATGGATAGGGGAACATTTCACAGCCCCGTGGGAACCGGTCCCGTCTCCAGATATTTTGATTGCTCAAGCACTGATGCAGACGAAAAATATCAAACTAGGCACAGGGGCCCACCTTTTGCCATTCCACCATCCAGTCGAGCTAGCATGCAGGGTGGCATATTTAGACCATCTAGCCCAGGGTCGATATATGTTTGGAATAGGCGCGGGAGGTCTCCAGTCAGATCACGAGCTTTTCGCTATTGATATGGAGAAAGGTGAACACAGGGATATGACAAGGGAGTCTTTAGATATAATCCTCAACCTATGGAAAAATGTAGATGGACCTTTCAAATACGAAGGCAAATTTTGGCAAGTGAATATTCCTGACCCAAAAGATTACGAATTTGCATCACTAAAAACTCATATAACTCCCTTCCAAAAGCCGCATCCACCGATAGGAGTTGCAGGAGTCAGTCCTGGATCCAGCACATTAAAATTAGCGGGCGAGCGAGGCTATATCCCATTGAGTCTCGGGCTGAACGCCAACTATGTCGCAGGTCACTGGGATTCAGTAACGGAGGGAGCTTTGGAGAGCGGGAGAGAGGCGCCGTCCAGGAGCCAATGGCGAATTGTTAGAGATATATGGGTAGCCGAAACAGATCAACGAGCGCGTGAAGGTGCCATCAATGGGATGCTTGGACGGGCCTGGAGGGACTACCTGTACCCACTTTTCTGTGGAAATCCGCCCTCTATCGTCTCTTACATGAAACATGATGAGTCAATACCCGATGAGGACGTTACAATCGACTATATGCTTGATCATCTTTGGATTGTGGGCTCACCTGACACTGTAGTTGATAAGCTGCGAACCTTGTACGACACAGTAGGTGGCTTTGGTCACCTTATTTGGCTAACCTTTGACCATTCGGAAGATAACGAAGCCTACGAAACCTCTATGAGGCTACTTGCTGAAGAAGTTATGCCAAGATTGAGTGATCTGACAGGTGATTGATGACCTCAGCGGGTCTACATTTGAATCCACTCAGTTTAACTATCAATAATTATTTTTCTCAAATGTTCTAAAGATAAGTTGCCCCCACTCATTACAAGGACAACTTTTTTATTTAGTAATTGATTTTTTATCTTTATAGCAGCGGCTAAAGCAGCAGCTCCAGCATGTTCCGCAAGGTTGTGAGTATGTTCGAGCAGCAGCAAAACCGATCCCTCTAATTCTTCATCGGTCACTAAAATAAAGTCATCTAATAAATCTCGCATTATTTCTATCGTGTATGCAAACCCAAGACCTGTGCCTAAGCCCTCAGCTATTGTTTTATTAGGCATTGACTTTAAAGAATTAGATTTCCAAGATAAATATGCAGCTGGGGCGGCATCAGATTGCACTCCTATAACTTGTATATTTGGATTTATCGATTTAGCTACTATTGATGTACCAGATGCTCCACTACCGGCGCCTACCGGCACAATTATTACATCAGTATCAGGCAGGTCATCAAGGATCTCCAAAGTATACGTTCCGACACCTTCAATTAAATCGGGAGTGTTCGCAGAGTGAATGTACTTGTACCCCTCTTCTTTAGATAAACGTTCGACTTCTAATCTCGATTCATCAAAGTGATCTCCGTAAAACCTCACATCTGCGCCTAATGCTTTCATAGACGCTACTTTCCCTGGATTAGCTCCTTTTGGAACGATTATTACCGCTTCTATCCCATGTAACTTTGCTGCAAATGCAATTGACTGGCCGTGGTTGCCTGTAGATGCAGTTACTACCCCATTTCGTTTTTCTTCTTGGGATAGCTTCATCATATGATTTATACCTCCCCGCATTTTAAATGCACCTAGAGGCTGATGATTCTCGTGCTTAACATACACTTCTGCTTTGATCAAATTGTCTAGAGTGGGGTAGTGATGTAACGGAGTACGCGTTATGAATTTCTCAATACGTTTATGGGCTGAACGAATATCGTTAAGGGTAGGCCTATCTATTTGTTTTTTATTCATTCTGATATTTTACTAATTACTAACTTACTTAGAGTGACATTTTTACCTATGTTCCTATATTTGAGTATAATCGCTTAAGTATGGTCATAAGAATTCTTGATAAAGGTGTGTCTTCGCTTATAGCTGCCGGGGAAGTAATAGAACGTCCTGTATCTATCGTCAAGGAATTGATTGAAAATTCTCTCGATGCGCATGCAAGCCGCATCGATTTGAATATAGAAAAAGGAGGAATTCAGTTAATTCAAGTGGCAGACAACGGTGTTGGCATTCCTTCTTCTCAAATTGAATTGGCATTTCATAGATTTGCTACGAGCAAACTAAAAACATTAGCAGAACTTGAGCAAATTACCACCTTAGGTTTTAGAGGGGAAGCATTAGCAAGTATCGCCGCTGTTTCACATACGGTTATGATTTCAAGGCCGGAATCACAAAAGGCTGCCTCAAGGATAGAATTAGAAAACGGCCAAATATTGGATTATGCAGAGCAGGGCTTTCGGACAGGAACATCTGTTACAGTTTCTAACTTATTTAAGAATTTTCCAGCTCGGAAGAAATTTTTAAGTTCCGGCGGTGCAGAGGCTTCAAGGATCGTCAATCTGTGCTCTAGATATGCTCTGGCACATCCACGTGTTTCTTGGAATTTGAATTTGAGTGGTAAAAGCAAATTTACGACACCGGGCAACGGCTCATTAGTTGATGCGGTTTCCGGGGTATATGGAGCCGAGTTGGTTTCCGAGATGATGAAACTAGAATTGTCACGTTCCGATGACCTCACTGTATCAGGTTTAATTAGTTCCCCAAAATTACACCGGTCCAATCGGTCTAGTATAAATATATTTGTAAATGGCAGGTGGATACATAGTCCATATCTAAATCAAGCTGTGGTTCAGGGATATCATGGATTCTTAAAAGAACGCAGGTTCCCTATATGTGTTATTAACATAAAGCTAACTCCGTCAGAAATTGATGTGAATGTTCATCCAGCTAAAACCGAGGTCAGGTTTGCTCATCCTGGAGAAGTTTTTAACGCAGTTCAACATGCAATCAGAGAAGCATTGATGAGTGGCTCTACGATTCCAATCTTCCGGAGTAGTGATACTGAGAATACCGCAACTAATTCTATGGAAAAGACCGGAGCATTTTGGACATCCAATCTACACCCTAATCGCTCGCCATCAAGCAGTGCTTCTGAATTGATAATTCAGGATTTACCTACCGGTACGGATAAAGATCTATCACACATTCGTGTTTTGCCTTTGCTAAGAGTTCTAGGGCAGGCTCAAAACACTTATATTTTAGCTGAAGGCCCTGATGGAATATACGTACTTGATCAACATGCAGCGCATGAGCGAATTCTTTACGAGAGTGTGTTAAGTGAGAATAACGAGCTAGCATCGCAAGCCTTACTGGATAGTGCGGTGATAGAGCTCGAACCTCGCCTTATTGATTCCATAGATACACTCAAGCCTTTGCTTAATGACATGGGATTTGTATTTGAACCTTTTGGGCATGCATCTTACGTACTAAGAGCCGTTCCAGCTATATTTCAGGCGATTGACCCAAGAGAAGGTTTTATGGATGTCATAAAAACTGCCTCTAATGAGTATATCGATAATCAACGTGAATCAGCAGCTAAAACTATCGCGTGTCACGCTGCAATTAGAGCAGGCAAGAAGTTGTCAAATACAGAAATGGAAGAATTAATTAGATTGCTGGAAAATTGCAATCAACCACAAACCTGCCCTCATGGGAGGCCAACTGTAATTCATCTGGCTACTAATTATCTCGAAACGCAGTTTGGTCGTAGATAGGTTTAAGTTTATTTTGAAGACAGAAAAATAATAAAGCAGTGAATTAACTCTGGTTAAATTTGTTATTTATTGCGTATGTATTTAGCAAAAATGCTAATTAATTCTTCTAGAGTTCTGTCACTTTTGTAATTTTCTGGAGTTTCATTTAGTGCTGGTTCTGTTTTGCTAACAAAATCATATATGTCTGCTGCGCCTTTATGAAAAAGGCCAGTAATATTCGTTGACTCGAAGGTTGAACTTATTTCTAACATTTCGCCTATCCAACGTTTTGCTTTTGTTGGTATTTCGTTCATCCTTTGCATTCTTTGTAGTACGTCTCGTTGACTTTGGTCAAATTCTGCCACAAGGCTGTCGTATACCCCCAGCATTTTAGCGGCCGTTAGGACCGCTATATTAATTGCAATTGTACCTTTGTTCATGGCGGCATAGCACATTTTTATTGCAGAAGCCTGGCCTATTTCTGGGCCTATATTACTCACTCTTATTCCACTTTCTTTCAAAACTAGCAATGGCTCGGTATTGGGGCCACTAGAGTAGAAGGTTGGTTGATAGGTATCCGAAGGAGGGCCTCCTATAATCCCGGCATCTATAAAGGTCGCGTGGGTATTCTGAAAGAGCTTAGAGATATTTTTAGTTGTTTGCGGCGCTATTGCATTGCAGTCAGCGAAGTACATTGACTTTTCTGATGCTTGTACTATTGTTGCTATCTTCTTTGCAAAGGAGAAAGCTTGAGATGGTACAAGAATCGACAGGATCAAATCCGCGTGTTCAACCAATGAGTTTAACGATCCAACATCTTCAATTTTCGCTTCTTTTGCTAATGCTTTTGTTCTATTACTTCGGTCATCAAGAGCAGTAACTACGTTTACTTTATTTTTGATTAATTGTTTGCCGACGGCATGTCCCATGTCTCCTGGGCTAACAATGCCAACAGTTAAATCCTTCACAATAACACCTCAATTAATAATATCTGAGCATTACGTATCCGGTAGAAACGGCGAGTGACAGAATTGAAATTACAGCACCGTATTTAAAGAACTGAAAGAAGCTTATCGGGTATCCCCTTGCTCGTGCCATGGTGAAAACTACTACGTTCGCAGACGCTCCTACTATCGTAAAATTACCTCCGAGATCTGCTCCTAATGTTAAAGCCCACCAAAGCGGATTAGTACCGGTTCCGGCATTGACTGTCTCGTTACTTGACAGTAAGTCACTGACTACAGGAGCCATCGTTGTAGCGAATGGAATATTATCAATAATTGCAGATAATCCACCGCTAAGCCATATCAGCATGATACTTAAGTTACGTTCTGATTCCTGAGAGATTGTCCCATCTGCATTCGACGAAAAGCTTATGATCCATTCAGTGATGAGATCAATAATGCCGCTATGCTCTAAGCCTCCCACCAATATAAAGAGACCTGCAAAAAAACAAAGTGTAGACCATTCTATTTCCCTTAATACTTCGCTTGGATTGAGATCAGCAATTAGAAGAGCTAAACCTGCTCCTGCGATAGCGACAAACGCTGGGGTAATGCCAATAATGTCTGCAACGAAAAAGCCGACGATTGTTAGCGTAAACACAAACAAACTCTTTTTCAGAAGGATTGGATCTGTAATTAAATTATTATTAGATGTTGTTAATAGCTCTTTACGTTTAGATGGAGCTACATTAACACTATTTCTAAACCAAAAGAATAACAAAATAAACAATACAAGTAGGCAGATTACAGCTACCGGCACCATGTTCAAAAAGAACTCAGTGAAAGGTATATTTGCGTGGCTTGCGATAATTATATTTGGAGGATCGCCGATTATAGTAGCTGTTCCGCCAATATTAGAAGCATATACTTCTGCTAGAAGGAAAGGAATTGGGTTCAGATCCAGAGATTTACATAAACTAAGCGTTATTGGGACCATAATTACGACTGTTGTCACGTTGTCTAATAAAGCAGATGCAACTGCTGTGAAGAGCGAGAGCAATATAATTAGCAGAAAACCGTTTCCCTTTACTAGCCGAGCTCCATAATTTGCAACCCAGTCGAAAGCACCTGTGCGAGACATAACATCTGCCAAGACCATCATGCCAGCAAGAAGAAATATGACCTCTAAGTCCACATAGTTTAAAGCTTCGTGTGGAGTGAATCCGGATACTAACGCCAAAGCCGTTACCATAGTAGCTGCGCCGAGGATAGCTATAATGGCACCTGGGATCCGACTCACAGCTATCAGTAGGTATGTGATACCAAAAATCACTCCTGCAATAATCATTCTTGGTTATATTCTCCGTTCGTTTATTCGCAAAACACTGCCACTGGGCTTTGTTAAACACAGCTGAAGTGCTCATTTATGTTTCCAAAAGCAATTTTATCAGT
Source organism: Dehalococcoidia bacterium UBA1152 (assembly GCA_002311285.1). Lineage (GTDB taxonomy): Bacteria > Chloroflexota > Dehalococcoidia > Lucifugimonadales > UBA2962 > UBA2962. The sequence continues at coordinate 25,861 of DBZU01000041.1, read as the reverse complement.
GCATTCTACATATTGCAGTGCAAATTTTAATAGATTGATCTATGGATAACGTTAAAAAGTTAAATTCATATATTTGCTATGTTTTGCACTGTTATAATCAGCTATAACTTGTGTTAACTAAAATACTGTAATCTACTGGTTCGACTTAATATAATGAGAAAACAACATCAATGGCTGTCCTTCCTATAATTAAATTCCCTGACAAAATTTTGCGTCAAAGAGCACGCAAAATTAGAACGATTGATCGATCGATTAATCGTCTTGCTTCTGACATGATAGACACCATGAATGATGCAGACGGTGTTGGCCTTGCTGCAAATCAAGTTGGCGTACTTAAAAGAGTGATAGTGGTTCAACTTCCTGAAGAAGAAGGAGCCGAACCACGGGAAGAACCGCGGGAAGAACCGCGGGTATATATAAATCCTGAAATAGTTTACCGTGAAGGTGTACGAGTCGTTGAAGAAGGATGCCTTAGCGTGCCTGGATTTGTTGGTACAGTGGAAAGGTCAATATGGGTAAAATTTCGTGCATTAAACCTTGAGTCAAAAACGGTGAGAATTAAAGCTGATTCGTTGCTAGCACAGATTTTAGAACACGAAGTTGATCATTTAAATGGAATCTTGTATATGGATCACTTGTTGGAACACGAGAAACTTAGGCCGATAGAAGTAGAATCAGATTCATCAGATGGCGATGTTCAGAAAACGCAGCACGCATCTGGCTTACATAGCCATTCCGGAGCAGAGATAATTCCATCTGAACTAAATGAAAAATCCATAAGGCCAATTATTTGACATAGACCACTGTATCCCTGCTCATAAATAATTGGTTGAGTGCCGGTAACCTGACAGGTATTCTTAGAAGGATGGAGCCGGAACAAGTAACAGTCAAGATCAAGGTCGGGACATATGGACTAACTAGGGCTAATAACTCCGGCAGAACAACTAAGATGACAGATCAGGAGTGGATCCGGATCCACTCAGCTACAAGATTAAAACCTGATGGGAAATTATTCGTACCCGAGTTTTTAGATAAGAGATAACCTCAATGGACGACAAGATACAAATTGCAATTCTTAAAGGTATTATCTTGTTCGGGGTAATTTAGACTTTGACTAGGAGGTCGATCTTATGCTTGTGAGAAAAAAGGCTGAAGTTAACTACAGCCTTATAAAAACAATAGAAGGCTTACCAGTTATTGGTGATGTTCGGATGAAGGTCTTAATGATAGGAAACGAGATGATAATGTTACAGATCAACTACAGTGCCGGCTCGTCGTCTCCACTTCATAAACACCAACACGAATCACAATGTTTCGTTATAAGCGGAAAAATTAAAGCCGTAGTGGCAGATGCTGAGTTTATATTGGAAGCTGGAGATTCTTGCAGACACCCTATAGATGTTTTACATAGTTTAGAGGCCATCGAGGATGCTACAATAATCGAGATGAAATCACCTGTGCAGTCGTTAGAGAAATTTCTAGGCACGAGCTAAATGTAAATTTCATCTCTTGCCAAATGGTGGATATGATTTGGCAGTATGAGATCTGAAAGTTTATTCGAGATGGTTACATGAATAATCATGCTTAATATAATGGCTTTATATAATTACGGTGTTATGTGACATAAGACATTTTTGTGGTCAAATTAATGAAACAGATCAATCAATTGCATTGAACTTTATTGGCCTCATCGAAATATCATTATGAATAAAACAACTGAGCGACATCTTAAATTAACTGACATAAATTCCATCATGTCTTCTATACTACGTTTTATTAGAGCGAATAAAACTGACGCTTATTTAGTTGGAGGGGCAGTCCGAGATGCCTGCTTGAAACGCACTACTGAAGACTTAGATTTAATAGTGTCAAGCTCTACCCAAGATGTTGGCTTGGAATTAGCCAAACACCTTGATGGGAAATGTATATCTTTAGACGCAAAACGCAATATACAAAGAATAGTTTTTGGTCAAAAGAGTTTAACTCTCGATGTTAGCTATCTTCATCAGTCCGAAGATGTTGCTGGCAATCTTTCTCGCAGAGATTTCACAATCGATGCTATGGCCATATCGCTGAATGAATTAAGTGAACAAAGTGCAGCTAAAGTTATAGACCCGACAGATGGATATAGTGATCTATTAAAACGGAGCATAAGAGCCACCTCAGAAGCAACACTTAGAGCAGACCCTGTCCGGATCTTGAGGGGCGTTAGGCTTTCAGCCCAGCTAGATTTTTCATTAGAAACTAAAACTATCACTTGGATGAAGAAAAACAACCATTTATTATCCGATATATCTATAGAACGAGTAAGAGATGAGATTCTAAAAATTCTAGCATCCTCAAAAATTACCCAATCTCTCTACAATTTAGATAGTCTTGGCTTATTGTCCATAGTCATTCCAGAGCTAGAAACTTGTAAGAATATTGAACAACCTAAGGAGCATTCCTACGATGTGTTCAGGCATTCTCTTGAAACACCGGGAATGTTGGAATTGATTTTAAGCGAAACAAACTCGCATCAACGATTGCTTGAATCTGTTCCGAGATTTGAACATTGGCGAAACTTTTTCAATGAGCCATTGGCAGATGGGGTATCACGTTCGACGATGCTTAGACTTGCTGCTTTATTGCATGATATTGCGAAACCATGTACTAAAACTGTAGATAATGATGGCAGAATAAGATTTCTCGGCCATGGGCCCTTGGGATCAGAAATATCACGATCTATAATGAGTCGGTTAAGATTTAGCAGGAAGGCTACCGACTATGTAAGTAATCTAATCAAGCATCACTTAAGGCCAAGCCAAGTAGCTCCTAAAGGATCAATTCCATCAAAAAGAGCGGTTTACAGATATTATCGAGACTTGGGTAATGTGTCTGTAGATACAGTTTATCTTAACCTTGCGGATTACATGGCGGCTAAAGGAGACATGATTTTGAAATCGAGCGCTGATTTGCAAGACTGGCAACGTCACTGCAAAATGGCTGCTGATATTCTAGATAACAATCAAAAATATGATCCGGATATATATCATAGAATAGTTAATGGATATGATTTAATGTCTGCGCTAGCTTTAGAGCCTGGCCCCATTGTCGGCAAGTTAATTTCTTCGATTAGCGAAGCTCATGCAGCAGGAGATATAAATAACCGTCAAGAAGCTATAGATTTTGCACGGGCATTAATAAAAAATGGAAACAAGTAGAATTGAAAAACTTATATTTAAATAATTTGATTGGAGAATTAGTTGCGTAGATATCTCGTAACAATTTTAGTAATAACGGCGTTAATAGTAATTTCCGGCCTCTCGCTGGGGTTTCAAAATATAAGACTAGGTGGCTTTGAAAGAATAAGTGATAATCCTTTGGGATTAAAACTTGGACTTGATCTACAAGGCGGAAGTCATTTGGTGTATAAGGCAAGTTTGGAGGACGCGTTAGGCAATCCACTTCAGCCTACCAAGGATCAAATGGATTCTTTAAGAAGGATTATAGATCGACGAGTTAATGAGACAGGATTAGGTGAACCAATAATACAGTTAATTGGTGAAGATCGCCTATTAGTACAATTGCCTGGCGTTTCAGATACAGCCAGGGCAAAGAGGATAATTGGCGAAACAGCCCGTTTGGAGTTTAAACACAGGCAGGTTGATGTTCCTGTACCCGTGGAATTGAAAGCGGACTCCATACAATCGATATCTATCGGTGAATTTCCAGAAACGGTAACTGGCGAAGATGGTGAATTAACAGAAGTTACAGAAAATCCATTGGCAGACCTTCCAACATCATCGACTGAATTGGAACAAATAGTATCTACATCTACTAGCCAGGAATTAATTGAAACAGAAGAGCCTTCCTCTTCATCAAAAATCGACTCTGACTTTCTAGAAATATCATTCTTGGTAATTGAACTGAATGATGAAAGCGCAGAGATTTTAGACTCTGTAATTCAACGTATGATTGAATCAACATTATTTTATGCTTCAGGACTAAAGAGCCAATACACCATCAACAGATTACAAGTATCTATTATTGGTGGTAATGAGGTGCGAACGGTTGAATTGCCCGTTCAACTTGTAGCTCGAGTTCCAGATACGAATACATTTGCTATGGCATTAATTACTGCCACCGGTGAGCCAATAGCATCTTCAATTGACAAGACTAACGAATTATTTGGACCTGAATTAGGATTTGAATTAGTAGAGGTAATCGGAGCTATTGATGAAGATGTCGGATTAACTGGAGACGATTTATCAAGAGCATATGCTGGTACTCATCAGACTACTGGCATGCCAATAGTAAATCTTGAATTCAATGCACAGGGTGCGAAAAAATTTGGTGAATTGACAAGAGACCTCTTAAATACGGAGGATAGACTTGCAATATTCTTAGACGAAGAAGAATTAATTGCCCCAGGAGTTAACCAGGTTATTACAGGTGGATCTGCCTACATTGAAGGCCGTGATTTTACTCCTGATAGAGCCAGAGATATAGCCCAACTGCTAGAGGCTGGTCGCTTGCCTGTACCGATAGAACTTATTCAAGAAAGAGACGTTGATGCAATACTAGGAGCGGATTCGTTAAGAAAAAGCGTTATAGCTGGATCAATAGGGTTGCTACTAGTAATCTTGTTTATGGCACTTTATTACCGTATTCCAGGTTTGATCGCTGGGGTAGCTCTAATTCTCTATGTTGCCTTTCTATTAACTGTATTCAAATTGATTCCAGTTACATTGACTCTTTCAGGCGTCGCGGCGGTAATACTATCAGTTGGCATGGCAGTAGATGCTAATATTTTAATTTTTGAACGTATGAAAGATGAATTAAGGTCCGGACGAACATTACTAACGTCTATAAATGTTGGCTTTAACAGAGCATGGCCAGCAATTAGAGACAGTAACGTTTCGACATTGATTACATGTGCCATTTTATTTTGGTTTGCAGACACGTTGGGGGCATCGATAGTTCAAGGATTTGCAGCAACGTTAGCAATTGGTGTTTTGATAAGCATGTTTTCAGCAATCGTAGTTTCCAGGACTTTGCTAAGACTGGTTGCCACTCTTGGAATATCTCGTAGAATTCACTGGTTTGTTCCAGTTGGTAAAAAGTTTTTGCCTAAGGGCAGTATTTAAGGAGATCACATTGAACATAGCCAAACAAAGAGGGTGGTTTTTTTTGATCTCCGCCATTCTACTAATACCAGGACTTGTTTTCTTGATAATTGCACCAGGCCTTAATGCGGGTATTGATTTTACAGGCGGGAGCACTATGACAGTAAAGTTTGGTGATCCGGTTGATCAGCAATCCATAAGACTGTCTTTAGATAGTTTAGATGTGGCTGATGCCACAGTACAGAATTTTGGAGATAACACTTTCTTCATTAGGACTAAGGAGCTAACGGAATTAGAGAAAGAAAAAACACTCGGATATTTACAGGATCAGCTTTCGCCTAGTGGGTACGAAGTGTTGTCATTTGATAAAGTGTCACCTCTTGTTGCTCAAGAAACCGTGATTGCAGCTTTTTGGGCTCTGTTTGCTGCATCCATAGGGATTTTCTTTTATGTTTGGTGGGCGTTTCGTAATGTGCCGAAACCCTTTCGGTATGGCACTGCAGCGATAATAGCGTTGTTACATGACGCCGGTATAATAATTGGTATTTTTGCAATATTGGGCGTATTGGCGGATGTGGAAGTTAACACAATGTTTTTAATAGCATTGTTAACTGTAATTGGGTACAGTGTTAACGATACTATAGTTGTGTTTGATAGGGTTCGCGAGAATATTATTTCAGCGCCTAACCGCTCTCTTGAAGCTAACGTTAATTTAAGCATAGCTGACACTATGGGCCGATCAATAAATACAAGCCTAACCCTATTATTAACTTTATTCGCACTAATGCTTTTCGGAGGCCCGACGCTAAAATCCTTTCTACTTGTACTGATCATTGGAGTAGTAGTGGGTACGTATAGTTCCATTGCAGTGGCTACTCAGATTCTAGTTTCTTGGGAACAGCAAGATTTTACGAGAATTATTTCCCGTTTTACGAAGCGAAACTTATCTGTATCTGAATAATTCGTAAAATACGTAGATAATAAGCAAGAGTTTAAATTTTTGTTGAGGTAAGTACCATGAAAATTGGAGCACATGTTTCTACGGCTGGTGGAGTAC
>DBZU01000041.1:13018-19673 GCA_002311285.1 Dehalococcoidia bacterium UBA1152 | reverse complement strand
CAATTAACAATGCACACCTAATAGAAGCTGAATGTATTCAAATATTTGCTTCATCACCTAGGGCGTGGAATTTTAGAGTTCTTAATCAAGAGTCAGTCGATAACTTCTTAGACAACATTCATGACATGCCCGTATTTTTGCATGCCAGCTATTTGATCAACTTAGGCGGTGACCAAGATTTGCTAAGTAAATCTATAACTTCACTCACTAATCACATGAATGCGGCACATCAACTTAAAGCCCGAGGCGTGATATTCCATTGTGGCAGCCATAAAGGTGCAGGTTTTGAAACGATTCTAGACCAGTCCGTTGAAGCCTTGAAATCGGTGTTAAACAACACCTCAAACGACACTTTATTGATTATAGAAAACAGTGCTGGGTCTGGAGGACAAATTGGTTCAAGTCTTTACGAAATAGGTCAAATAATATCAAAAGCGAAAGACGCTAGATTAAAGGTCTGCATAGATACCCAGCATGCTATAGCTGCTGGGTATGACATCAGAAATAAAGAACAATTGGAAAGTTTTGTCGATGAGTTTGGTAAGTACATAGGACCCGATCGTTTAGCGGCGGTACATGCAAATGATTCAAAAACAGAGTTAGGCGCTGGAGTAGACAGACATGAGAACATTGGTGACGGATATATCGGAGAAATTGGGTTTACGAATATCATTAATCATCGATTTTTTGAAAACACGCCATTCATACTTGAAGTGCCAGGCATTGAAGGCGAAGGACCAGATCTAATTAACATAAACCGATTAAAGGCAATTAGGGAATCAGTGTTTAGTGTATAAATTGACTATGTTTAATAAAGACGAAGGAGCTATAAGAGCGTCTGTATTGGCTGTCAATGATGGTTTAATTTCAAATTTCAGCTTAGTGATGGGAGTAGCTGGCAGTACTGTCAGCGTAGACATAGTAACTATTGCGGGTCTGGCGGGTCTTGTAGCTGGAGCTTTTTCAATGGCAGCAGGTGAATATGTATCAATGCGTTCACAGCGTGACATTTATGAGAATCAAATTTCTAAGGAAAGGCAAACTCTGATTGATCAGCCTGAGAAAGGCAAGGAGTACTTGACTAAGTTCTATCAAGATAAAGGGATTCCCGTACTTGAAGCTAGCCGCCTTGCTGGTCACATGATGCGCACTGAAAACTATGTTTTAGATATCTTAGTGTTAGAAAGATTAGGCTTGTCAAAAAGTCAACTTGGATCACCATGGAAGGCCTCTTTATCATCCTATGTAAGTTTTGTCATTGGTGCAATAGTTCCGATATTGCCATATCTAGTTGGTCTTGGCTCGCAAGCATTTATTGTGAGCGCCGTAATAAGCGCAGCGGCACTTTTAGTATTCGGTGGAGCCATCGCTTTATTCTCAAGACGCTCAATATTAATTGGCAGTATCAGGATGTTGCTGATCGGGTCTGCTGCTGCAGCGGTGACATTTGGAATTGGCAGAATTATAGGTGTGGAACTCTTAGGTTAATCATTATGAGTATGCTCATTTTATCTAAACAAAATTTTCATCATCATGTTTATTAAAGAAAATATTTCAAAAGTGATGACTTTCTTATACCAGACAAAGAATTGCCTTAGTTGTGGCGTCAGAATAAGATTTGGTGACATTGACTGTCCGCACTGTGGTGCTGAACTAGAAGATTTATACATTGAATGGGCAACTAAGCTGTTACGCTCGTTAAACTGTGAGGAAAGAAACTGACCGGTATAGTATTGCACCATGGTATAGAGTCGGGTGATGAGTTAAAACGTTACGCGCAGTTTGCAGAGGGCTCTGGATTTGAGTCCTTGTGGGTTACGGAACGATATTTTCATGAAGAAACTCTATCCCTTGTCGGGTTTTTGGCAGCTGTAACCAAAACGATCAACTTGGGCATTGGTGTTGTGAATCCATTTACGAGATCTCCATCTCTTACTGCGATGGGAGCCGCTACTATCGATAGATTAACAGGAGGTAGATTTGTTTTAGGCCTCGGGCGGAGTGATAAACAGCTGATTACTGGTAAATTAGGTATAGATTATGAGAATTCATTGCAAAGACTAGAAGATTGTATAGAGTCGATTCGTTATATCCTGAGATCGAAAAGCTATTCTCTTAGAAAAGATTTGAATCCAATAGAACTTGCAGGCACCCCGTTGAAGTCATCAGTGCCGTTGTACATGGCAGCAATCGGTCCTAAAGCCCTTTGCCTTGCCTCCCGGGCGGCTGATGGAGTGATCCTTAATACATATTCAACAATTGATTACGTGCATCATTCAATAAAAATAATTAGAGAGTCATTAGAAAAAAATAACAGAGACCCGAAATCTCTAAGAATTGCTTGTATGTTGCCGGTACGCTTAACAGATCATGTATCAGACTCTTTGATTAATGAGTGTAAGAGGAAAATAGCGCGTATTCTTAGCGAGCAGTTCGTGGGTGAATTGTTTATAAATCAAACCGGTGCAGATAAATATTTGTTTGTACTGAGACAAGCTGTTTATGATGATAATGAAAATGAGATCTATAAGTTAATTACTGAAGGCATGGTTAAACAGCACTATATTATTGGTAATCAAAAACATTGTATTGACCGTATTAATCAATACATCGATGCTGGAATAGATCAACCTTTATTATTGCCTAGACTTTCTAGTTTTTTTGATGTCGCATCAACGCTCAATCCTAAAATTACTGCCATATAATCTATCCTTCGGGAGAGGCGTGATGGAGATTAAAGACGCGATACCGTTATGGGCCTGGCTTAGACCGTCTTAAAGCTCTTCCTGGATGTACGCCTGTATGCTTGCCATGATCAACTACTATTTGTCCATTCACGATTACATAATCGATACCTGTTGAGAATTGTTTAGGATTATACCGTGTAGCTGGGGCAGATATTGAATTGTAGTCAAATATGACGACATCTCCTCGCATACCATCACGNNCCTCGGTCTGGAATATCTAGACGTTGAGCAGGATATGATGTCATCTTTCTGATTGCTTCTTGTAAAGACATTCTTTTTTCCTCACGCACATACTTGGCAATTATTACTGGGAATGTACCGTAGGCCATCGCGGGAGGGAAGTCTCCTAGTAGTAAGGCGTCACTACCTACCATCTGCAATGGGTGCTGTACAAACAAGGGAAGGGTTTCAGCGTCCATTCCTTGAGCATGAAAGGAGACTTGTAAGTCCTCGTCAAGGAGGAGATCAAATAAAGCTTCGATTGGATCAGTATTCATCATTGTAGCTGCTTGCGTTAAAGTTTTGCCTTCAAACTGTTGATTATGAGGTTTCTTAAAATACGTGATCATAACTGCATCCCAACCTCCCCCTAAACTAGCAAACCCGGGATCCATATCTTGTCGCATCTTTTTCCTGACTTCAGGATCTTTTAGGCACCTCATTATTTGTTCTGGCCCGCCGTCTGCAGTCCATTGAGGCAGAAAATATGCCAATCGTGTGCCACCATGGGAATAAGGGAAGCAGTCAAATGTTACATCCATACCCTCTTTTTCTCTCGCGTCTTCGATGAGATCCAACATGGGTTTTGCGCCTTTAAATTTTCCTTTATTATCTGATGGTAATAAATGTGTAATGTGAACCGGTACTCCACTTTTTCTCCCTATTTCTATCGCTTCTTTATTCGGGTCAAGGTATCCGTCGCCTAAAGGAAATCTAACGTGAGTGTGGTATATGCCACCCATATTGGCAACTTCTTTTGAAAGGGAAATTAATTCATCTGTATCAGCGTAACTTCCGGGTGGGTAATCTAGGCCAGTCGACATGCCAAAGGCCCCTGCGTCCATGCTTTCTTTGAGTAGTCCTTTTTGTTTGTCCAGCTCTTTGGATGTTGGAGCTCTCTGTTCCCAACCCATAGCTCCAATTCTTAAAGGTGAATTTCCAACAATGTAGGCAATATTTACCGACACTTTCCCGTCGTACATATCTAGGTACTCAGGTACTGAGGACCAAAAGCCGGGCAGATCTGGAGTTCCTTCAAGCCCGGAATTGATTTGAATCATCCGTTTTAAGTCTTCCAGGTTATAAAAAGGAGCATATGAATTTCCATCAATACCGATAAGTTCAGTTGTTACCCCTTGGTGTACTTTTGGTAAATGATCTGGGTCATTCAAAATCATTAACGCAGAGTGAGCATGCACATCTATGAAACCAGGGGATATTACCCTGTTACTTGCATCAATGGTCTTTTTTGCTTTTTGCCCAGCATCAGACCTTACGATAGATACGGTGTTATCTTTGATGCCTACAGAGCCAAAAAAGCCAGGATTGGCCGTTCCATCTATTATCAAACCGTTTTTTATCAATAGATCAAACATTGTGTCCTCCAAAGCCAGCCTTTATTCAATTAACTATCTACGCCGGCATTATTTACTTGTACTTCCAAATTTACTTGGCTTAGGATCCCAAGGATTCCACGTGCCTACTGCTGGCGATATATCTTCACCAGCTACATTAAATTTGTATGCGTCTTCAGAAATTTTGTCAACTTTTTCAATTAATTCTGCGTCTAATTCAAAATTCATTGTTGATATGGTCTTCTTTACCTCTGAAGGAGTTCGAAATCCGATTAACGCTGTCGTGACTATCTGATTGTTTAAAAGCCAAGAAACAGCCAGGTTTTGAACAGTGACATTATGTTCTTGTGCTAAGGCATTGAGAGTATCAACAGTGCTTATATTTTTTTCAAAATAATCAGGTTTAAAGAAAGGCATGCCGAATACATTTTTTGTAGAGCGCCAATCCCAGTTGACAAATTGAGTTTTCAAGTTCATCTTCTCAGCTAGCATTCCATGAGCTAGAGAACCATAAGCCATTATCCCAACATCGTGTTTTTCGCAGAATTCTTTAACATCTCTTTCTACGCGCCTTTCAAATAAGCTATACCCAACTTGGTTTGTGGTTAAATCTACGTGTTTCAAGCAATCCTCCATCGTTGAAGGCATAAAATTTGATACACCTATATAGCGTATTTTCCCCTCCGATCTTAATTTATCTAGGGTATTCATTGTTTCCTCGAATGGAGTAGTTGGGTCTGGCCAATGTATTAAATACAAGTCAATATAGTCTGTATTTAATCTCTTTAAGCTGGAATTACAACCCTCAATTATTGCCTGGCTAGAACTGTCCCTGAATATTCGCCGTTTATTTGGATCCCAAGTGAGTCCGCCTTTTGTGACAATAATTATTTCGTTACGTTGTTTTTGAAGTGCTTTGCCCATTAATATTTCAGAGCGTCCTAATCCATATGCTGCCGCCGTGTCGAAACATGTAATCCCAAGTTCAGCTGCTTGCTTTACTGCTTTAATTGTTAAATCGTCCTCAGTGTGTCCGTATTGTGTTCCTCCCATAGGCCATCCTCCGAAAGTTACAGCGGAAACCTCTAATTCGGTATTTCCAAAACGTCTATATTTCAATTATTTTCCTGCCTTGAATAATAAAGTTATGTGTGGAAGGTTGCTATTATTATATATTCAGGATCGTCAATGAATGACTTTAAATTCATAAAAAATATAAAAACTGCGAAACTTATATTTTTATGAACATATTTGCCACAATTTGCTTGATTATGTAACGTATGGCAAATCGAGAATCGATTGGAAACAGGATTGTGAAGACACTTCTTAATGATAGGTGCTGACGTGAATACACTGATGAAAATATTTTTAGTTGCTTTAGTTATGGCTGCATGTGTCTTCTGTTCAAACGATAAGGCAACTTCTGAAGTAAGTAGTGCTGGCCAACCAGAATTAACAGAGGGTGATTCTGAAAATGAAATAGTTGCTGATACGGCTGATAGAGATTTCGGTTCTTTCAGTGCGGCGGCCAATATGACTGACGCAAGAATGGATTTTGTCAGCTTAGTTCTTGGTAATGGTGACGTTTTGGCAGCTGGTGGCAGAGGTAGAGGTGCCCTTGTACGACCTCCAAGACTGGCTACTGCAGAGATATTTGAAGTTTCCACAGGTCAGTGGAAATCTGTTGGGGAAATGTCTTCAAAACGTGAAATTCTATGCGGAGTAACTTTATCTGACGGTAGAGCTATGATAATTGGCGGTGCAGACGAGAGGAGAGAAAATTTAAAAACAACTGAAATTTTAGATGCAAGTAGTGGTGGTTGGATTAAGGGACCGAAAATGAAGAAGAAACGTTATAAACATTCGTGCGTTATTTTGCCTGATGGGAAAGTGATGGTTGCTGGAGGTGCGGACATTGGAGTTCTCAATACGGCAGAAATATATGACCCTTCTACGGATGAATTTGCTCTTATTGGTGAAATGAACGAAGTTAGGTCACTGTTTACTTTAACCGTTTTATCTGATGGAAGGATTCTGGCTGCTGGGGGAGCCTCAAAAAACATCCAAGATACTGATGCTGGGTTCAATTTAAACTCAGCCGAAATTTGGGACCCTGAAACAGGGGAATGGATGATGACATCGAATATGAATGAAGCCAGAGCACTTCATACAGCTAATTTGCTAGAGGATGGTTCAGTATTAGCTGTAGGAGGACTAGGCACGTTAACTAGTGCTGAAATTTATGATCCGTCCAGCAATACGTGGACTCCGACAAACGAACTATCAATCGGAAGGGAAGGGCACACAGCTCATCTGTTAGATAATGGAACATTG
>DBZU01000041.1:12415-12961 GCA_002311285.1 Dehalococcoidia bacterium UBA1152 | reverse complement strand
TCTGTTAGATAATGGAACATTGATTGTAGTTGGTGGTGTAAGTTCTGTAGCGGAGACCGAAATATACGATATTGAATCGGGGCAATGGTCGATTGGACCTTCAATGGCATTCGGACGCCATCAACACACTTCGGTAAAAATGAATGATGGCAATGTGATGGTTATAGGCGGCCAGGCAGAAACAGATGATGTCGATAGGCGGGAAATGTCAAACCAAATAGAAATATATTCGCCTGGCGAGTAAATATAACAATCGCAATATAATTATCTTTTATTAATCGGCAATAATAAGTGCGAAGCGAAATCCTCTTCGTGATATACAGTTTGGTTTGCTGTCTTCAATTCACAGTCAACACCGAATTTGTTACCTGTGTTGGGATTTCGGTCGAATCTTGGGAAATTAGAGCTCGAAATATCCAGTCTGATTTTATGTCCGGGTAAAAACACATTACTTGTTGGGTATAAATCTACGGTGAATTCGTAAACCTGTCCTGGATTAAGAAGAGATTGCTTTTCAGTACTATCACGATATCGACCCCTGATTAT
>DBZU01000041.1:478-12257 GCA_002311285.1 Dehalococcoidia bacterium UBA1152 | reverse complement strand
CTGGCCTCTATTTCTCTTTGATCGAATGCTCCCCAATTCACTATGTGTGGAGAACAACAATTGCCCCCACCTTTGGTTGGAACTGGGAACATAGGGTTGTAGGTAAAACAATCAGCCAATTCTTTGCCTGGTTTATCGAATGATAACAATCCGTCGCCGGATGCCGAATTGGAACGGCCTTCACTGCGTAGATACATAGGGGTGATTGTTATGCCTTTAGGCGGCCATTCTTCTTCATTGCGCCACTCGTTCCTGCCCATCACAAACATTTTAATAGGTGCAGATTGATTAAAACTGGTTGGTTGATTTTTTAGCCATTTATCAAACCAGGAAAGTTCTATTTCTTTGAGATCTAGCACTGAATCAACTCCAAAGTCGATATCACCAGCCATAGTCGTATCACTCGCGTTATGGATCCATGGACCGATTACTACATATTGGTTTTCACGAGCAAGTTTAGAACCACCGTGATTTTGCATCCGTTTAAATAGGTTTAGCGTGCCTTGCGGGTATAGATCATACCAACCTCCTATATGAAGGCATGGCACCTTAACTGATTCTAGTTTGTTTATTACATTTATTTTGTGCCAATAATCACCAAAATCAGGATTATCTATCCATTCAACGAAATCAGGAATATTTCTACCTGCGGCGGATGGAATTTCCTTGATTGGCAGATGATAAAACAGTCGTTCCCAGTCATAATCATCAATTGTCTGCATAGTTTTACCGTCAGTTGTAAATGACCAGGTTGTGTTTAATGCCAACTGAAAAGCTCCTCCTTGATAATGTGGAGATTCATGCAGATCTCCGCTCATTACAGCAGGAGCTATGCACTTGAGGTAGTTACTTCCCATGGAAGCAGCTTGCCATTGCACGTAACCGAGATAAGAAGGACCAGCCATTCCCACGTTTCCATCGCACCACTCTTGGCTGCCAATCCATTCAATGGTTTCATTTCCATCATTGAATTCATGCTTCCACCTTATAAATTCCCCTCCTGAATCATGCCTTCCTCGTACATCTTGGCATACTACGACATACCCATGTTGTGAGAAATATGTTCCACGTTCGATTAAGTAATCCATCTGATTACTGTAGGGAGTTCGATACAATATAGTTGGGTATGGACCAGGGTCTGTTTTTGAAGGGAAATATATGTCAGATGACAGCCTAATACCATCTGACATGACTGTTCCAACGTCGTATTCAATTCTGATACCGTCTGGTTTAAAAAATTCTCTGCTCATAATGATTCACCCATTTTAATTGAGAAACATACTACTATATTTTCTCTACCAGACTCGATATTGAACTTGCAGAGTCATCGGGAAGCTTGATATGAACGACGCGCCTGTTTAATTCCTTTAACGTTTGTAAATCTCCCATTGCGTCTGCGTCAGTTACTTGTCCGAATGTGTATGATTTATTGGGAATTGATATATCATTTTCATGAGGGGCAGTTAACATAAGAAAAATACCAGAGTTCGGGCCGCCTTTATGTAATTGACCTGTTGAGTGAAGATAGCTTGGTCCGTGTCCTAAAGTTGTGGCAATTTTATATTTGCTCACGACTTTTTCCCTCATGCCTCTTAAAGCTCTATTAATACTTCTATTGTGCGGCAGGTAGGCTAGTAATCCAAAATAGTCATCTGGTCTGCTTGATTTTAAATATTCATTAAGTTTGCTAATAGAGTCCGACGGAACATCAGTAATTAATTTACCGGATGACAGTTTGGCAAGGATTTTGCTCGTACTATTTTTAGAGAGCTGGACATCTGGCTGATTAAATGGATTGACTTGCAATATTGAAGCTGCCACAGAAATTGCCACCTCCCATCTGAATAGTTCAGCGCCAAAAGAATTTATATCTGACATGTTAATTGTGGTCACCGGATGGCCCTGACTTCTGATATCAGCGATACTTTTATCAGTCTCGTTGTTTTCATCAGTATCTGATCTAAGGTATACGAACAACCTGTCGTCTCCGTAGTATTTTGGGGGCATTAAAGGCTCGCCTGCTATAGGGATTACCCCTTTCCCTGATTTGCCGAGACTTTCTGCAATTAACTGTACTACCCACAATCCGTAGCCAAATACCGAAGGGGATGTTATTAGAGTGAGTTTATCCTTTCCGAACTTCGCCAGATAGCCTATTGTGGCTCCAAGAATGGCACCAGGATTTTCATTAGCTGGTTTATCCGGGGCGCACAAAGACCGCATATATTCACCAGTCTCAATCATGGCATGAATATTGACGCCTAACAATGCAGCGGGAACCAGGCCAAAATATGTAATACCTGAAAACCTGCCACCTATGTCTTTAGGATTTAAAAAAACTTTTCTGAACTTTTCCTTTACAGCGAGCTGATGCAGAGGAGAGCCTTCATCCGTAATTGCCACAAAGCGTTGCATCGCTTTTTCATAACCAAGAACACTGGTAATTTCACTTTTGAACAGCTCATGGGTTAACAGTGGCTCTATGGTATTCCCTGATTTGGACGCAACTATAACTAAAGTATTTTTTATATCAATTTCCTTTAATGTTTTTCCAATCGTTGAAGGAACTGTGGATTCAAGAGGAACCATATTCGGAAAACCAATATTGGCCCCACTCGTTCGATGAATAACTTTAGCTGCTCTGCTACTTCCTCCCATACCTAATAGAACAAAATATTTAATATTTTCTGATTTAATTTCACCAACAAAATCTTCAATATCATCGAGTTTTGTCTTCATGTATGAAGTGGCTGTCAGCCAACCGAGGCGTTCATTAATTTCATCGTCTGTGGCCTGCCATAGCGTATGATCACGTTTCCATAAACGACTTATCGTAGATTCTGCATCAAGTTCAGCGACATGAGCCTCTATATTGAATTCAGATGACAAACTATGTTCCTAATTGAGCATTAAGGTTATTAACATCAAAATACGTGTGATCTCTTATAATCTTACCGTTCTCATCTACAATCAGCATCGAGAAGCCTTCTATCTCTATGTTATTAATTTCCCCGTTTTTGTTTGTATTTGTTGCTGTCATCCGCCACCGGTGTGCGTTGTGAAAATTCTCAGAAAAATCATCAAGGAATTCGCAATAAACGTCGGGAAAAGCTTCAAAAAATGCAGCATACTGTTTGGCAACCTCTTTAGAGTCGGTAACTTCGCCTTCTACGTTAGAATTAGTCCATACAACTGATTCAGCATAATAATTTTGTAAAGCATCTGCATCATGCCTATTAAAATCTTGCCTATAGTTTTCGTTTATGATTCTTATATCATCGGGTGATAACATTGCGTTCTCCGTAAATAAATTACTTATTGACTTAACAGTTTATGGATAAATTATAAAAGGTCATACCCTATGCTTAACATAATTAAAGAACAAAATCCAAATTTAGTAATTGCAGCGACGGAACTACATCGTAATGGGAACATCCCAAGTGATTGTTATGTTGTTGACTTAGATGTGGTTGAAAGTAACGCCCGTGAAATATATGAATGTGCTGCCCGGCTTGGCCTAAGAACATATGTAATGACCAAACAGATTAACCGCAATCCATCTTTGATTAAAACTATTGTTAAATCGGGATTCGAAGCGTTTGTTGCTGTAGATATAGAGTGTGCTTATTTGCTCAATAAACAAAATTGTACAGTTGGTCATGTTGGTCATTTATCTCAAATTCCAAGAAACAGGATGAAAGAAACACTAAAAATGAAACCGGAGATATGGACAGTCCATCATAAGGAGCATGCGCGTTTCATATCTGAGGCAGCTAACGACCTGAATGTTAAGCAGGACATTATATTAAAAGTAATTGATAAGGATGACATGGCATATCCTGCACAAGAAGGAGGGATTCTGATTGAGGATGTGCTAAAAACAGCTGATTTCATATCAAGTCTGGATAACCTCAATGTGGTTGGAGTGACAGGCTTTCCTTGTGCTTTGTACGACTTTGAAGAACGTACAATTAACGCAAGCTCGAATTTACATACTATTATCAAAGCAGCCGAATTATTAGACTCGAAGCTTGGCATAGATATTAAACATATCAATGCTCCGGGTAGCTCGTCTTGTGAAAGCATGGAAGTTATAGCTTCGTATGGAGCTACAGACGCGGAACCGGGCAGTGCCATTTGGGGAATGGCAATGCAGCAAATATATGGAACTGACGTCGGCACACCTGCTCAGGTGTATGTAACTGAAGTTTCTCATTGGGCTGGTAAAACGGCTCAAGTATTAGGAGGAGGTTTTTATGCTGATGGAGCGGGTCACGAGATGATGAGTATAAAGAAAGCTTTTGTTGGAGATAGGTCAGATACAATACTGGACAATGAAGTAGATGCAGAGGCACCCATTCCGCAATGGATGGATTATTATGCTTGGCTATATCCTACCAATTCAAAAAAAGTCAAGCCCGGGGATACTGCTGTTTATTTCTTTAGACCTCAGGTGTTTATGACTCGCTCCGCTCACATTGCAACAGTTTCCGGTATCAAGTCTGGTAATATCCAGGTTCAAGCCATATATGATAGATCAAACAATTTAATTCAACTTTAATAGTATTTAGTAAATTTAATCTTCTACCGCAGCTATTTTTTCTAGACCACTTTTTGGATGGAAACTGGCCACTATTGATCCAAAAATTAGTACACCAGCGACCATGAACGCTGCGATTTGAAAACCATCCATGTATGAGCTTTGTATTATCTCACGAGTCAAAAAGCCAAGCTTGCTTGGCATCATCAGAGCTAAGGTTCCAGCTGCAGCTGTTGCTCCCAATGCATGACCTAGTTCGCGCGTCGTTTCAAGCATGCCGGAAGCCGTACCTCTATGTTCTACAGTTAATGAATTCATTACTGTGGCATTATTTATTGGGTTAAACATGTTCGTACCAATAGAAATTATAAACATTAGTAACGGCAGGGCCCAGAATGGTACGTGATTTACGACTAGGCC
This sequence comes from Dehalococcoidia bacterium UBA1152, assembly GCA_002311285.1. GTDB lineage: Bacteria > Chloroflexota > Dehalococcoidia > Lucifugimonadales > UBA2962 > UBA2962. Next base: position 7,297 of record DBZU01000041.1, on the reverse strand, counting down.
TATTGTTAAGAATCCAATAGCTATGGAGACAAGTGTGATTGGTCTTAGCCATTCGGGTTTGTATTTATCGTAGATTGATCCTGCAATTAAAGGGACAAAAAGACCTAAAGCTTGGCTGGGAACTAAAACCACTGTCACCCACAACGGAGATTTCCCAAAACCTTGTTCAACCAATATAGGAATGAGAGTAAAAACTCCTAACATAGAAAAGTGATATGTAGTGTTTGTAAATAAAGATGATGAAAATGCACGATTTTTAAAATGACTTAGATTGATAACAGGATTTTTAGCCATCCTTTCAAAAAAAACAAAAGTTACAATTAAAATAAGCCCGACTATGTGCATCGGGACGTGATACCTAAGGCCATCGGAACTTGTAAACGAGCTATCTCCTTGATGCAAGTGGTTGCCTCCAAGAATCAGCACTATTGCTCCGCTGGCCAGTAAAATTGCGCCTATCCAATCGATTCCGATGCTAGTTTTCTTTAATTCATGATTGTGGGAGGTTAAGGCGTCAAATCTAATTAAATTAAAGGCCAACCATATCGCAATAATTCCAAGAGGAATGAAAGTGGCAAAAACTGGCCTCCATCCGATAAACTGCAACATTACTCCAAATAGAGCTAGTCCAAAGAATGTGCCGAATCTAGCTCCGATTATCAGCACCCCAAACGCTCGCCCCCTTTGGTCTGGCGGAAAAGTTGCAGCAATCATTGCGTTTGCGTTACCCATGATCATTGCTGAACCGAGTCCTGCTACAGCACGGTACCCGATTATTTGCCATAGATCATTTGCTGTGCAGATAACACCGGAAGCCACCGTTAGGGTTATTAAACCAAACAAGAACACTTTATTGTGTCCTATGTAATCACCAATACGGGCAGCCAGTAACACGAAACTTCCTAAGGTTGCTAAATAAACTACAACCATTAAGGCTACTTCTTCGACACTAACATTAAATTGCGTAGCTAACGTGGGTATTGCTATCGCTACAGGCAGGCTAGAGAGTTGTACTAACATGTATCCGAATGTTACGGTAATCAACATTCTCTGATGGTGAGATGTAGTTAATAATGGTTTGAGTGTTGTAAGAATTTTTAATTCCTTTGGAGAAATTTCAGAGCTTTCGTTTATCGGAAAGTTTAGTTTAGTTGTATCCTGTAAAATGTAACTATGGAGAGGTGGCAGAGTGGTTGAATGCGCTCCCCTGCTAAGGGAGTAGCCGGTGATAAGCTGGCTCGCGGGTTCGAATCCCGCCCTCTCCGCATCGCAACATAGTTTTTAATCTAATCCTTAAAATCGACTGGCGGTGTAAATTTGATTGGTAGTAGTATAACGGTTGAAGCTAGAGCTATTATTCCGGCGAATATGAAGGCCATTTCTATGCTATACCTATCAACTATCAACCCTGCCAAAATTGGTGCTCCTACGAGGAAAGGCAAACTAACTGCGCCGGACACTCCCATCGTGGTTGATTGAACGTCTTTGCTTCCAACATCCATTATTGCAGTCTGTGCAATATTTAGGATTGGGTAAAAGAACGCACCTAACAGCGTAATTATTATACCGAGCAAAATATCATTGTGGGTTGAAACTATTAATAAGTATAGTACTCCCATTATTAAGAAACTTGGAACAAGGACTACTTTTCGACCGAACCTGTCTGACAGTATTCCCATGATTGGTTGCGAGACAGTACCCATGACAAACAACAATGCCAGGTATATTCCCATTTTTAATGATGAAAACCCTAAGGTATCAAATAGATATATAGGCAGGAATGTAAGTACAGCTACTCTTGCCCCGCTTATTAGACAATTAGATGCCATTACTGATAAAAACTGTCGATTTCTAATCAAACTTTTCATATCGGCCCAATAAATAGAAAACGCCACTTTCTTGTAGCCAGACTGCTTAGTCGAGTGTGGTTCGTTAATTTCAATTCTGTTAAGGACTCGCCACATCACCAAGCAAATAATAATTATTGGTATTAGATGAAACTGCATTACCGTGCGCCAGGCGAAAATTGTTATGAATGCTCCAAGAGCAATTGGACTTAGTGAATCTCCTATGCTGGCGCCTACTCCATGTATCCCTAGTGCCAATCCTCGGTTTTTGGGATATTTTACGGAAAGACCGCCCATAGCTGTAGGATGCCAGAGCGCTACTGCTAATCCTATGGCGCCAGACCAGATTAGAGTCCAAGCGTATGATGGAAGGACGCCTATTGCAAAATAAGATATTCCTAAAAGCAAAATAGCAGAAACTAACATGATTATCTGTCGGTGTCGGGCTGTATCTGCAAAGTATCCCGCCACTAACATCAAGCCACTGCCAATTCCCATTTGAACTGCATTTAAAGATCCTAACTGAACCGCCGAAAGCCCAAACTCACTTTTAAAATACGGAAGAATTAAAGGAAATAAATTCTGGTACCAATGCATTACTACATGCCCAAAAGTGATCCAATATAAGAAACTTAGATTTTTATTTTTGAGATGTAATGTCTTTGAAGCTATTTTGCTAAAGACACTATCGACACTGTTGGAGGGCATTGTGCTAGATTACATTAATATGCTGATAAGTAAATTCTTTTTTCATAAAAAATTCCTATAAACAGATTATTTTGAATCGATTAAAGAAAATGATTTAGAATAGAATTCGTTTTCATAAATTTAATTTAAAGAGGAGATTATCAAATGGCAAAGTATATGTTTAAAGGAAAGTATGGTCCTGAAGGAGTGAGGGGTCTTTTAAAGGAAGGTGGATCTTCGAGGCTGAAGTACATATCAAAATTGTTTGCGGATCATGGTTGCACTCTAGAAGCAGCATATTTTGCTTTCGGTGAAGACGACGTCATTGGATTTTGTGATATGCCCGATACTACAACCGCGACTGCAATGTCGCTAGCTGTTAACGCTAGTGGAGTAGTCGCTTTAAGTATTACTCCCCTAATTACCGCAGAGGAAATTGATAAAGCCGGCAAAATTGTAGTCGACTATAGACCTGCTGGCAGTTAATAAAACGTAATATATTCGATATTTACATCAAGTAAGTTCGCTTGATAGTAATTATGGCTGTGTCAGAGTTTACTAGTAACGTAATGCTGCTTAATAAAGCCTTCTGACAATACGCTTGAATAATATATTTAACCTTATAATATATTTAACCTTATAATATATAAATTAACCTATATGTGAGTTGTCTATGAAAATCCTTTCTATCAGTATTTATTTTGTGGTTCTTTTAATAACACTGTCATGTGGCGGTGGAGGCGACTCGAGTGGTGTAAAGACCGAATCTCAGCCAGAAGCTGTTTCGGAAGAAAATCGCTTTGATCCATCTGCGGGCACAGAAAAAGAAGTAGCCGCTACTACAGGAACATCTCAGCCTGTAGGAGATATGGGAGAACAACGTGCCTGGTTTCCGGCAGTGTTGTTGGATGATGGAAGAGTGTTAGTAGCTGGAGGTAAAAGTCCGAAATGGGCTGCAGGTGCTGCGGATACAGCTGAGGTATACAATCCTAATTCTAATGTTTGGGAGTGGACTGAAGCTATGACGGATGCGAGATTTCAAAATGCCTTAGCTAAATTATCTGATGGGCGCGTCATGGTGGCGGGCGGCAGAGGTATTGATAATAAAGCTGTGAACACAGCTGAAATATGGGATCCCGAAACAGGCATATGGACGCCAACTTTACCAATGAATGATGCTCATGAAACCATGCCAATGATAACTCTTGGTGATGGCAGAGTCATGATAATTGGTGGTGCAAATGATACCTATGCGCCCTTAACTACTGTAGAAATATATGATCCTGTGACCAATGGCTGGGTGGAAATTGACCCGATGTCTGAAAAAAGAATTTGGCATACGGCAACATTACTAAGTGACGGAAGAGTTTTAGTTGCAGGCGGAGGAAAGCCTGACGGCCCATGGATTAAGACTGCGGAAATCTTTGATCCTACGAGTGGACTGTGGGGTTCAGCAGGGGAGATGAGCGTAAGTAGGGCACAACATACAGCCACATTATTAAAAGATGGCAGAGTTTTAGTGGTGGGTGGAAGAGGAAAAAGAATGACTGCGGAAATCTATGATCCATCTAATAATACCTGGGGTTCAAAATCTGATCTAAACATTCCGCGAGCAGAACATATAGCGGAACTTTTACCTGATGGTAGGGTAATAGTCGCCGGTGGCACAGGCAGTAGAGATACGCTTGAAATATACGATCCAAACACAAACATCTGGGCCATTGTTGGAGATATGTTGATGGGAAGATATAGATTTAATTCGGCTTTATTAAAAGATGGAAGAGTACTGATAATTGGTGGTCAAGCTCTTGATGGAGTTCTTGCAGCTACAGAAGTATTTAGCTTAGACATAGGTGAGGAAATAGAAGCAACTATTTTATCTGTTGACGCATCGGCTGCTGCAGAAGCAACTCCTATACCTTCGCCTACTCCAGTACCAACGCCTACCCCTGACGTCCTTACCACAGTAGATTTGGAGTTTAAGGCGACTATTGACCATGATGGTAGTTCCAACTTTCATGTACATACGGAGGTTCCAGTGAGGATGGGCTTGGGTCAGAAGATGAATAGCCCTACAGGGATCAACGGGATAATTGTGCAGTACGCTGAATTTATTGAGGACAATCGCGCAACGGGTGGTGTGGCTACAGTCAGGTTAGAATTATTTGTACCAAGCGGACCTCTAGGAGGCGCTGATATGACTTTAGAGAGTGGCCAAATAGATCCAACGTATAAAAAATTTGGTAAATACTCCGTAGGATTACTATCATTAGAACCTGACCCTGTAACCGCTGCAGAAGATTCTAAAGTTACTGTAGTAGTATTTTTATCCAGTTTACTTCGATAATAAGGACCTGCTGAAACAATGACTTCCAAAACCGATGTAGTTGTTATCGGAGCAGGCTCTATAGGGGTGAATAGTGCTTACTTTCTTGCTGAACAGGGCTATCACGTCACTTTATTAGACAAAGATGATGTATGTGCGGGCTCTTCATGGGGCAATGCAGGCCTTATTGTACCGAGCCATAGTTTGCCTTTAGCTTCCCCCGGGGTAATTTCTCAAGGAATTCGATGGATGTTTAACCCTCAGAGTCCTTTCTATATTAAACCTAGGCCCAGCTTGGCTTTGTGGAAGTGGTTGTGGCAATTTCGTTCCGCGTGCACTGAAGAACACCAGCGTGAAGGAGCGATGGTGTTACGCGAGATTAGTGACAAGAGTATGGAGCTTTATAGTTTGTTCGATGACATGGGTGATTTCGGATTTTGCTTTGAAAGGAAAGGGATTATCTGCCTCTATGCCACCAAAAATGGTTATGAACATGGTGTAAAAGAAGCTGATTTGCTTCGAAAAATTGGCGTTCAATCTGAGGATTTAGACAAAGCGGCAGTGATTGAAAAACTAAATGGAATGGAGACGCCGGCAATCGCGGGTACATATTTTGCGGGAGATGGGCATTTAGATCCAGCTGATTTTGTGACAGGACTGGCCCGAAAGATTCGAGATAAAGGTGTTGAGATAAAAACCCAGACTGAAGTAAAAGGTTTTAAACGAATTGGTCGAAAAGTTGTTGGAGTTGAAACTGATCGCGGTGTTGTCAGCGCTGACGAAGTTGTATTAGCCGCAGGATCTTGGTCACCTGGCATAGCGCATAGTTTAGGGTTGGATCTGCCAATACAGGCAGCTAAGGGCTATAGTGTCAGCTATAAAAAGCCTGTGCACTCTCTTAATATCCCAGTTATGCTTGCTGAAGCCAAAGCGGCTGTAACTCCAATGGGAACGATGTTGCGTGTTGGAGGAACCTTGGAGCTGGCGGGCCTGGACTTGTCAATTAACAAAAAAAGGGTACATGCACTTTTGCAGGCTGCTAAATATTTGTTACCGGCAATTAACTTTGATGCACTTCCCGTTATTAAGACATGGGCGGGACTTAGGCCTACTACTCCTGATGGATTACCTCTTTTGGGGCGTTCAAAAGTCTTTGATAATCTTATAATCGCGGCCGGGCATGCAATGATGGGTATTTCAATGGGTCCGGGAACGGGACTATTGGTGGCACAAGAGATTTCAGGCGAGCGAAAATATATGGATACTACGATGTTTGACCCTAATCGGTTTAATTAATTCCCCACACTTTTCTGGGCACTCACTGAAGCGGACGATGTTTATTATTAAAATAATTCAGCTAACTCGGTTAACACTAATCATAAGGTAATAAAGAGATGTGTAATAACAAATGAACACTAAAACTGATGTTGTTGTTATTGGGGCAGGCTCTATTGGAGTTAATACTGCGTACTTTTTATCGAAGCGAGGCCGTCAAGTTACGTTATTAGATAAAGACGATGTATGCATGGGTTCATCATGGGGTAATTCTGGACTTATCTCGCCAAGCCGTAATCTTCCTTTATCTTCTCCAGGAATAATTTCTCAAGGGTTACGATGGATGTTTGATCCACGCAGTCCTTTCTACATAAAACCCAGGATCAGTTTGGCCTTGTGGAAGTGGTTGTGGCAATTTCGAGCTGCCTGCACGGAAGAACACCAGCTCTATGGCGGAAGGGCATTGCGTGCCCTGACCAAAAAAAGCATCGAACTTTATAACTCCTTTGATGATATGGGGGATTTAGGTTTTTTGTTAGAAAAGACAGGAACTTTGTTTCTTTATGCCACAGAAGATGGATATCAACATGCTGCGAGAGAAACGGAATTATTTCGGAACTTGGGACACACGGTTGAGGATTTAGACAAAGCGGCAGTGATTGAAAAACTAAATGGAATGGAGAC
>DBZU01000041.1:0-267 GCA_002311285.1 Dehalococcoidia bacterium UBA1152 | reverse complement strand
AACAGGAGTACAGACTAACAAAGGAATCATTAACGCAGATGAAGTAGTGCTTGCTGCCGGGTCATGGTCAACTGACATCGCCGCTAACCTCGGATTGAATTTACCTATACAGGCGGCTAAGGGATACAGTGTCAGCTATGAAAAACCTGGGAATGCACCTCTAATTCCAATCATGCTTTCTGAGGCTAAGACGGCAATCACACCAATGGGTGAAATATTGCGAGTTGGAGGTACGCTTGAATTAGCAGGAATCGATCTGTCTATCAA
>DBZU01000039.1:2490-2973 GCA_002311285.1 Dehalococcoidia bacterium UBA1152 | reverse complement strand
TTTATTGCCGCTTGAGTTTTTGTTGCGTCGTGACTGTAAGCTCAGAATATTATATGTTTTGTCATAGCATTATTACACTACTGTTCTAGGTGTTGTTTCGTTGCTAAAGGAGGTTAAGAAGGAACCGTGTTAAATCTGTTGAATTGCAGTGGTGCTGATTCGCCGTCAACCCAGAGTTCGACGTTTTTGTGTGCCGAAGAGTTCACACACGTGCAATCGATCAAATCTGATATCAACACATGAGTACTTTACCGACTATTGGATGGGCATTACTGATTGACTCAACCATAATTACTGGACATATTTTATATCGTCGTATTTCCCGTCGAAAAAGCAATAAATATTATCTAGAGCAGCCCTCGCCATTCTAAGATTAGCTTCTGCTGTATCAGACGCAATATGAGGTGTTAAAACTACTCTGTTCCAGAGTCGTAAGTCCTTGTGCCCCTTCTCAGGAGAATAAGGTTCTTTGTTGTATACATC
>DBZU01000039.1:0-2404 GCA_002311285.1 Dehalococcoidia bacterium UBA1152 | reverse complement strand
GACCTCTCGATGTGTTGACAAAATATGCATTTTTCTTAAATTTCGAAAAAAGTCGTCGGTCAAAAAACTTTCTAGTAGTCTTTGTTAATGGTAAATGGCATGACACAAAATCACACTTGGGCAGTATCTCTTCAATGTCATTTGTATATGACTTTAAGCCAAATAAGTCATTAAACTCGTCAATTGGTAATTTGTAACGTTCTTCAATTTGTTTAATTGTAGACTGCCCAAATCCGTGAACTTGCATGTTGAACCCAAATGAGGCGATTCGAGCAACTTTTTTTCCGATGTTGCCAAATCCTATAATCCCTAAATGTTTACCTCTTATCTCTCTTCCAGTTTCACCCGAGAAAATATTGGCTTTCATTTGTTTATCCATGTAGTTCAACATTCTGGCAAGGTCTCCAATTAACCACATCGACAATTCAGCTACAGAATCGTCCGTTACATTAGGTGTATTCGCAACCGTTAAATTGCATTGAGATGTGCACTCAAAATTTATGCCGTCCGTACCCACCCCAAATCGGGCGATGATCCCATCGGGAGATAAGGCTTCATATAACTCTTTTTTGTAGGTATTAGCACCAACAATAACCGCTTTAGCATTAACTCTGGTAATAGTGTCGGCCAGACATTGTTCCGCATCACCCGAGGTAACTACAACATAACCAGGCCTAAGATTATTAAATGCCTCTTGACCTTTTTTATACTCCGATTCTGTGACAACAATAGATTTACTCATTCAATCTCCAAAACACCCAAGAATAATTATGCTTACAATCATTCCGACATCTGCCGCGATATCAATTGTGCCTTTTATCTTTGGCTCGGTTTTTTGCATCACTCATAAGTGATCGATTTATCGGTAGGCCATGCGAGATCGAATCTGCGGCCACCGGACTAAAAGTCAGAAACTTAAAGTGCATTTAAGACTGCTATTACAATGTAATCGGCCTACAGGTTGACCAGTTTAATTCGTAGTTTACAGCTTTTTTATACTACTTTTAAGAGATTCTATTGTTTCAATTGGACAATGACAGGGACTACCTCAGAATCATTATCTCTGTAGTGTCTATTTGTTGTTGTAGTAGACAACTGACTCATTCCCTGGTGAAGAGTCAGGAAGTTAACTAGACATCTGGTGTCACTACACATGTAACATGTCTTTATAAAGATTCATCAACTGCGTCGATACCACTCGGCTCTCAAACTTGGTCACATACCTACGACCTTTCGAAATCATTTCACTTCTTAGGTCCTCGTCTCTAGTTATTTCAATGATACTTCTAGCTATATCCTCTACGCCTGTCGGATCTACCAATCGCGAGTTCGGCCCAGCCGCTTCTGGCAGTGCTGAGACATTAGAAGTAACAACAGGCACGCCACTAACCAATGCTTCTAAGACAGGTATACCGAATCCCTCATACAAAGAAGTATAAAGAAATATATGTGCACCTTGATAAACAGCAGGCATATCGTTGTTGCTAACGCTATTAGCAATAATCAACCATTTGTCCAGTCCTTTCGTCATAGCATAGTCGACAACAATATCTGTATAGGCCGTGCGAGCGCCAATCACAACCAAAGGCAATCGCTCGGAAACTGGAATTAAAGCCATTGCCTTAACAATTGATAGGAGATTCTTTCGCTCAGTCATAGAACCAACATACATTAAATATTTATTAGGTAGATCGTATCTCACCCTTACTTCAGTTCGTTTCTCTTCTGTTATTTTTTCGAAGTAACCCGGATCGCACGATTGATAAATAACTGTAACTTTGTCGGGGCTAACAGGGAACTGATTGACAATATCATTTTTTGTACTTTCGCTAACTGCTATAATCTTGTCACATCTAATGCACGCCTCCTTTAATTCTCGATTCAACTTTTTCAGATCATCTTTTTGTCCTAAATCATTCCGACACAACTCTGGATAGTGAAGATAGTACAAATCGTGAACAGTTACAGCTAGTGGAATATTTAGTCTACTAATTGAGCGCGGCAATTGGTTTGTCAGTCCATGATATATGTCTACATTATTGGATCGAAGCTGCTGCATCGCGCCCAACAATTTCCAATATAAAGATTTGTTGCTGGGTGGGTATAGAACTGTCACAGCATCGAGGTTGAGAATTTTTTGAATATCTGACGTGTGAAAAGTTAACTCCTCACTTGCCCTTTCATACGATTGATCGGGCAGTAGAACATACTCATGCCCCGGATAGTGCTCTGTTAATCCCTTAACAAGCGTTCGACTGTATGCGCCGAATCCGGTCATACTGCGAAACAGTCGTTTACTTTCAAATCCAACTTTTATCATAAAATTTGTTTAATCAGTCGCTCGCCTAGCCAAAATTCAGATGACATATTGACGGATCGATGTGCCTCCCAATCAACAGTATCC
>DBZU01000022.1:7205-7879 GCA_002311285.1 Dehalococcoidia bacterium UBA1152 | reverse complement strand
TAACGCGTAGGCCCTTTTGTTTTGATTATGTCAAATCTGTGTCATCTATGTGCCAAATCTTCCAGCACATGAGCTTAACCCTGATATTTACCTGAGGACCTCTAACCGTAACCTGACACAAGTTGTGGCACAGATTATTCAGTGTCCTCCCATTAATTCCGCAAGTTGCTGGTTAGCTTTGAAGCGATTTCAATGCTACGATTTTAAGAATTTCGTAAGTTGTATTCATTCTCTGCGGCTACTAATAAATCTTTTAAGATGCTGACATGTCATACCCGACCAAGATCCGATTCAGGGTTGATACGCCCAGAATAAATACCAAGAAATTCCCAGCTGATTTTTGGTGAGATTTGTGTCGTGATTTTTTCTCCGTTAATTACTTTATAGTTTGAGACTCTGTAAGCAGTCACAGGCGAGCCAGATTGTCCTTGCCTAGAGCGACAGTCTATAAGGAATATAGGTTTTTCCTCTGTTACCAAGTCAAGTTCTTGGGCAAGAAAGCCGGTAGTCCAGACTGGAAGCTTGCCTGTTGTAGTGAGCCCAAATGGGAATCCGATAACACTTACAGTCTCTGCTGGACTATGGAATTCATGTGCCAAGTTATTCTGAAAAAGTTGTTGCCGTCCCACAACCGCAGTGTGGTATCGTTGGCAACGGAAGAAGGCATCTCCAAC
>DBZU01000022.1:6677-7013 GCA_002311285.1 Dehalococcoidia bacterium UBA1152 | reverse complement strand
ACGATGTCAGAAACAGAGCTTGGCACTTACTGCCGCTTATCCACATGGATGAGACTACCCTGCAGGTTAATCAGGAAGAGCGCCGCAAGGCCAGTGCTAACGCTTACATGTGGGTGCAGCGAGGTGGGCCGCCTGGTCAACAGGCCGTGCTGTTCGACTATGCCCCCGCCGTGCCGGGTATGTGCCTCTACGCAATTGTAAGTTTAGTGGCGCGCTTACCGTTTACATAGATGATGCCTCAGAAATAAGCCCCTTAAACGACAAAACCCCACAAGATGTGGGGTTCGTTAGCTAACTGAGGGACATATTTAAATGCCCCTAACTAAAAAGTCATCA
>DBZU01000022.1:1154-6590 GCA_002311285.1 Dehalococcoidia bacterium UBA1152 | reverse complement strand
ATCAGTATGATCAATCTTTGAGTAAATCTCATCCCAGTAAATTTCTGCTAATTGATCAGGGTCATCAATATCCGAGACAATTACTTGCCATTTATCGATGAGATCAGACATGACGCCCGCCAGCTCTTCTGCGCGCTCTAGATCAATCCCATATTCATTAGAATAATACGAAGGAACAATTTCTAAATCACTCAGTATAAATTCTTTAGAGTCTTCAATGAGAGCATTATCTGCTGAAATAATATTTATTCCTCGCTCTTCGGCAGCACTAAGGTCTTGATTTGCCTGTTCCTGGTAAAGATAGGTAACATATGCAGACATCACAGATCCTGCTTTCAACATGGCATGCTTAGTGTCTGCATCAAAGCTATTCCACCGATCTCGATTTAGCGTCGTTGCTCCTCCTGCAGCAAATAGCCCTCCTGGTAGGTCCATATTGATATTTTTGACCACTTCAATAAGGTTGAAGTTAGTTAACTCCGGCGCAGAGAAAAATGTGCAATCAATGACACCTTGGCTTAATGCTTCGTATGACTCACCAATAGGTAAAGATACTGGAGATGCGCCAAAATTTCTAACCCACCTAGCCCAGGGGGCGCCTGAGATTCGAATCCGTTTACCTTCTATATCAGAAGTTGTGGTGACTGGGTCATTACAGAACATACCGTAAGTAGGAGTGGACACAACTCCAGTATAGACTTGGTTGTTGGCTTTAAACTCATCTAAACATTCAGGGCAATTCAGCAAAATATACTCAAGCATAGCACCCGAATAGGCATAACCCTCTTTACCTTCAGCCCGATCATCCAATGCTAACTTCATTGACATGTCAGCCGCTAGATTAGAAAAAGGGTAATCTGATGGAGAATATGCCGTAAGCAAATAACCAATATCTGCCATTCCATCACCAATACCAGATGACATTTCACTATGATTAAGCAATGAGAGCTCGAAAATGCGAACTGAATATTGGTCGTCAGTTAACTCAGACACAGCGCTTGAATACTGTTTAGCAGCATCTAATGGTACGCCTGCCGGAAAACCTACAGCATATCTTAGCTCAGTAGCCTCAGCAGATAAAGGACTTAGTGTAAGTCCTGAAGTGGCGAGCACTAAAGAGCATGTGTAAAACAAACGCTTGTTATTCATATTTTTCACCCTGCATGTTGTATAGCTGTATGGATTAAAATGCACTTGCTACTTTCTATATTTACCTTGTGGACCAATACGTACCAGCAAGGTATGTCTAGAACCATCTGAAAATAAATATTCATTAATTTCAATTCGAATAATATTAATTGTTTTCTAAGATAATTCTTCCTTTTACATTTCCTTGTGCAAGATCAAAAATAGAACGTTCTGCTTCGTCAAGGTTACGCATCTCTACAGGAATGTTAAAAAAATCAACTTTCTTTGCAAAAGTGACTAGCTCATTTAGCTCACCTAAACTACCAGTATAAGAACCTGTAATTGAAATAGCTTTTGTAATGATCACAGGTATTGGATATTTTAATTCGCCGCCATGCAGGCCAACAATAACTAGCTCTCCCCCTTTCTTTAAAACATTCAACCCTAGAGATACTGTCTGATCATTACCAACAAAATCCAGAACGGCTGCACACCGATTATCAGAAGCAAATAAGATTTTTTCTACCGCTTCACTATCAGCGGAATCAAAAGTTTCGCTGGCACCTGACAGGGCAGCAAGTTCTCTTTTATCCTCTGAAATATCAACAGCTTTTATGTTTTCAACACCCATTGACGAAAGAATTCTTATAGCCAGTTGTCCTAAACCACCGCAACCAATAACAACAACACTATCTCCATTGCTAACTGGCATTATTTTATTGATAGCAGAATAAGTAGTTAGGCCCGAACAAGCTAGCATTGAAGCATGAGCAGCATCTAGCCCTTCAATATCTATGAGGTACCGACTGCTTGGTATTATTAAATTTTCTGCATAGCCTCCTGGCTTGAAAATTCCAATAGAAGCAGGGGTGACACATAAATTCTCTTTGTCATTAAGACAGTCTACACATTTACCACAACCAATCCATGGGTAAACAAGAAATTGTTTATCTATAAGGTTGCTGTCTTCTTCGTTACCCACATCAACAACTGTACCTACAACTTCATGGCCTAAAGTAACAGGAGGTTTAATCCCTCTTTCTAAAAGTGAAAGTTTCTTTTCGCCCCCAAGCCCATAATAACCTTCATGGATATGCACATCACTATGACATACTCCACAGAAATTTACTTTTATTAAAACTTCACCTTTTTTAAGCTTGGGTATTTGGTAGGTAGTAGCTGAGAATTCTCCACCAAACTCTTTAAACTCATGGCGAGTATATAGTGCGTGGTTATTTTTAGATATGCTCATAGTAATTATCTCCAATTTTTATTATATTTTTCTTAGTTAGTTGCTATGCATACATAGTGCATTTCAAGAAACTCTTCAATTCCATAATGTGATCCTTCTCTTCCTATTCCTGACTCCTTCACTCCTCCAAAAGGTACTGTTTCGGAGACAAATTTTGGTGTATTTACGCCTACCATGCCATACTCAAGTTCTTTAGTTACGCTGAGTATCCTCCTGTAATCATTAGTATATAGATAGGCTGAAAGCCCATATGGCGTAGAGTTAGCCAACTGAACTGCATTCTCATCATCTTTAAATGTATATATAGCTGCAATTGGGCCAAAGATTTCGCAGTTAAATATATTCATATCGCTTGACAAATTGGTCAATAAAGTTGGCAAGTAAAAGTTCCCACCTATCTCTGGTGCCGCTTTACCACCTGTCACAACTTTAGCGCCACTAGCTTTCGCTTCTGTTACAATATTAGAGATTTTATCTATTGCTGATTTATTAATTAATGGGCCATGAGTCACTTTTTTATCACGACCGTCCCCAATCACCATATTTTCAATTGCGTTGCTCAATTTACTAATAAATAAATCATGAATTTTTTCGTGAATAATAATGCGATTGGCACATATGCATGTTTGGCCATTATTATAAAACTTAATAGCCATAACGCCAGCTACCGCTGCATCTATGTCCGCATCATCAAAAACAATGAAAGGAGCATTACCACCTAATTCTAAACTAAGCTTTTTGAGCGTATCAGAACACTGAGACATTAAAAGCTTCCCAACTGCGGTGGAGCCAGTAAACGAAAGTTTCTTAACTATAGGATTTCTACATAACTCCTCACCAACCTCGCCACCATGACTTGCTGTTACAATATTAATAACACCCGGTGGGATCCCGGCTTTTTCAGCTAAAAAAACTAGAGCTAAAGCAGATAATGGTGTATCCTCGGCTGGTTTTACTACCACAGTGCAACCGGCTGCTAATGCAGGAGCAACTTTCCTTGCAATCATTGAAGATGGGAAATTCCAAGGTGTAATCGCAGCAACTACACCAACCGGTTCCTTTCTTACATATTCTAATCTTCCTGAAGCACTTTCAGGGAGGACATCCCCGACAATACGCATCGCTTCAGCAGAAAACCAATCAATAAAAGCTGCTGAAGACAACACTTCTGCTTTTGATTCTTGTATTGATTTACCTTGTTCCATGGTAAGCAATAATGCTAGCTCATCAATATTTTCAATAACTTCTTTATGCCACTTTTTTAACATCTGACATCTTTCTTTCCCTGTTAGCTTTTTCCATTCTTTCAGAGCTTGATGTGCAGCTTTAATTGCTTTTTCTGTATCAGTTTTTCCCATATCTGGGACTTCGGCTATCACTTCTCCAGTTGCAGGGTTTTTAATAGAAAATGTTTTTCCATTGCTAGAGTTAACCCATTTTCCATTAATAAAACCACTGTTGATAATAAGGTGGTTATTGGTTTTTACATCTTCCATAACATCTCTCCTCTTTTCATTTTTAATATATGCCTTGCTAAGAAATAACCTTAAGAAGCCATACTAGGCAATATAGTTAATATTTGAGGATATGCGATAAAGAGTGCCACAAGAGCTAAATCCATCAGTAAAAACCACATAATGCCTTTGAATATTTGTGTTGTTGTAACTAGGTTATTCACTACACCTTTGATAACGAATACATTCATTCCAATGGGTGGAGTTATCATGCCTATCTCAAGAAGTTTAGTTAATAATACACCAAACCAGATAAGACTATAGTCAGTTGCGCCTATAATAGGTAGTACAATAGGGAGCGTCAAAAGCATAGCGCCGATAGGCTCTAGAAACATGCCCAACAATAGGTAAATCAACACGATACCCAATATTATAATAATTGGCGTAGCATCAGTCCCGATAACTAAATCGGAAATGTAATTTCCAGCACCAGTTAGCGCAAGAAACCTAGTTAGTAAGCTGGCGCCAACCGCTATAATTAAGAGCGCACATGTCGTTACTAATGTTTCAAGAATTGCTATTTGAAAGTTCTTCCAAGTCATTGTTTTTTTTATCAACGCTACAATGCATGCAAGGAAAGTACCAACGGCTCCTGCCTCTGTAGGCGTAAATACTCCGCTAAAGAGCCCTCCAAATATTCCAAGCATAATAACAAAAATTGGCCATGTGTCTTTGAGAGCAAGAATTTTTTCCGACGTTGATATTTTTTCATTTGTATCAGGTGCGAGTTCAGGATTGATTTTTACTCGAATAACTATGACTGCTATATAGCCAATCATAGTTAAAAGTCCTGCAGTGATGCCTCCAAGGAATAGGTTCGAAATCGGCACTTGAGCGATGATGCCATATAGGATCATGATAATTGATGGGGGAATAAGGGCACCAATCGTCCCCGCAACGGCTACCGTTCCTGTGGCTAACTCAGGGTTATATTTGTACTTAATCATTTCTGGAATAGCTATTCTGCCCATAGCAGCCGAGCAAGCTACTGACGAGCCTGAGACAGCTGCAAATCCTGCGGAGCCAAAAACAGAAGCAATAGCTAGCCCGCCAGGTAAAGATGATAGCCACATTCTTGCAGCTCTAAACATCCCTTGTGTGAGTTGCGTATGATAACAAACAAACCCTAACAGCAAAAACATTGGTATTGAACTTAATGTCCAACTTGAAGCAAAATTATAAGGAATATTACTTAAGGTAGACCAAGCTATATTCCAACCCATAATAAGCCAGATACCGACAAAAGATACGCCTATAAGAGCAATACCAATTGGTACGCGCAGGGCAATAAGAAACATCAGCACTCCTATTCCCGCAACACCTACTTGAACTTCAGTCATCAAACGCCTCCATTGTATTATCTTTAAAGTTATTAATTATATAATGCAGAAATTTATATGTAAGCGTTATTCCAAACAAAAAGAAGCCAATCGGCAGCAAGAAATAAGTCGGCCAAACTATAATATTAAAATCTCCCTGCATAACTGACGTTGAGGATGCCATTCTTCCCAAAGCTTCCCCCCATGTTCTGGCTGTGACTAT
>DBZU01000022.1:0-1121 GCA_002311285.1 Dehalococcoidia bacterium UBA1152 | reverse complement strand
TATAAAACACATAATAGAAGAGGCTAAGTAAATCCACCCTGCTAGATGTTGTTGTATTCGAATTGGCATACGATCAGTGAATAGTTCTACAGATATATGGGATTTTGTTTGTTCAGCGTAAGCAAGCGGAAGAAATACCGCAATAAGCATATAATATTGGGATACTATGGTTATAGTTCCTGGTAGTGGCTTGTTAAAAATAAATCTCATTAAAACGTCAAGTGTTATGTGCACCATCATAAGTGTGATGGCTAGCCCGCCCAATGTAGTCAATGTTAGATTAATTCGGTCTAACAGTCTTTTTATTGCTCTCATTTTTTGTCCTTTTTTCCCGAGAAAGAAATGCCCGACCAGTCACTCCAATAATTATGGTTTAATAGCTTTCAGTAATAGCATTTTTGCTTCTATTTTTAACCTTATTTGGTCTACAGCATGCAGCTTTATAACAGCTTGAATCAGTGTCCTAGCCAACTAAGCTATGCTGCAGTGTAGTTTCATGTTATTTCCCTAACCGATGGCACTGACGTGTAAGGGAGTTGCGAGATAATAGGCAGTTATTCATATTCATTGGTCAGTGAGAGTAACCATTTATGTTTTGCTATGCGGAACTGCCTTTTGCTTTATGAATTCAAGTTAAAGGAATATTGTGTCCCGTGTCAAATGAGAAAAATCACTTTAGGGTAGTGGCAGACACACAATGGGTAATGTAAGCGTATGAAATTAAATTATTTTTTTTATATATAAGTAAGTGCGATTTTTTTATATAGACCAATGTCTAAAACAAAATCACTAAATGTCATTGTGAAAATTCTTATTTAACGGATCACCTCCTGACCCAACGGATCTTCAAGGAAATCCACGCCAGTCTGGCCGAGCAGGTGCTGTTCATGCGAGAAGACACTATCGTCGACGTCGGCGCCTTTCACCAAGAACAAGACCAAACATCGTGACCGGGGGTAAGGGCCCATATTGGTGTCGATGTCGTGACCGGACTGACCCACAACTCCGGCGAATAGAAGGAAAGGTAGGTCAAGTAAACCCACTGGTTCAGCCACTCGTATCGTTTGCATTAAAACAATCCAACGCGACGAAACTAGCGGTGATTTTCAACCCAGTTGTCC
>DBZU01000042.1:886-3427 GCA_002311285.1 Dehalococcoidia bacterium UBA1152 | reverse complement strand
AACAGATTTGACTTTGGAAGCAGGCGGGGGACCAGCTGCAAAGAAATTAGGGAGATTATGGATCGGAGTCGTAGATTTAGAATATGACTCAGACAATAACCCTATCGCAACAGTAGTAGTCTTCGTGCCTTAGCCTATACGTGGAGCCAACAGGAGGACTCGAATCTCCATCTAACAAAATTACTAGCTTTTTTGTCAACAACTCTTGTTAGAAGGTAAACTTTTTATCTAAGTTGTCAAAATATGGGTTAGTATGTAAAGGATTGTAATTTGGCTACTGACAGGGCAGTATTTATAGTAGACGGAATGACTTGCGAAGGATGTGCTAACAAAATCCAGGAAGGATTAAGTAGTCATCCAAATATCAACACTGCAACAGTTTTATTAGAAACTAATGAATTGACTATTACGTCAAATCAACGTTTTAGCTCGGAACAAATAGATTCTATTCTTTCAGGTTTAGGTAATTACAGTGTTATAAAAGATCAGCCAAGCTTATTATCAAAAATCATCAGTCGTCTAGAATCAAGAAAGCCCATATTACTTGCATTGTTGGTCGTTATAATTTCGTCTTTGTCCCTACAAACCGCCTATGGCACATTTGATTTAAATAATTGGTTCACAACTTACATGGGAATATTTTTTATAGTATTTTCGTTTTTAAAGTTACTTAACGTAAAAGGGTTTAGTATGACTTTTTCAAGATATGATATTTTTGCAAAAAAGATACCTGGATTTGCTGTGTCATACCCATTTCTGGAGTTGTTATTAGGAGTCGCATTTTTAACACAAACACTGCTGATTGCATCTAATATAATCACTTTAATTTTTATGATTTCGCAATCTATTGGAGTTATAAACGTTCTAAAGAATAAGCAAGAAATACAGTGTGCTTGCTTGGGTTCTTCAATTAATCTTCCGATTTCAAATATAACTCTTCTGGAAAATATAGTTATGATTTCAATGGCAGGTTACATGACTTACCAATTGATGAATTAAGAACTTAAGTGACCCGTTTATTGAAATATTTACTTTGTATTGTTAGGCTCGAAGTCTAAATGGCGGATAGGAATCGACACAACCAATCAACCAGGCTGTGGCTCGGAAATTCCATCTTTCCACGCCTACTACAAAATCAAACAGGCCCCGTGGATACTTTCCTGTTATTAGAACTGCCCAGTAGCCAATGTAAACTGCGATAGCCTGAATGAAGCTTAACGCCCACAGTATAATTAGATGTGGAATCAACAAAATAGTCTTGAATAGGAATAAAACTCCTAATAGGGCTAAGACTCTAGAACTTTTTTCAGGATATGCTAGCGATAAGTCAGCAGGGTACTTTACTTTTGTTGTAGCCATAGTTACCTCATTTCTTTAGAAATTTACTTTGATTAGAAGTGCCTTTTTAAGATATAACCATATGTCAGAACCTACAACCGGAGGGTATCTTTCTTTATCTAACAAAATTACTAACATTTTTTGTCAATAACCGATGTTAGATTGTAATATTCAGAGGTAATTTTGAACCAGTTGACAGGGACGTAGACCTAAGTCCTGATAAGACCGAGGTCCGTGGTTCAAGTCCGCGCTGGCCCACCACCCATTTTTAAATACAAAATTTTGAAGGCTAACAGCCCGGGGAAAATTTGACTAACGGTACGGTAACTGAGGGAGTTTGGAGGACAAAGATAGTATCTTTCCTAGCCGAAAGATCGACGTCTGTCATCATAATCTCATTAATAGTAACCGTACTTCTATTGTACCCATTATTGCAGATGTCTCCCTCTGGACAGGCCTCACCAAATCCTCCTGGAGAGGTGTACGATCTTCAAGCAGACATTGACACTAAGTTTCCTACCCCTGTTCACTTTGCGTATTTCATGCTAGAGGCTAGAAATGGTGATGTTCTTACGCCTGATGTGCTCCTTGAATTCAAAGAAAACAGAGATAAACTTCTGTTACTAGATTCTAAGGGAGAATTGGCTGCCGGAACTTTAGAAAAACAACCTTACCTCTTCACATACTTTAATCCAGATATCGGTGTTGAAATAACGGGAATAGCATCGATATTGGAACCTATTGAGGCAGCCCTGTCTGTTATGGGTACTACTTTGGATACCGCATCTGAAGAACAGATTAAGTTTGCTATTCATGAATTACTTGCTAATGAAAACACATCTAACATAATTGATTTTCTCTCACAGCATGCAAGATACGAAAAAAGAATTGTTTTAGGACAGAAAATTAATTGGTGGACATCGCCTGCAATGGATTTTTCTGCACTTGCTGATAACAGCAAGTTGGGTGGAGCAGGATTGGAAATTGGTATTGGCGGAGGGCCTGATGTGATCAACAAAGAACACCTAAATCGAAAGATAAGTTCCATAATGAAAGGTAAGTCCGAATATTATGAGGCTTGGGGTGTTGCGATTGACGCAAATTTGGAATCAAACGATGAAGGTCAAACTTCTGGTGCATTTATAACTTTCACAATTATAGGCGCGGTATTAGTAGTGGGGCTAAGCTTAAGATCGTACTGGG
>DBZU01000042.1:0-742 GCA_002311285.1 Dehalococcoidia bacterium UBA1152 | reverse complement strand
TTGGTGTTGATTTTGTAGTGCATTCTGTGCGTCGATACAAAGAGGAAATAGAAGAAGGGTACTCCCCGAGAGAGGGACTGAGAATTGGTCTAGCAGGAGTGCTGGCTGCTTTACTTCTCGCTATGGCAAGCGACAGCATTGCTTTTCTATCAAATCTATCTTCAAATATCGAGGCAGTAATTCACTTCGGCATCGCAGCAGCCATAGCAGTTCTCTCGTCATTTGTAATCTTAGGAATCGTTGCACCGATAGCGACAATGCGTATAGATGAGCTAATGCAAATTTCAGGCAAACAGTTTAAAGGGAAACTACATACTTCAAACCGTATACTTGGTTCGATTGGAGTGGCATCTGCATGTGGAGGTGCTGTAATTATCATGTTGGCTGTAAACACACTATATGGAGTTATCGCCCTTCTTGTTGCCGGCTTGATATTTATTGGTATCCCTGTTGCCTATCTGGCCCTGAGTAAAAATAAAACCCAGGCCAAAAGACAACTAGTGTCTGAAAAGCCATCTTTAAGCCCTACTAGTCACGGACTTATGGCATCTGTTGAAAAGATCGTTACAACAGCAACATCCTATTCTCCAGCAGTACTAATAATCACTGCTTTGATCACAGCAGTGTCAGTTTTTTTTGCCCTTAAACTAGAACCTACTTTCGATGTAAAAGATTTTTTCGATCCTAAATCCGATATGGTTATCGGATTGGACAAAGCAGATGAACATGTAGGCGATAAAGG
>DBZU01000067.1 GCA_002311285.1 Dehalococcoidia bacterium UBA1152 | reverse complement strand
GGTTGACAATATACCAATTCATAGTATAATGTATACATAGAATGAGGGAAACGGGAAATATACCTAAATGCTAGACGAAGGCTGTTTTAAGATTTTATATCGTGAACCCACACTAGGTGGTGCTCGGACTTTTATATCCGCCAGTACTGCTACCCTTATGGACGCGGTAGCAGAGTTTAATTTAATCAAGGGTGGATTTGATACCCCCCTTACCGTTGAGCGGTATGGGATTGAGGGTAACCTTACACACCGTTGGAATATGGACGGCCGTTATGGCACCCCAAGATGTGTAGTTGAAACTGATCGTCACTCACGGAGATAAAGATGGCTTATATACGAACAGACGAAGTAAAGGAAATCCGAAACACTCTTAAAGAGGAATTTGGACCCGATTTGAAATTTGGAGTAAAAAAGGAATCTGGTGGCATAGCAGTAAGAGTCACACTCAAGAAAGGCAACGTGGATTTTTCCGATATCACCCGCGACTTGTCAGGAGGCGATAATCACGGCTATGCTCAGATCAATCAGTACCACCTGGGCAACTACGGTGATCACCGTCCCTTGTTTGAAGACATTATCAACGTTATTAAGAAGGCGCCTGGTAATGCAGACAACGGCCGCGAGTGGTATGATAAAAGTGATGCACAGTACGATCATTTTGATACCGCTTTTTACTTCAACCTCGAAGTAGGAAACTGGAATAAACCCTACGAAAAGGTTGTGTAATGGATGTCATATTTGATGTGGATGGGACGCTGATGGATATAGAGCATCGGCGCCATCTCGTCGAAAATAAACCGCGAGATTGGAAAGCATTCCGTAGGGAGATGGTTAATGACACCCCCAATGAGGATGTTGTAATGATGGCTAAACTGCTGAAAGAGGCGGGGCACAGTATTATTATTGCTACTGGCCGCCTTGTGAAGGACAAATTGTTGACGCTCACGCAATTGAAGAAAGCTGGCGTAGAATATGACGCCGCATTTTTTCGTGCCGTTGAGGAGCAGTACAAACCCGACCATGAGGTTAAAGAGCAGATGCTCGAGGATATGAAGCAGTTTGGTTACAATCCTACGATAGCATTTGATGACAGAGACAGAGTTGTGAAAATGTGGAGAGACAATGGACTCCGTGTATTCCAAGTCGACAAAGGAGACTTTTAATGGGTAATATCAAAGTTCATAACGTTGACGATGATGACAGCAAAACAGCACAGCCAGCCTGGGTTGCCTTTGAAGATGAAAAAGAAAAAAGTAAGGAAAATAAACCTTTATACAATGATGAGGAAATTTCAGAAGGTGAAGCATTATTGTCTAAGGTGCAAGGAATATTTCCGATGTGCAAAGCACATCTAAATATCAGACAAAAGTTTTTGGCAGTAAAGGTAGGACCAATAACTATTAGAGAACGAATAACTCCACAATATAAAGAAATGCTTAACAATATTGATAAAGAATATGATGAAGTTGTAATACGTGGAAAAAGTTTAATTTTTCGAATCAAGAGAAAGGTGGCAGTATGAGCGACGAACGTACAGATTATCGTGGATTCAAAACAGGAAAAAGGAAAATGACAAATTACCGTTGCTATTATAAAAAGGAATTCCCAGTTGATGAGTATGGCCGCCCGGGTGGTCTGTATTCACTTGTTGATTTACCTATTGCAAAAAACGACGTACTCTCAAGGAAAGGTATTACAATAGCGAAGAATGCCCATCTTAGAATGGTTCAGGTTCGTGATGTTGAGCATCCTACTTGGGAGTATTGGATTCCAGAAGAAGACGTGTCTTTGGGAGAGATTATTAATGAATAAAACAATCATACAAAATGAAGCACAGTGTATGAAGTGTGGAGACATTATTGTTTCTAAACATGTACATGATTATGTAAGATGTAGATGTGGTGCTATCTTTGTAGATGGTGGTATGGAATATCTTAGGCGAGGTGGTGAAGACGAAGACTTCGTTGATCGTTCTTTGATAATGAATGTAGATGCATTAAATAAATGTGTCGATGTAGTAACATCTGCAAAAGAAAATAATTGCAACGATTTAGGTGTTGCATTATCAGTAATCCGCGTATTGCGTGACTTTCAACTATTGGACAAGAATAAACTTTATGGATCCTTCAGTACAAAAAGTAATTGATCATTATCAGGCCATCAGCAAAGAAATGATGGATCGTGTTGCGACTACCCAGATTAAAGTAGTTCCGCCTAGGCTGTTAGCAACATATGAATCAGGATCAGTGCCGGGTCTTATGTATACTGTAAAGAGGACTGGTGATAATTTAACTTGTAATTGCCCAGGTTTTGTTTACCGCCGGAAGTGTAAACATACTGGTATGGCAGAGAGTTTAATAAAGAAGACAATCGCCGACAAATTGGAATTTTAATAATGGATAACATGAAAAATATTGTAAGTTTAAAATCGTTATATAAACGAGATAGTAAAGGCAAAATCCGCATCTGGACTGTAGAAGTCGGATATGATAGTGAGGATGTAGCCGGCATTCGTAGTGTAAGTGGGTTAGTTGACGGTGAAAAAATCACTAGTGTTTGGAATATGAGTAAGGCCAAAAACGTAGGTCGTGCGAATGCAACAACTGTTAAAGGCCAAGCAAAGTTTGAAGCGCAGGCGCAATGGACAAAGAAAGCAGACAAGGAGTATTTTGCGAACGAAAAAGATGTTGATAGTTACGAGTTGTTCAAGCCTATGTTAGCACACGACTTCACAAAGACTCCAGTTGAAAGTGGATACACTCAACCCAAACTGGATGGCATTCGTTGTGTTATTGACAAGAACGGTATGCATACTCGCGGCGGCAAGCCTATCAATAGTTGCCCCCATATATGGGGAAGTGTAAAGCACATAATCAAAGCCAATCCAAATGTTGTGTTGGATGGCGAACTTTACAATCATGAACTTAAGGCAGACTTCCAAAAGATTATTAGTCTGGTTAGAAAAGTAAAATGTCGTCCAGAAGAGATTGCTGAAAGTGCTGAACTGGTTGAGTATCATATCTATGATATGTTTGACCATAGTGACGAAGACATGGTGTTTACTGACCGATCACAATGGCTTGCAGATAATGTTGCAGGAAATAAGATTGTCCTAGTAAAAACTACTAAATGTGATAATACTGCTAAGATTGATAAAATGTATGGCACATATACACAAGCAGGGTTTGAAGGTCAAATGGTTAGGCAGAACAACAAGTATGAATGTAAACGAAGTAAAGGCCTGCTTAAAAGAAAAGAATTCATTACTGACGAGTTTGATGTAGTAGGAGTTGAGGAAGGGCAAGGTGCATGGACAGGCTATGCTAAAAAGTTTACTCTCGAATTACCAGACGGTCGAACATTTAGTAGTGGAGTTCGAGGATCTCAGGCACAATTAAAAGCATTGCTTGAAGCAAAACAAAAGCCAAATTGGGCCACCTGTAGATTTTTCGAATTAAGCAATGACGGCGTACCACGGTTTCCTGTAGTTATTGATTACGGGGTTGGCGTAAGGGAAGATTAATAAATGAATATACAACAGAACCATACCACCACCTACGTGGGTGAGCTTACCTCCCTGCATGAGCAGGTAGGTGAGTTGCAACAGGAAGTAACTAAGTTGACGTTACTAGTAAAGC
>DBZU01000059.1 GCA_002311285.1 Dehalococcoidia bacterium UBA1152 | reverse complement strand
GTTTGGCTTTTTGGGCGGAAGCTGCATGACCGGCGTCTCTCTATTATCTTGTCTAACTTTCAGTTCATTATAATTTAGTAAACCTAATTTTTTTATATCATCTTCTCCATAGCATCGTCTAAGCCACTAGTATCTGGCACGGCAACACCTTTTTCCTCCATGATAACCATAAGTTTTTGGCCAGCTTCCATAGAATTGGTCATAAACTTAATGGCTTTAGGAATTACCAAAGGCATATCTACAACTACTGAAGCGATTGCTACACCTTCTATGACATTGGGAGTGCCAGCCTGCTCCACCTTAGAGAGAACGAACCCTAGTCGAATGGCTACTTGACTACCATTAATTAGTGCAGGCAAATACTTGGTGGCAGCCTCAGCCATTTTTGCCTTTTGCTTAGCATCAAGTATTACACCTGCCAATAACCTCTCATTGACAAGGATGATAGTTGATTTAGAAAGGGTTCTGAAAGCTTTAAGATCGTCTGCCCCTAACGCGTCGCCTTTTTCTGATATATTTTTTGCTTCCGCTCTCATTACTGCCGCTTCCTGTTTGAGGCCTAAGGCCTCGGCCAGATCAGCAATAACTTCACCCACAATACCAGCTTGTTTAGATAATTCCCTTATACCAATTTTATATTCTCTTACGATATTTCCCCAAACTCCACCCGCACTTAGGGCGGTAGCTATGTTTCCGATAGATGACATAATACCTTTATAATCCACAGATGAATCTTTTGTATCATCCACGTCAGATTGACCCGACTTCTGGAGTAATTTCGTTTGTTTTGTGGTGGTACTAGCTTCTTCTTTTGGCTCAGCAATATTGCCAATTTGGGAAGCTATATCTGAAAATCCGGAGAATATACCTGAAGTAAGTTTCCCAAAGATAGATTTTTCTTCATCTGGTTGTAGTTTGTTTTCCTCGCCAGATGCTAGTCTCGCTTCTTCTACTAGCTCTGATTTTCCACGTTTGAGAGTTCCTTTGCATTTCACTCCATCTCGGTCACCTGTCAGGAGAAAGGAATTTTCAACCCATTTCCCACCCATAACCCAATCTATAGTTTTTCCTGGAGAATTGGATTGGCCCGCAGGAAAAGAAATATCTCCGGGCTTCAAAAAAAACCCCCCCTCAATCTCGATCGAACCTTTATGTAAAAGGGGGTCGCCCTGAGTGTAGTCACCAAAATTTCTAAGCTCGGCTTTGCTGCCATTAATTACTAGAGACACTTCCTTCGAATAAGCTGGGATGCTTTTAAAGTTATCACCCTTACATTCAATTATACCATACCAATGTCCATTATATGGATTTTGCGGATTTGTCATTTGTTGTTGTATTTCCCCTACCTTACTTTTCTTTGACCCAGTTTCCATCGCTTCATGTTTTTCTTCACGCTTGTGGGGGGCTTTCACAACAAAGAAATTGCTTGTGATGCCATCTTTATGCGCCTTTATGAGCTTGCTGAGGGTTTCAATATTTGCGTTGTTAACGATGCCACGCCTAAACACAATTATCTCACTGGTCTCAAAATCCAAATCTCCACATTGTTTCTGGCTTATTTTTGAATTGACCTTTGCCTTTATCAATCCAAAAGCTTCCGCATAAAATTTATCGGTAACCAAATTAATTTTAGTCGGAGCCACATAACAGATCGAAATGGGGGATTTAGTGAAAGTAGGATCGCCGGATAGCTCCAGAGCAACGTTTTCCGAAGACAAGTTCACAATAAATACAAAATCTCTAGCATCGCCCTTGAACAACTCGCTCGTACCGGCCAGTTCCGGCCAGTTTTTGCGCTGGACAAGTTCTTTTCTCTTACGCGTCACCTCTTTCCTACGTTTTGCGGCCGCGGCGGCGATTTGTCTAGCTTTTGCCTGTTTCTGAGCAAGAATTTTTGTGAGCCCCCTCCTCTTGTCGTTTATCACCTTCATTTTCTTATAGATGTTTTCTTGAACACGTTTCACAGGCGTTTTGAGGACACCTACCTCTTTAAGTGCCGTATCATAGCAAGAAATTCGTTGGCTTAGAGCCGTGATTTCCTCAGCCAGTTGGTCCTCTGGTACGGGATATGATGATAGGCAAGTTTTTAAAGTGGAAGATACGTTTGCTAATTTCGAATTTATAACATTAAGGGCTTTGGCTTCTTCGGCTTTTGCCTTAGCCGTAGCAGTTTCCTTCCTCTCTTGTGCCTCTTTTTTCTTTTTAGCAACCGCTGCTTTGCGTTTCCGATATATTTCTTTTGCCTTCTTTGCTTTCGCCAATTCCTGCTGTTGGTGTTGTTGTTTTTCTTTTGCTCTGCGTTGCAGCTCAGTACGGGACTGCTTGTCAGCCTCAGATTGCCGGCGGGCTTCGATAGCTTCTTCATTCATTTTATTTTTTGTACCAGCTTTTGTTTTTTGCTCTGCAATCTTCGCTTCATTTATCACCTTCCCCTCCCCACCCGTCACCTTCTCCAAAGCTGCTTGAAGTTCTTCTCTTGAGGAATGTTTGGGGTGTTCATTAAGGGTCAT
>DBZU01000069.1:995-6195 GCA_002311285.1 Dehalococcoidia bacterium UBA1152 | reverse complement strand
CCAATCATGCTTTCTGAGGCTAAGACGGCAATCACACCAATGGGTGAAATATTGCGAGTTGGAGGTACGCTTGAATTAGCAGGAATCGATCTGTCTATCAACCAGAAGCGTGTTAATGCACTTTTACAGGCAGCTAAATCTGCTTTGCCAGCAATTAACTTTGATAGACTTCGAATTATTAAGACATGGGCAGGACTTAGGCCAACAACTCCTGATGGATTGCCTCTGTTAGGTCGCCCGAAAGGGTTTGAAAATCTTATAATTGCCGCCGGTAATGCAATGATGGGAATCGCAACGGGTCCGGGAACGGGGTTACTTGCGGCGCAAGAGATTTTAGGCGAGCAAAAATATATGGATACTACGATGTTTGATCCTAACCGTTTTAAATAACCTGCCAGTTTATTAGTCTCAATGTCTATCTTTAAACACATTAAGCCGACTCGAATTGCGCTAATAACTCTCGTATCCTGTCTTGTGGCCAGTGCGGTGATAGGAATCACGATAGTTCTTATTGGCGATTTTGGTGATGTTCAAATAAAGATTTTAGCTACTGTCGGGGTGTTGGCGGGGCTTAGCATTATTTCACTCCCAAGCTTATTTAATTTAGAGAAAAGTCGATATAAATTGATCGCAATATTGGGGTTTTTGACATCAATATCCTTCTTTGTTTTGATTTTATTGATTATATGGGGAGGTCAGAATTTCGGTAACGAAATCTTCGGCAAATCGATTTTCACCAATGGCATCATCGCTTTTGCAATCAATCATATTTTACTGATCTTTATCGTGCAGCCAAAGCGCAAAATCTTATGGATATGTCAAAAAGCAACCACTTTAATTATTTGTGCAGTTGCACTTCTTATACTTGCCGGTATCTGGACTGAGGATATGCCTGAAACTATATTTAGAATTCTGGTTACTCTTGCAATCCTGGACGTGCTGGGAACAATTTCACTGCCCATATTAAGTAGAATTAATTCGAAAAATGCCTAATTTGTGAAATGCAAACCCTATCAAATAAGTGCATGAAGTATTGCATTTGGTGCACTAAATCAACAAGTGTCATGATGGGAATAAATTTAGAGGGACCGGTATCTATTTTTTGGATTTTGATTTATCGGAATTTTCTTCAAGTTTTAAATCATCAGACTCATCATCAGACTCATCATCACGTCCTGTAATCCCAGACTTAAAATTGCGAATAGCTTTACCCATTGCTCCACCAATTTGAGGCATTTTTCCTGCCCCAAAAATCAGTAAAACTATAACCATAATTATTATTAATTCTGTGGGTCCTAGTCTAAATGGCATTAGTGAAACTCCATTTGTTACTTAGTTTCATATTGTTACGGAAATTAGTTTATATCTAACTGATTGCCATGTCAGCGCCGCAGCACATAGGAGACTTAATTTTTCCGCAACCTTTTGGGCATTTACTGACCCCTACTGTTGAACCATCATCTTTTTGCAAAACATCATGTTCCAGTTCTGAGCCGCAGTGCCCGCAAGTTAAGCCTGTGACTGTCATATCGCAATCTGTTGTGCTACATGTGTATGTTGTCATTGTTAACCTCCAGAGATGTATTCAGCATACATTATAACTATACAGTTAGTCTGCATTAAACTGATGTAATATAAATAATTAAACTGTAATGATTTGTCTGTTTAAATATTTTTAACTACAATATAATATATGTACAATCTATTAAAAGATGTAGTTAATTAATCAAAAAAAACCGAAGATAAAAATATAAGAAGCATTATTTGGCAAAGAAATCGTCCGTGCAAAAAAATCTTAAGCGTCAGAGAACGGTGCAAAAATACGCTGAAAAAAGAAATAATCTTTTAGCTATAGCTAAAGATGTTAAGGCAACACATGAACAACGTATGGAAGCTAGACAAGAATTAGCTAAATTACCTGTCAATGCAAATCCAAACCGGATAGTTAATCGTTGTGAAGCCACAGGTCGGCCAAGGGGTTATATCAGGTTCTTTGGACTATCAAGAATTACTTTTAGAGAAATGGCTTTAAAAGGGCTTCTCCCTGGTATTCGTAAAGCCAGTCTTTAATCAAAATAACATTCTTTTAAAAATTCGGTTTTTCTTAAAACAACTCTTTTACACCACAAATATCTTGCCTAAGCAGATACTGTAATTAGTTCATATAAATTCCGCCATCAACATTAAACGCTTGTCCCGTTATATTTTTGGCGTCATCGGATGCCAAAAATGCAGCGAGTTTACCAATATCAAGGGGCGTTTGCTCCCGTCCCATGGGGACCCATCCTTTTACTAATTGATCGAATTCATCCTTATCTTTGAATTCACCCATTGACGTGGAGAGATTAAAGTTAGACCTGTGTTTTACAATGCGTTCCGTCATTGGTGTCCATATTAAACCTGGACATATCGCATTTATATTAATCCCAGATGAGGCTAAGGCGGCAGCCTTAGATTGAGTCCAGTTGACTACAGCTGCCTTTGTAACACAATAATAAGGTAATCCACCACCTCTTCTTGCAGCTATTGAAGCGATATTGACCTGTTTGCCATATTTGCTCTTAAGCATGTGTGGGGTCACAGCTTCTGAGCATCTAACTACTCCACGAACGTTTACCTCGAAAGCTAATTGCCAATCTTCATCATTGCCATGCTCACGGGTCCACCATCCATCAGATCCAATTATCCCTGCGTTGTTAACAAGAATATCGATAGAACCGTGATTGGAGATTACTGCATTAGTCATGTTCTGCACGGATGCGTCATTAGTTACATCTACATGCATATGACTTGATTGGGGGTTCGATAGTTTTTTAGCTGTGCCTTTAGCTCCTAGAACGTCTTTATCGGCAACAATTACTACTGCACCTTGTTCATCCAGCACTGAGCATATTCCGGCTCCGATCCCTTGCGCTCCTCCGGTAACTATAGCTATCTTCCCTGTAAGGTCGGCTATCATAACTTAACTTTTAAACGTTAGTAATAAGAAACCTGTGCCTTGCTAGACACAAGTATGATTCTATTTTCGAGGGATGTAGAAATTTTCGCAGGCAATTAATTTGACTAGGTTGCCTACGAAAGTTTCTAGCGTAATCTAACCTAGATCTCTGGATGCTTTTTCAGCATCTGCAGCACTAAGTATTCTATAAACCTTCTGGGAAGGATCTTCAGCTGCGACACCTTTGATCGCCTTGCGACCATTTTTCATTGTGACGAGTTCAGGGTTTTTGATCTCGACAGTTTTCTTTAATTTCACGCTATATGCTGTATATGCCATTGTTACTCCCTATAGAACATAATCTTGATTTGGTCAGGTTACTATAAAAATACCTACTTTAGGTAGTGATATATATAAATTTTTAGCCTTATTTGATCTAAATTTTGCCTTGTTATGTCAAATTCCACTTTTTTACTAATCTATGGTTGCGTCAATTTTGAGAGTCATGTGTATAAAAACTAGTATATTTATGAATTTTTTCGGTAAAATTTATCTTGCTGTGAAATCAGAAATCCTGCATGATGAATGCAGGGATTATGTTGATAGAAGTTAGAGATTACAACGTCTTTGATGCTTATTTTATCGATTTTCCTTCACAATGACCTCGATCCTGCCTGCATGAAGGTATTCAAAAGAAATCTGTTGTCCGTTACTTGATGGCGTAATGGGTTTTCCATCCATGGTCACGACAAACGGTTTAACCAGTAAAGAAACTGGCACATTTAAAATTGTTTCAGCTTTGGTGTTGCTAGGCCCAGCCACGGTAAAATGCAACTCTTGCTGGTCTTGATCAAAATATGTGTTGTATATCTGTGAATTCGACTCTATTTCCAGAAATTCGCCGTTTACCTCGAATTGGTACTTTACGGGAACCAAAGGTTCCATCACAGCTCGGTATATGTGTGTTACACGGTCTCCATTCGGCGAGGGATCTAGACAGACATACAGGACTTTGCCTGTAGCGTCAATTTCAAGAACTCGATCGTGCCAGAAAGGATTTCCCCCAGAGAGAGGCAACCCAAAGTTTACAGCGTACCAATATTCGCCTCCATCCTTGGTTTTATACACACCCTTGTTGGTCGCCGCATAAATTTGAAGAGGGTTTAAAGGATTAATAGCTAGATCCCAAATACCGCCGCGGTCGTTTGACCCTATAGTGGAAAGCAAAAGCTTTTCTTGAACGCTACCTGATCCTGAAGTTGGCAAACCATCCGACAGAAGCGTCCAGGAAGTCGCGCCATCGATAGTTTTATATACTCCGGACCCAGTTGCAGCGTACAGGGTTTCCGGAGAAACAGGATCAATTTGTAAGTCTCTAGTATTAAGATCGAGACCTTTATTAACTGCTCGCCAATTGGATCCGCCGTCCTCCGTCTTAAAGATACCTATAGGTCTTTCGGATTCGTAAGATGATGTCATTGCGTAGGCTATGTTTGGGTCTGCGGGATGAATAACGAAGGCGTTAAGTGAGGTGGGGGTATCTATTGGAAAACCATTACTACTTTCTCTCCAGGTTTTGCCTCCATCCCGTGATGTAAAAATTACTGCTCCCATCATACTGTACTCTTCTGTTAAAGAAGGATCATAGATGGTTCCGGTGTAAAGAATATCTGGATCTGAAGGAGAGACTGCCAGCCCGTGGAGGTGAACATGGAAATAGTTCCCAGTTTCGCTCGGAAGCCTGCTCGCTCTGCTACTCTGGTCGATCGCTGTACCGAGACCATCGGAGAGGGATCTCCAGCTATGGCCTCCATCATTGCTCACTGTGAGTTCTTCGCCAGTCATTGCACTTGAAAGATAATGTTTCAAGGGAAATGAGTGAGAAAATGCAAATACCATAGGGTAGTGAGCGCCACTCCAGGCAGCGTGAAGCCAGGTCTCTCCGGCGTCTGGTGTAACAAACGCACCCCTTCCGGCTTTATCACCGACCCATAAACTGAACGGCAGATACGGATGTGTTGCCATAGCTACTATATTGGATTCTTCCATATCCTGGTCAATTTGTAGCCAATCTTTCCCGCCATTAACAGTTTTGTACAAGCCACCACCTTCGTGGATTCCCGTGTTTATGTGATTTGAATGGGCGGATTGTAGTTCCACCGCGGTGCCTACGTAGACCACATCAGAATCGTAAGGATCTATTGAAAGAGCGTCCGTGAAGGTGTACTTCCATCCATTGTCACGTCGAGTCCATGTCTGACC
>DBZU01000069.1:0-976 GCA_002311285.1 Dehalococcoidia bacterium UBA1152 | reverse complement strand
TAAACGCCGTCGTGAGTAGTAAGCCAAATGATATTAGGATCGCTAAGAGCAAATTCAACTTGGTGAGTATGTAGCTCCCCAACCCCTGTGTTAGATTGCTTCCAGGTTTGTCCCTTATCCACACTGCGATAAACACCTGATGATGACGTCGCCGCTATAATCACTTCTGAGTTGGTAGGGTCAATAGAAAGTCCCATGGTAGCGGAACCGGCACTTGAGAGATTTGTAAGCAAGTTGCCGCTCCAATTGGTCCCTCCATCAGTGCTCAGATGAACTCCTGAATCTGCTGCTAGCCATATATTGGTGGAGTTATCAGGTGCTACTACAACGGCATATACGCTCCCGCAATTCTTGCATGTTCCGGAATGATTCCAATTTTGGCCTCCATCAACACTAACAAACACTTCTGCCGAACCAAAACTAGTACCCCTTTCAACGCTAGCTACAGCATAGGCCACCTGGNNTGGGGTGAGTGAATTGAAAACGTTAGTGCTTTGAAGTATAAACCTGAACTGCGTACCCAGTCTGGCTGATCGCTGTCACCGATAGCAGATTTCCAACTAGATCCACCATCTGTCGATCGGTATACACCTTCTTCTAATTCACTATATAGGATAGTAGATGGATTAATGGGGCTGATTACCACGTCAGAAGCGTGAGCCGACTGGTAAACTTTTTCCCAATTTTTTCCGGAGTTTAGAGATCTCCACAAGCTCATACTGTTTGAATCAATTCCTGCGTAGATCACTTCTGAGTCCGTCGGAGCAACTTGAATACTGGTAATAGCTCCGGTAAGCAGACCATCGATCCGTTCCCACCTTAGTTCAGCGCACTCTTTATCTTCGAAAACTTCACACTGAACGTTTTTTGATACTGCATGGTTGCTAGTCGGTAGACTCACATTACGAATATTTCCTACCGGAATTGGATTCTCACTCGAAGGTTGCAGATATTCTTCTCCTACGTGTTTCGGGTC
>DBZU01000016.1 GCA_002311285.1 Dehalococcoidia bacterium UBA1152 | reverse complement strand
TAAAGATCTTTCTACTTCAATAGTGAAATCTATATGCCCTGGCGTATCAATAATATTAATTCTATGTTCTTTCCAAAAACAAGTAGTAGCAGCTGAAGTTATTGTAATTCCTCTCTCTTGTTCTTGCTCCATCCAATCCATCACCGCAGCGCCATCATGGACTTCTCCAATTTTGTACGATTTTCCAGTATAATATAAAATTCTCTCTGTCGTCGTAGTTTTGCCAGCATCGATATGTGCCATAATACCAATGTTTCTATATTTTTCTATTTGGGTTTTTCTAGCCATGATTTATATTTCTACCAACGGTAATGAGCAAAAGCCCTATTAGCTTCAGCCATTTTATGGCTATCTTCACGTTTTTTAACGGCATTACCCTTATTTCCGGAAGCTGCTTCAAGTTCCTTCGCCAAACGATCAACCATTGTCTTTTCAGAGCGAGCTCGGGCGCTAGATATTATCCAGCGTATTGCCAAGGCTTCAGCCCTTCTTCCAGAAACTTCAGTTGGAACTTGATATGTTGCACCCCCAACCCTCCTGGATCGAACCTCAATAGAGGGTCTAACATTATTGAGTGCTTCATTAAAAACATCAATGGGACTGATGCTCCCACCTTTAATCTTTTCAAAAGCTCCGTACACTATTCTCTCAGCCGTTGCTTTTTTACCCGCTTTCATTAAGTTATTTATAAATTTCGTGACAATGGTCTCACTAAATTTAGCATCCGGAAAAATATCACGTTTATTTGCGCTGTGTCTTCTAGACATAAATCACCTATTTTGGTTTTTTAACTCCATATTTTGATCGTCTCTGTTTCCGATCTTTGACGCCTTCAGTATCCAACACACCACGCAAAACATGATATCTAACCCCAGGCAAATCCTTGACTCTTCCCCCTCTAATCATAACTACAGAGTGCTCTTGCAGATTGTGACCTTCGCCTGGAATATAACAAGTAACTTCAAAATTATTACTCAGTCTGACTCGGGCTACTTTTCTTAAAGCAGAGTTTGGCTTTTTCGGTGTGGTTGTGTACACGCGCGTACACACACCCCGCTTTTGCGGACATCGTTCCAAAGCAGGAACTTTACCTCGTACAAATGGCCTCTTTCGAGACTTACGTATCAATTGGTTAATAGTTGGCATCAATCCTCGGTTCAAATATACAAATCTTGTTATCATCCATAATGTACAAATCCAAAATTTACTACACTAAATTCAACCAAAATGACTGCGTCAGGGACTAAAAGCAATCACCTACGGCAAAGGACCGCGTCTAGACCGTAACTAGTCTACCACCAGCCCAAAACAACAAGGTGAACGCATACTAATTGTGCTCTCAAATGCAGTCAAGTGAAGAATGGATTTTCGGGAATTATTTAGCAAAATCGCCAGTTAATGATGGTGTCTTTTTTGCTTCAGATTCCTGTTTGCCCTGAATATTCTTTTTTTGTTTCGCAACAATTTTAGCATCGCGACTATTTGCAGTTTTTTGTAATCGCCTTATTGTGGCGCCAGTGCCTGCGGGAAGAAGTCTGCCCACAATAACATTCTCCTTCAAACCAACCAGGTTATCGACCTTTCCTGCTACCGACGCCTCTGTTAGGACCCTAGTGGTTTCTTGAAAAGATGCCGCAGAAATAAATGACGATGTCTGCAAAGCAGCTTTGGTTATACCTAACAAGATGGGAACAGCTTTTGCTGCTTTTTTCTTTTTGGATATTAATTTTTTATTAATATCCTCAAATTCAGTTTTATCAATCTGTTCTCCGGCAAGAAGCAGAGAGTCTCCAGCAGAAGTAATCTCAACTTTTTGCATCATTTGCCTCACAATGACCTCAATATGTTTTCCATTGATCTTCACACCCTGAAGACGATAAACTGCTTGCACCTCTTTTATCAAATAATTGGCTAAAATTTCAACGCCCAAGATTCTCAAGATATCCTGAGGAACCGGGCTTCCTTCAATCAAAGCATCGCCAACTTCGACGTGGTCACCCTCTTGGACGCTAAGATACTTACCTTTAAGTAATAAGTACTCCTTTGATTCCCCCTTCTCAGACTCTACAATAACTCTCCTTTTAAGTTTGTAATCTCTACCAAATTTTACTTTACCGGCAAACTCACATATCACAGAAGAATCTTTAGGCGTTCTGGCCTCAAACAATTCCGCAACCCTCGGTAAGCCTCCCGTTATATCTCTGGTTTTTGTTGATTCCGTGGGAATTCTTGCCAAAACATCACCGGCTTGAACAATATCACCACTATTGACGCTTAAGATCGCATCAACAGATAAAAAATAACGAGCATCTAAACCATTCTTCAATTTTACCACTTTCTGATCTTTGTCACGAAGAGTTATTCTTGGCCTAAGATCGCTGCCCCTAGTAGTGTGCTTCCAATCAATGACTACTTTGTTGGACATGCCAGTTTCTTCATCAAACTTCTCCTTGAGAGAAACCCCCTCGTCTAAATCAACCAAATCTGCGGTTCCTGCAGCAGAAGATATGACGGGAAGAGTATAAGGATCCCATTCGGCAAGCTTTTGATTTTTTTTAACACTGGATCCTTGCCTTACTAACAACTTGGCGCCATAAGGGATCTTTTCATGTAATTTTTCTCTACCGTCTACTTCAATTATTATTGCCGAGTTTCTATTCATAACTATATGAATCCCATTACTATCAGTAATAAGGTTTTTATTTTTTATTTTAATCTTGCCGTTTGTGGTTGCTATTATGCTAGACCTAACAGTTTCTCTTTGGGCCGTTCCTCCTATATGAAAAGTTCTCATAGTTAGCTGAGTCCCCGGTTCTCCGATCGACTGAGCAGCAATAATACCAACGGCCTCTCCCACATTAACACGAGTTCCACGCGCCAAGTCGCGTCCATAACAAGTTGAACACACCCCGCGCTTAGATTTACATGTCAAGACAGACCTCACAGTAGCTTCCTCAACTCCAACTTGTAAAATTTTTTCAATATGATCCTCTTCAATTAAATCTCCAGACTTAACAATAATCTTGCTGTTCTTTTCTGCGCTCATTACATTCTTCGCAGCCGTTCTGCCAATAATTCTTTCAGTTAAAGGCTCTATAAGGTTTCCGCTGTCAACAAGAGAGGTGACTAATAGACCATCACTAGTTTTGCAGTCTTCTTCGGTCACTATGCAATCTTGGGCAACGTCAACCAATCTTCTCGTTAAGTATCCTGAATTTGCCGTCTTTAGTGCGGTATCTGCTAGTCCCTTCCTTGCTCCATGAGTGGAGTTAAAGTATTCTAATACCGAAAGGCCTTCCTTAAAGTTCGAAATAATTGGAGTCTCAATGATTTCACCCGAGGGCTTAGCCATTAATCCACGCATGCCCGCAAGCTGCTTAATCTGTGCAGCTGATCCTCTTGCGCCGGAATCAGACATCATAAAGACTGAATTCATAGACTTTTTTAAATTCTTTTCGTTGGAAGGTCGCATAACTTTCATCATCTCTTGAGCAACTTCATCGCTGCAATGTGACCACGCATCAACAACTTTATTATATTTTTCACCTTGTGTTATGAGCCCGTCTAAATATTGCTGCTCAAAAGCTTTTACTTGTTCGTTCGTTTTTGCAACCAATTCATTTTTCGAATCGGGAATCACTAAATCATCTTTTCCAAAAGAAATTCCAGCCTTACAAGCATATGTAAACCCTAGCTCCATTAAGCGGTCAGCAAAAAGGACTGTTATTTTCTGACCATAGTATCGATAAACAGCATCAATAATATCGGAAATTTCATTCTTACTAAGGACACGATTAATTTTATCAAAACCTAGCTTTGGATGAATGGGAAGTATATCACCCAATATCATCCTACCTGGTGTTGTCTCAGTAATTTTCAATACTTTCTCACCCTTTTCGTCAAAACAACTTACGCGAGCCTTAATTCTCGTATGTAACGTAACCGCCTTTTGCGTAAGTGCATGACGAATTTCGGATAAATCTGAAAATGCCATCCCTTCTCCAATCTCCCCAGTACTCGACAAACTCAGATAATACAACCCCAGCACTATGTCCTGAGAAGGGACAATAATTGGTCTCCCATTTGCTGGACTGAGAATATTATTTGTAGACATCATAAGTACTCTTGCTTCTAGTTGAGACTCGAGAGAAAGTGGAACGTGCACAGCCATCTGATCTCCATCAAAATCAGCATTAAATGCGGCACAAACCAATGGGTGAAGCTGGATCGCCTTTCCCTCAATAAGTACAGGCTCAAACGCCTGAATACCTAAGCGGTGCAGCGTTGGCGCACGGTTTAATAGCACAGGATGTTCCCGTATTACAGATTCTAAAATATCCCAAACTTCCGGATGCTCTTTCTCGACCATTTTTTTCGCTGCCTTGATGGTTGTTGAAAAACCCCTTCTCTCTAGTTGTGAAAATATAAAGGGCTTAAAAAGCTCCAGAGCCATTTTTTTTGGAATACCACAT
>DBZU01000007.1:10874-11368 GCA_002311285.1 Dehalococcoidia bacterium UBA1152 | reverse complement strand
GTTGATGCGTTGTATGAGCTTGATGATGAAGTGATCGTACTCGATAATCTAAGTACTGGTCGGTTGGAGAATCTAGCCTATCTATTCGACGATATAAAATTTGTTAAATGTGATGTAAGTATCAGAACAGGATGGTCAACCGAGTTTGAAAATGTCGATCGGGTGTTTCATTTAGCAGCTCTGGCGGATATCGTACCATCCATTAAAAATCCTGGCGAATACTATCGATCGAACGTTGATGGGACCTTTAATGTGTTGGAAGCAAGTCGAAGAGCAAATGTTGGGAGATTTGTTTATGTGGCATCCTCGTCTTGTTACGGTATACCTCGTATCTATCCAACTCCAGAGAATGCAGAAATAGATCCAAAATATCCATATGCGTTAATGAAATATATGGGAGAGGAGCTCGTATTGTTTTGGTCGCAGTTGTACAACTTGCCGGCAATTTCTCTTAGGCTTTTTAACGTATATGGACCTAGATCCAGGACATCTGG
>DBZU01000007.1:5791-10679 GCA_002311285.1 Dehalococcoidia bacterium UBA1152 | reverse complement strand
TATTTCTCGAATCACCCAAGAAATCGGCTGGAAACCGCTAGTTTCTATAGAAGAAGGTGTGAGAGAGCTTCTTAAAGACCTAACCTATTGGAAGGATGCTCCCAGTGTGGACTTCAAAATCTATCGGTGAAGCAACTGAGGATTGGTTCAGAATACTTGGGTTCGGTTAGCCAAGATTGACAGAAATCCGAGCTTTATTATTAGCAGCTGGCTTGGGTACTAGACTTAGGCCATACACAGAAGATTTACCCAAATGTTTGATGCCAGTTGCGAGAAGACCTTTGCTCGAACATTGGTTATGTATTTTGCACAGGCAAAATGTGCCTAAAGTTTTGATCAATACACATCATCATTCAAACTTAGTAACGGAGTTTCTTGGTAGAAAGCCGTTCCAAGGCTGGGTAGATGAAGTATATGAAAAGAAATTACTCGGCACTGGAGGAACGCTTCAGAGTAATTGGCAGTATTTTTCAGATTCGACGACTCTTTTAATTCACAGCGACAATTGGTGTCAATGCGACTTTGGTGGTTATCTTCGGTACCACATGTTAGAGCGACCTGCTCATACCGTCATGACTATGATGACCTTTGACACGGAGTTTCCAGAAGCTTCTGGTATTGTTGAGTTGGATAAAAACGGTGTAGTAATCTCGTTCTACGAGAAACCCGTTCGTCCTAAAAGTAATTTAGCCAACGCGGCGGTTTATATTCTGGAGCCAGAAATAATTCATACCCTGGCAGCTGGCCCTGAAGTCGTCGATTTTAGTACTGAAGTCATTCCTAACTATCTAGGGCGGATCGCGACTTGGAAGAATCGCGGAATTCACAGGGACATAGGAGCGATTGATTCCTTAATTGCTGTGCAGTCAGATCCGATGCCTGAACATTGTTGGTCCAAGAAGGATGACTGGCTGGTTAACTATCAGCGCAACCCTGTAGTACGAAAAATTGGATCTTTGAGATTTGAACACAGATGGCGATAAATAAAATAGTTCGGCTAAGTAATCTTCTCAATAAGGAGACGGTGATTGAATTAAAGGAGTATTCTTTGTGTTTTGGGCACTTCAATGTTATTCACCCGGGCCATTTGCGCTATTTCCAAACAGCACGTTTGTACAATGAGAAAATAATTGTCGCTTTAGAAGGTGACAAGCAGTTAGAGAGCTCCAACACCGGTGATTGGTTTTCAGAAGATGAAAGAGCACAGGCTGTAGCAGCACTGGAAGTTATCGATAAGGTTGTAATCTTAGACAGCGGTAATCTAGTAAATTTAGTCGACAAATTGAAACCAAGCGTATTAGTACTCGGCCGAGAGTTTGAGCGAGACCGCGCTACTGAAGTTGCTACGGCTATAGCTAGTGTACGCTCATTCCATGGTCAAATAGTTTATGCAACTGGGGAGCTACAGTTTGCTTCCGGAAATGTATTCTATGCTAGACAAGACGAACTCGAGTTAGAAAAGTGGCGTTCTTTTGAGAAGTCATTAACGGCTAAAGGGATAGAAATCGATGAGCTTGCGTCACGACTGACAAAAGAAGATTCACCAAATCTACTAATCATAGGGGACACCATAGTAGATCAGTATATAGCTTGTGATCCAGTTGGAATG
This sequence comes from Dehalococcoidia bacterium UBA1152, assembly GCA_002311285.1. Lineage (GTDB taxonomy): Bacteria > Chloroflexota > Dehalococcoidia > Lucifugimonadales > UBA2962 > UBA2962. The sequence continues at coordinate 9,070 of DBZU01000007.1, read as the reverse complement.
AGCGCCGAAGCCCCTGTTGTTGTAGTGAAAGAATTGGATAGGAGAGACTTTATTGGAGGAGCGGCGATTGTTTCTGCTCACGCGGCTGCTTTAGGCGCGAATAGCAAATATCTTTCTGTGACTGGGGAAGATCTTGAAGCGGATATGGTAATTGAGAAATTAGTTGAAGCCGGCGTCACATCACATCTAATTAAAGATTCTACAAGGCCTACAACTAAAAAAATTAGGTACATGGTAGAAAACCAAAAGCTGTTTAGAGTTAGCAGACTGAAAGAGCATAGTATTTCTAAAGAAATCGAGCAGAAGTTAGTTGAGAAAATATGGGAGTTGGCTGCAAGTACCGACGCAATAATTGTTTCTGACTTCGTTTATGGAGTCATTACGCCAACTATAGTAGAGGAGTTAGTGGAGGTTGCTAAACGCAAAAATATTCTTTTACTGGGTGATCTCCAATGCAGTAGCCAAATTGGGAACGTGACTAAATTTAATCACTTTTTCTTGATTTGCCCAACAGAGCGAGAAGCAAGAATTGCACTATCCAATCAAGATGACAGTATTGAATACATTGCCAATCTGTTGATGGAAAAAACTCACTGTAAGAATTTGATAGTTAAATTAGGTGCGGAAGGGTTAATAGTCTATTCAAAAGATAATTCTAGTGAATTTATTCACCGACAACATTTTCCATCACTATCCACTACCCCTGTTGATGTTACCGGTGCTGGAGACTCCATGTTAGCAGCAGTAGCGGTTGGGATAACGAAAGGATTGTCACTCGTTGAAGCTGCTGCCTTGGGGTGTTGTGTATCAGCTGTTGCAGTGCAAAGAGTTGGGAACATCCAAGTAATGCCAGATGAGTTGTCTGATCTGATACAAAAAAGGAAATCGAAAGCATATGGATGGTAAAAATGTTTTCGTTACAGGGGGTGCCGGATATGTTGGTGCGGTACTTGTTCCAGAGCTGTTAAGTATTGGATGTCATGTAACGGTCTATGATTTGATGATATACGGAGAAAATGTGTTGCCAAAACATTCTAATCTTAGGATTGTCAAAGGAGATCTGCGTGATGAAGCGTTATTAGGCAAAGTATTACCTGGTCACGATTCAGTTATACATTTGGCATGTATATCTAATGACCCAAGTTTTGAGTTGAATCCATCTTTGGGTAAGTCAATTAATCTGGATACGTTCCGACCCCTCGTAGTCAAAAGTCGCAATTGCGGAATCGAACGCTTTATATATGCGTCATCTTCAAGTGTATATGGGGTTAAGGAAGAAACTAACGTTCATGAGGATATGTCCCTAGAACCGCTTACTGACTATTCGAAACACAAGGCGGAATGTGAAAAAATCCTACTAGAGTATGAATCAACTGACTTCACTACGGTAATAATTAGGCCAGCTACCGTTTGTGGATATTCGCCCCGTCAGAGATTAGATGTAGTTGTAAATATCTTGACTAACCTGGCATTCCATAACAGGAGAATAACTGTATTTGGAGGTACCCAATTACGCCCAAATATCCATATTGCCGATATGATCAATTGTTATGCAACTATTTTATTTGCAGACAGTCAAAAAGTTGCAGGGAAAATTTACAATGTTGGATACGAGAATCAATCAGTACAAGAAATTGCAGAAACCGTTAGATCGATCATAGGTGATGATGTTGAACTGATAAATACCCCGACAGACGATAATCGCTCATATCACATTTCGTCGAAAAAAATAAGAACCGACCTTGGCTTTGAAGCAAGATGTGACATAAAAGCTGCTATTACTGAGTTACGAGACGCATTTGAGATGGGAAAATTACCTGACTCTCTTACAGACGAGAAATATTACAATATTAAACGTATGCAGACACTCCAGCTAACATAGATATGAAGGTTAGATATTCTTATTTAGAACAGCAGTTTCAAGACACTGAAGACCTATGGCAAGATTTGAGAAAATTTGTTGCGACGGGCGACTTTACACTAGGTAAACCGCTCAACGAATTTGAGCAGAGATTTGCGGAACTAATTGGTTCACGCTATGCAGTAGGCGTTAATTCTGGTACTGATGCTATTAAGTTGTCACTTAAAGTACTAGGTGTGGGCTATGGTGATGAAGTAATTACTGCAGCAAATACATTTGTCGCAACTGTTGGAGCGATCGCAGAAGTTGGCGCGATACCAGTTTTTGTTGATTGTGATGATACGTTTTGTATGGACCCAGGGCAGATAGAAGAAGCCATTTCCGAGAGAACTAAAGCAATTCTCCCAGTTCACTATACCGGTTATATGGCGGATCTACGTAGAATTCTACCTATAGCGGATCGTTACCGAATTCCTTTGGTTGAAGATGCATGCCAGGCAATTCTTGGTGCTATCGACGGGAAGACTGCTGGTACATGGGGAAGAACAGGCGCATTTTCGTTACACCCACTAAAGAATTTGAATGTATGGGCAGATGGCGGTGTTATCGTGACCGACGATAGTGAAATTTACGCAAGCCTGAAACTGATTAGAAATCATGGATTACTTGACCGAGATACAGTTGCGGTGTTGGGGTGTAATTCTAGGCTGGATACGATACAGGCTGTTGTTGGCAATTGGTTACTACCTAGTACGCACCAGATTACTAAGAAACGCATAACAAATGCTACATATTATGATAAAGCATTCAGCGCACTACCAGAAATTAACATACCACCAAGGCCAAGCGACTATCAAATCGTTTACCATCTATATATGGTGTTAGCAGATAAACGTGATGAATTACTTAGGTACTGCATCGCTAATGGAATAGAAGCTAAAATACATTATCCTGTTCCTATATATCTTCAGCCTGCTTTACTTCACCTGGGTAATAAACAAGGAGATTACCCAGTTGCTGACAAGCAAGCAAAAAGTATCATCACATTTCCATGTGACCAACATTTAACGCGACAAGAAATTGACTACGTAATTCAGACTGTAACAAACTTTTATCAGAACTAAGTCAGATGGAAGAGATACCGTATGTCAATCTCTCGGCACAATGGGGTGAGGAAAACGAAGAGCTGCTTCCTATAATTCAGAAAGTATTAGCTTCGGGGCAATACGTCGGAGGAGTAGAGGTTTCTAAGTACGAAAAAGAGATCTCAGAAGCGTTTAATGTAGAACATGTTGTTGCAGTAAACAGTGGTACGGATGCATTAATACTTGGGTTATCTGCCCTAGGTATTGGGCCAGGTGATGAAGTAATTACACCACCTAATTCATTTATTGCATCTACTGCTGCAATCGTGCACA
>DBZU01000007.1:0-5710 GCA_002311285.1 Dehalococcoidia bacterium UBA1152 | reverse complement strand
GCATCAATTACAAATAAAACGAAAGCCATAATGCCAGTTCATCTTACGGGACGTATGGCTAGAATGGATGCCATCCTTGAAATCTCTAATAAACACGACATTCTAATTATTGAGGATGCTGCACAAGCGGCGAGTTCTTGTTATGACGGTCGGCCGAGTGGGTCATGGGGAACAGTAGGTTGTTTCTCGACTCATCCACTAAAGAATTTGAACGCGTGTGGAGATGGAGGATTCGTTACTACAAGTGACAAGGACATTGCGGAAAGCATTAGGCAGTTAAGGAATCACGGGTTAATTGATCGTGATACTGTCGGGAAATATGGATTTGTATCACGGATGGACGAAATCCAAGCAGCAATTCTTCGGTACAGGTTGAAACATTTGAGCGGACTTGTCCAACGTAGACGTGCAAACGCTAGACTTTATCGTTCTATTTTAAATCTGGATGTAATATTACATCCAGCCGACACTCCACTAGAGTTTAATACTTGGCACACGTTTGTTATTCAAGTCGATAGAAGAGATCAGCTGCAAGAACATTTGAGATCAGTAAATATTGAAACATCCGTGCATTATCCAGTGCCAATACATTTGCAGCCAGCTAGTATTGGGCTCGGATATAGTCATGGAGATTTCCCGGTCACCGAGAGACAAGCAAAGAGAATACTAACTTTGCCCATTCATCAAAACCTTGAGGAAGAAGAAATTTATCGTGTTGCCACTACGATTAATGATTATTATGGATGCTGAATGAAGATAGGTATAGATCTGGATAACACGCTAATCTGTTATGACGAGGTCTTTAAACAGTATGGTGAAGAGCTCGGAATGCTTCCCCAATGTATTAAACCAAATAGATCGGAGATAAGGGCTTATATAAGAAACCAGATTGGTGGTGAGAAGGAATGGCAGAAATTACAAGGCCAGGTATACGGAAGAGGTTTGCTGAATGCGAAACTATTTCCTGGCGTACATAGGTTCCTGTGGAGGTGCCGACAAAGAGGCATAACAGTTGAGATCATCAGCCATAAAACTGATTACGGTCATTTCGATGCGAGTCATACTTCTTTGCCTCAGGCAGCGATTGCTTTCCTTATTAAGACAGGGATCTATACAGGAGATCCGAGCTCACTGATTAAGGAGGTTTCGTTCTTTCCAACAAGAGAAGAAAAGATACGGGCCATAGCTGGAAAAAATTTCGACTGGTTTATCGACGATCTTCCGAAGATTTATGACTCACCTAAGTTTCCAAGAATTACGAATAAGCTTGGATTTGATCCACATTTAGATAACACATTCACAGATGTTGTGGTGGCAACTTCTTGGTTAGAGATTGATCATTATATTTTAGGTTTATGGCAGAAATCAGAAGTTGCTTCTTTGGCGAGTGAAGTCGACTCTACTAGTTTTCGGGAGATCAAGCGGATTGGGGGGAGAGGAAACTCTGGTATATACAAGGTGAAAACGAAGTGTAATCGTGTCGCAGCTTTAAAAATTTACGTACAAGAATCTGGGCATAACCGATTGCACTCAGAGTATGAGGGATTAAGGTTGTTGAATAACGTTGGTTTAAAGAATATTCCTCGACCGATTGGGTGTACCCAGAGTCTTGGAGTTGGTCTATATGACTGGATAGATGGGGAAATAGTAGATAACCCGAAAGCTGGCGATATTGACCAGGCCTTGTTCTTAGTAGAGCAGCTCTATAACGTTCGGTTAAAAGAAAACTGGAGACGATTTCCTAAAGCATCGGCGGCTGCATTCTCTGGCCAAGCTCTGGAGGAGCAAATTAGTCATCGATTTAAATCATTGGTGACTTATGGATCTGGATATACCGAACTTCGAAACTACTTATGCAACGAACTAAAACCAATTATTGATGAAATTGTGGAATGGGGAAGAGTCAGTTGGCCAATTAGGAATCGATATAACGAGGAGTTGCTTCTCGAGTCTCGAACCTTAAGTCCGTCGGACTTCGGGTTTCATAATGCACTACGAAATGAGACAGGAAAGGTAATTTTTATAGATTGGGAATATTTTGGGTGGGATGACCCGGCAAAGCTGATCGGAGATTTTTTGTTGCACCCTGGAATGAATCTTTCCGACAAAATAAAATCTAAGTGGTTAACTGGTGCAGTAAGAATATTTGGGTATGAGATAATGCCTAGGCTTAGAGTCATGTGGCCATATTTAACGTTGTGCTGGTGTCTTATACTATTAAATGAATATAGACGTGATATTTGGGCCCGTCGAGCAACTGCAGCTGATGTCACGGTAAGTCCAAGTTCAGAGCGATTGGAAAAACAGTTGTGTCGGTCAAAAACTTTGGCTGAAACAATTGCTAGGTCCTATAGGGAATTTCCATATTAATCTAGTCCTAATGCTAGACGAAAAATCTAAACAACTGAGGCGTGCGATAGTTCAGGCGGTAGTTTCTGGAGGCCGTGGACATATAGGCCCGGCAGGGTCCCTAGTGGAATTGTTGAGAGTTGTCTATGACGAATGGTTGCGATTCGATGTGGATAATCCGGAATGGCCATGTCGAGACCGATTTATTCTTAGTAAAGGACATGGGTGTTTGGCGCTCTATACGGTTTTAGCTGATAAAGGATTCATATCACATGAGGAGCTAGAAACGTTTTGTCGTAGTGACTCAATGTTAGGAGGTCATCCAGAAATAAGGATTCCAGGGGTTGAAGCGTCAACTGGATCGCTGGGACATGGACTGTCTATTGGTGTTGGAATAGCGCTTGCTGCAAAAATTAGTGATAGGAGCTATAGAGTTGGTGTTGTAGTCGGTGATGGGGAACTGAACGAGGGCGCTGTGTGGGAAGCAGCTATGTCTGCTACCAAACATCAGTTATCGAACTTGGTAGTCTTCATAGACCATAACAAGATGCAATCGTATGGTCCTATATCTGATGTGCTAGACCTTGAACCGTTAAGATCCAAGTGGGAAAGCTTTGGATTTGAAACGATGGAAGTTGATGGTCATGACATTTCTGCATTAGAGGCTCTGATGGAAGCTTTGCCATTACACGATTCAAGACCGTCTACCGTCATATGCCACACTGTTAAAGGGAAGGGATTCGGTATTGCGTCCGGAAACCCTGATTGGCACCATAAGTCTCGACTTTCGAGCGCAGAGATACAAGATCTAACTAGAGATCTAAACTGAAAGCACACGAAACCCATGCGGAAAACTAGTTTGGAATGGATTTATAAGTTGGCGAAAGTCGATGAACGAGTCTTGTTTATAGGTTCAGATTTGGGTGCTGGTGTATTAGAAGATATGAGACAAGATATGCCTCACCGGTGGTTCATGGAGGGTATATCCGAACAACATATAATTGGCATGGCTGCCGGCCTAGCCCTAGAGGGGTTTATCCCTTATGTAAACACTATAGCAACATTCCTCACCCGGCGTTGTTTTGAGCAAATTGTCATAGATTTATCACTTCATCGCTTACCAGTCCGACTAATTGGCAACGGTGGCGGGGTTGTCTATGCGCCCCTCGGTCCGACTCATCAAGCAATTGAAGATATAGCGATTATGCGAGTAATTCCGAATATGACCGTCGTAGCTCCGTGCGACGCCGATGAAATGAGCCGCTTAATGAACCGAACACTCGATTGGCCTGGTCCAATTTATATCAGATTAGGGAAAGGCGGTGATGACGTAGTGAGCGAAGACAAACATGGATTTGAGATTGGTAAGAGTATAAATTTACGTAGTTCTGGCGAAGTATTATTCGTAACTACAGGTATCATGACTCAGCGGGCAATTGCTGCAGCGGATCTGTTGACCCAAGACAATATTTCCACAGGCGTACTACATGTTCATACTCTAAAGCCCTTTGATGATACAAAATTACTGGAGAGTATTGAGGGGGTTAGGTTAGTAGTAGTTGCAGAAGAACATGTTCTGTCGGGAGGGTTAGGCAGCATCGTAATTGAAGTATTATCTGATAGTAATTTGTCCGCAACTCCAAAACTAAGACGTGTCGGAATACCAAATGAATTTTCAGATAAGTATGGTTCTCAGGAAAGTTTGTTGGCATCTTGGGGTCTAGATGCCAGTTCTCTAGTGCAAGTCGTAAGGGAGAATCTTGTTGACTGAGAAAGAAGAGTTACATTGGGGGTTTTTACCGGAAGAAGAAATTCTATCGAGTAGTGAGTTTATTGAAAAAGGATACTTGATTGTAGATGTCGAATCTAATGACTCACTTAAGGAAATACGTCATACAGTAGTCGATATTGCATCAAGTTATCTAGGCGTGTCAGCAAATAACGATGTCGAGTTTCTGAATGACTTTCATACTGCGGTAACCGTGACTGAACTGAATGACATTAGATTGCATCTAATTAGATCTCTAAATTCTGAAAAGTGGTTTAGAAAACACTACTGGACATTGGTGCGGTCATATTTAGAAACACTGGTTGGTAATGAACTAGCGATGCAGCTTCGTATCAACCTTAGTATTCAACTTCCAGGTGACGACAGTTCTTTATTGCCGGTACACTCTGATGTTTGGAGTGGAGACTCGCCATTTGAAGCAGTAGTCTGGATTCCGCTTGTTGATTGTTATGGTACGAAGTCGATGTATATATTACCCCCTGAGAAATCAGAGCAACTAAGTGCAGAATTTTCTCAGCATGCTAAAAAGAGCAGTGAGGAATTGTTTCTATATATAGAACCAAACGTAAATTGGATTCAGATTCAGTATGGTAAGGCTCTGATCTTCAATCAAAATCTCCCTCATGGGAACAGGTTAAATCAAGAGAGCGAGACGCGTTGGTCGCTAAATTGTCGGTTTAAATCTGTGTTTTCTCCTTATGGAGACAAGAAGCTTGGAGAATATTTTGAGCCGATAACATTGCGTGCGGCATCGTTTATCGGAATGAATTACCGCTATCCGAAAACTACACCGTGATTCAGAGTCGAGGGTACCGAGGATATATTAGTAGTAGACCATTTCTGGGCGAACGAGTGCCACAGCATGTTCAAAATCTGGTAATAAGAAACTACTGTATAGAAAATAATCTTAGGTTTCTATTGAGTTCAGTAGAAGTTGCAATGCCTAATACCTATATGATTTTTGAAAATCTACTTGAACAGTTGGACGATATTGAAGGCATAGTATGCTATAGCATGTTCCAGTTACATCATGAAAAACAATTGAGGGTGAAAGTGTATAACACAATTCTTACTAAATGTAAGTCCATGCATTTTGCAGTAGAAGGGCTGAGTCTCTCAAGTCACCTGGATGTTGCAAGAATCGATAATATACTGTGCGTCAAGAACGTAATGTCTGATACCCTTGGTGTTGATGCTCTTAAAAAAAGTATAAAAGTGGCAGAGTCAATGGGAAACATGAAATAAGATCGGTTAGTTAGGTGAGTATCTAATATAGACAAAAATAGAAGATCAAATAATCGTATATAAAGTTGTCAATTTAAATGGGTATGCAACTCAATATCATAAGCTCTCTCCATCAGTCGACGTCAAGAGAATATCTGGATAGGATGAAGGATGACAAAGTCCACTGTATGAAAGTTGCTCGACAGTATGGTTCTGATTATTGGGATGGAAATAGAAGATATGGATATGGTGGATACCATTATATTCCCGGTTGGTGGTTACCTGTCGCTAAAGAGTTGATTGAACATTTTAAGCTGACGAACAAATCTCGCATATTAGATGTCGGGT
>DBZU01000046.1:21155-25746 GCA_002311285.1 Dehalococcoidia bacterium UBA1152 | reverse complement strand
ATTGACGTTTCCTTCCACTATCCAAATGTTAAGGTGCTACTTGTGAGTATAGAGCAACGAGAATAAAATCTGCGTGACTCAGAGTCGTCACAAAAGCTCAAATATATTAGAGCCAGGCACCCAACTATAGGCTTCAAAAGTCTCAGAGTCAAGGTATAAATGAACTAATGAAAAAAGGTAAATTTAAGAAACAAGATATTAAGATGGTTGCTACACTTATTCTTGTAACCTTACCAGGTGTTTGTTTGAGGTTAATCACACTTCATCACATAGCTGTATAGCTTAAATTAAGCCGAGAAAACCGGAGTAAACACAAGTACAAAGCAAGGGAGGCAAACAACATGACAAAACCTAAAATATTCGTGACAAGAGCGCGGGTACCGGAAGCCATAGAACTATTGAAATCTCAATTCACAGTGGAAGTATGGCCAGAGACCACCCCTCCTCCCAAACATATTCTGTTAGAGAAGGCATCAATTTGTGATGCCATTATGTCGGAAGCTGATGACCAGATTGATGAAGATGTATTGGAATCAGGTAAATCTACTTTAAAGGTCATTTCAACTAGGGCGGTCGGTTTTAATAACATAGATGTCGGTGCCGCAACGTCTCGCGGCATAATAATTACAAACACCCCAGGCATACTGGCTGAGTCTTGTGCTGATATGACGTTTGCTTTAATTCTTTCTATTGCGAGGAAAGTAGCTTTTGGAGACCGGGAAGTTAGAGCAGGTAGGTGGACGGTATTTGATCAAACCCCATACCTTGGAACAGACGTGTATGGCAAGAAACTAGGAATCGTTGGGCTTGGAGATATAGGAGAAAAGGTTGTAAAACGTTCCATCGGATTCGAAATGGAGGTATTTTACCATTCCAGGACGGCTAAACCGGAGGCAGAAGAGAAATATCGTTTGCATAGAGTTGATTTAGACAATCTACTATCCATCTGTGATTACGTATCTATACATGTGCCCCTAAATGTGGATACCGAAAACATGATCGGTGATCGGGAGTTGCGACTTATGCAAAAGACTTCATTTCTCATTAATACATCTCGAGGTCCAACCGTTGATTTGGATGCATTAACTAGTGCTCTTAACGAGGGCAGAATAGCTGGAGCTGCTATCGACGTCACTCATCCTGAACCTATACCGTTTAATCATCCCTTAGTTAATAGCGAAAATATTGTTATTACCCCGCATATAGCAAGCGCTAGTAAAGCGACTTTTACAGCTATGGGTGTTGCTGCTGCTAAGAATATAATTGCCACTTTAAATCATGACCCAATCCCATCTCCAGTAAATTGATAATGTTTTGACTTTCATGAATTAAATAAATGTTCTGAGACAAAATGAGCGATATAACTCAACTAACTACATATAACAATAAATTGATAGGTAGGCCTGTACTGAATCTATTGACTACCAGCTCTACGATGGATGAAGCCAAAGAATTAGCCCAGACAGGTGCTCGAGAAGGGCTTGTTATTGTTGCGGACAATCAAACTAAAGGGAGAGGTCGATTCGATAGAGAATGGTTGGCTTTACCCGGTCAAGATTTAACATTCTCGATTTTGCTAAAGCCTAATTTTAAAAAATTACACATGCTCAACATGATTATTAGTATCGCTATTCAAGATATGCTGACCAGACTTACTGAGGGAACGGTAGACATAAAATGGCCGAATGATGTACTGATCGCGGGCAGAAAAATTTCCGGCATTTTAGTTGAAAGTGTGCTCTCGTCGGCAAATACAGTGGATTTTGCTGTTGTTGGTATCGGTATAAACTTAAATCTTGATCCTGCAGTCATGGAAGGCATAGAAGATTCAGCGACGAGCATTAGTCATATTATCGGAAAACCAGTAGATAAATATGAAGTACTGGACAACCTTCTAAATCTAATTGACGAACGATATCAAGCTGTACTGTTAGGTTACAATCCAAGAGGTGACTGGTCCTCTCGACTTAGCACGATTGGTAATCGGATTAGGGTATCTAATGGTTCAGACACAATAATTGGGAAAGCTATTGGAGTGGATTCCGTGGGCAATTTAATAATACAAACTGAACAAGGGACAATAACAGTAACGTCCGGTGATGTAACCGTTATCTAAAATATGCCATGATCAAAAATGTTTAGTGTTTTTCATGTCGTTGTTTCTGCCAACTCTAGTAAGCGTACAGTCAGATTGATGTCGGATGGAAATATAAAAATTAGGATCACTGCACCTCCAGAGTCTGGTAAAGCTAATGACGACTTAGTAGATTACATGTCAGCCCTGATCAATGTAAAAAAGAGTCAAATCAAAATTATTAAAGGACATCTAACAAAGTATAAGACATTGAGGATTACAGGATTAACAACTGAAAGTGTTTTATCTAGACTGGTCCTGATTGGGCAAAAGCCATTATGATAGCGTTTATGGCCCATTGTGCGATCATTACTACAATGATCACTATTATTGGGGAGAAATCTAAGCGGCCAGTGTCAGGAAGGATTCGCCTTATAGGCTTCAGCATAGGCTCAGTTATCCCATAGATTATTATCACTAGAGGATTGCTTGGGCTTAAGTTTACCCACGAAAGAACCACCCGAGCAATTATTGCAATCTGCAGGGCTATAGCTAATATTCTGATGAACTCAAGCGCAAAAGACAAGCGATTTATACCTCAAGTGTCATATTTTATACTGGTTAATACAAATCTGTATTTGATTAGAAGGCTAAATTTAAGCAATTCTAAAGATTTCCGAGCTGGAGTGCCCTTTGATATGCTGCTTCAACTGCTTGTATTAAAGTTGAACGTAGACCACCCGCTTCGAGTTTAATAAGTGCGGCTTCCGTTGTGCCTCCTGGGGAGGTTACCAGATTTCTTAATTCTGCTGGGTGTATTCCAGTCTCTTTAAGCATTTTGGCGCTACCTAGTACTGTGTGAATTGCCAATTCAGTTGATAGCTCAATCGACATACCTATATGAATGCCCGCATCAATAAGTGATTCAGTAAATGCGAAGACATATGCTGGGCCGCTAGCGCTTAGTGCTGTTGACATGTCTATTAGTGTCTCGTTTTCAACGTATATTTCTATTCCTAATGGTTGCAACAGTGAGACTACCATTTCTTTTTGCTTATCACTTACTGAATTGGAAGCGGTCCAGACTGATACTCCGCTACCTATTTGAGCTGGAGTGTTGGGCATAACGCGTATCACTGAAGCGTGGCTAGTAGACTTGGTTAACGTGTCAAGTTTTACGCCAGCGACTATGGATAACAGCAACTGTCGAGTAGAAATACTCTTATCAATTTCATTTAAAACAAAAGATACTACTTGTGGTTTAACTGCCAACACAATTATATCGGCATTATTACTGACCGCGTTGAGATTACTTGCAGTGGTAATCACTCCGTACTTTTTTGACAATTCGTTTCTTCGTATTTTGCGTGGTTCCGCTATGGTAATTTCATCTGGCGTAGCGCCTTTAGCGACTAAAATACCTTTCAGGATCGCCTCACACATCGCTCCTCCTCCAATAAAAGATATGGTCATTTTAATCTCCTATTTGTTTAGTGTTACGTGAGCGAAGAACTTTTCTGTAAAACAGGTTGATGTATTTTATTAGGTAATACTCCATCACCTGAGATACTAGCGGCAACAATAATCGCTTCAAGCATGTTAGTTGGGTCTGCTATCCCTTTTCCCGCAATATCAAAAGCGGTTCCATGATCGACACTGGTCCGTGTAAAAGGCAAACCTAGATTTACACTGATACTCTTTGCCCAGTTATACACTTTTATCGCTATATGTCCTTGGTCGTGGTACATAGCTAATACCGCATCATATTCACCTTCTATCGCTCTGTTGAATATCGTATCAGCTGGCACTGGGCCTGTAACGATTATTCCCTGCCTCTGTGCATCCATGATTGCAGGAGTCAACTCAGTTTGTTCTTCGTTGCCAATCAAACCACCATCGCTTGCATGGGGATTTAAAGCGGCCACGCCAATACGAGGAGATTTAAACCCCCATTTTTTAAAATAACTGTCTGTCAGTTGGATCTTGGCAAAAATGTTGTTTCGTGTACAGAATTTTACAGCTTTAGCAAGTGATTTGTGAGTTGACATATGTACAACTCTTAAATTATTTGCAACAAGCATTGTTGCTACTAAAGGAGCCTTAGCGTATTTTTGCAATATTTCCATGTGGCCAATATCTTTATATCCAGCTAAGGCACACGCTTCTTTATGTATTGGGCCTGTAACAATTGCGTTTATCTTGTCGATGCTTGCTAGTTTGGCGGCTTCTAAAACCCATTCGATCGAAGCTTTACCGGCGTCTTTAGATACATGGCCGTAATGTATTTTATTTATCTTAACTCCCTTGGGCTCTAAAACAGTTATGCAATTCATTTTGCTTTGGTAGTTGGATATCGACGATATAGGTAATAATTTATATGAACTATCGACTAAGGTTAAGGCTTTGCTTAGTTCCGCAGCACTGCCTATTACGACATAATTACAATCGGGCATACGATCAGACATGAAAGATTTAGCAATAATTTCAGGGCCTACTCCTGATGGATCGCCCATGGTG
>DBZU01000046.1:20370-21104 GCA_002311285.1 Dehalococcoidia bacterium UBA1152 | reverse complement strand
TGATTGCTATGATGGGTTTTTTATCCATGACTGAACGTGTGACCTCCATGTTAAATAAAAAAGTAAACGTCACAAAAGGTGAATTTAACTCACTTACATTACTTGAAGCCTGTTCTTTATGTCGGCTTTATTCACACTTATTGTAGCCGCAACTCGCACAACGCTGGCAACCTTCTTGGAAGACCAAGAAACCTGAGCATTCAGGGCATGTAACGCCATTAATTGTTGGCACCTGTACGGGTTTTGTATCATCCTTCGGGCTGGCTGATAGGTTTTGTGAATCAGGTGGTAACATTCCCAACTGGATGCTTGACTGATCATCACTTCCAGCTTCTATGTTACGAAAAGTCATTTCTGCTCCATCATGTATGTGCTGGTATAGCACAAAAGCTACTGCATCTGGAGCTGATCTAACTAAACGCCCCGAATCCCAAACTGGATCACTTGTGATGCCTCTAAGGTTATCTACGATTTGCTCAGGCGCAATACCTGACCTTAGAGATAATGAGATAAGCCTACTTATAGCCTCTAATTGAGCTGATTCAACACTTCCTGCTTTACCAAGAGTTGTGAAAAGCTCGAAAGGTTTACCTTGGTCATCGAAGTTAACTGTAACATATATATTTCCTTGTCCAGTTTTGACCCGTTCTGTTATTCCGTTCATTACTGATGGACGAATTCTGGGAACTGGCTTGACTAATTCCTCTATTTCTTTATTTTGGCTTGTAGATTCT
>DBZU01000046.1:8348-20295 GCA_002311285.1 Dehalococcoidia bacterium UBA1152 | reverse complement strand
CCTGCTCTGTAAACTGTTATACCTTTGCAACCTAGTTCCCATGCAAGCAGATAAGCCCGTTGAACGTCTTCTTCAGTTGCTGTATTAGGGAAATTTATCGTCTTAGATATTCCAGAATCCACGCTTTCCTGAAATGCTGCTTGCATACGAACATGCCACTCAGGAGATATTTCACTTGCAGTGACAAAAACCTCTCTCTCCCTTTCAGGCACATCTTCTCTGCTCTGAATTGATCCCCCATCAGCTAAATACCTCATAAGTTCATCAGAATAGAATCCTTCTTCCTTCGCCGTGCGTTCGAAAGTTTTGTCCACATAAACAAGACTTTCACCTTCCAGGATGTTGTGTTTGTGATAGCTCAATGCAAAAGCTGGCTCACATCCTGAAGAGCAACCTGCAATCATTGATATTGTGCCTGTGGGTGCCACTGTTAATCGACAAGCGTTCCTCATTGGACGATTTTCACCGTCTGGTCCATATTTGCTTTGCTGCCATTCTGGGAAATTTCCTCGAATCTTAGCCAATTCTTCTGACATTTCGTCCGATTCGCTTCTAATAAAGTGCATAATGTTTCTGCCAAGCTCAACACCGTCGTTTGAATCGTAAGGAATATTCATATCCATTAACATGTCAGCAAATCCCATTATGCCAAGGCCTATCTTTCTTGTGGATTTAGTCATATGGGCTATTTTATCTACCGAATAGGTGTTGGCATCGATAACATTATCTAGAAATCTGGTTGCTATCTTTGTTACTCTTCTCAACTTGTGATAATCAACGGTTTGAACGCCATCGACTTCTTTTACAAACAAAGCTAAGTTGATAGAACCCAGGTTACATGACTCGTATGGCAGTAATGGTTGCTCTCCGCAAGGGTTAGTAGCCATCATTTTGCCAATGTGTAAAGTCGGGTTATCTCTATTGACTGCATCAAGGAATATCATTCCAGGCTCACCATTTAACCAGGCTCCTGAAATAATTTTTTTGAACAAATCTGTAGCAGGCATTTTTGATACTGTTTCACGAGTTTCAGGATCTTTGAGTTCTAAATCGTTTCCGTCACGTACTGCTTCCATGAATTCATCTGAAGCTCCGACTGATATATTGAAATTATGTATTTGTCCCTCTTCAGTCTTGCACGTTATAAACTCTTCAATATCAGGGTGGTGAATATCCATAACAGCCATATTCGCTCCGTCTCTCTTGCCTCCTTGAGTCACTAAAGTAGATACTGAGGAAAGATGCTTTAGTACTGCGACTGCTCCACATGCCTTGCCATGAGTAGTGGATATAGGTGCGCCTTTTGGCCTGATTGGAGACAAAGCAAACCCGGTTCCGCCACCAAACTTTTGGACTAAAGCCGCTTCTTTGGCTGTAGTCATAATGTCTTCCATACTGTCTTCTAATCCCATGACAAAACATGCCGATAAAGTACCAGCACCTGTGCCGGCATTCATCAGAGTAGGGGAGTTTGGCATGTATTCAAGAGATGACATTATCTCATAAAAATCGGATTCTGCTTTAGCTCTGTCAGCTTCGGTTCCATACGTTAACTCTGGTTCAGCTATTGCCTTGGCAACTCTTGAAAACATTTCGTCAGGGGTCTCTATGACTTGCCCATTCGTGTCTTTTCTGAGATATCTTTTCTTTAAGACCACAATAGCATTTTCAGTTAATTTGGCGTTAACAGTTGCCCCGTTAGCTTTAATGCTTGAGCTTTCCTGTGATGGAATCGATGACGCCATTACTTCAGATATTTTATCTTCAGGTATACCCAGCTTTTTTAGTTTTGATACAATTTCTTTTACATCACTATCATTAGTTTTTTGATTCGAATTATTACTGTTTTTCCGTTCCCCTTTTGCCATCTATGGGCTCCCTTCAATAAAATGTTATTGTTTTCCTTGCCTTACTGTCTATTTGTTTCTAATTTACCAAAATACGAACAAATATTCTATATAATTTTATCAGCTTTTTTTTGTTTATTTTGTGGTTTTATAATTTTGGTGGCCTGCCCCTTCTTGGCTTTAATAAAGCTTCGTTTGATTCTCCTAGAAACGACAATTGGGCATTAGTTACCTTATTAGAAGTATCTGGTAGCAGCAACGCTTCAATTTCTTCCTTAAATTTTTCTATATCACTAAAATCTCTGTAAACACTTGCATACCTTATGTATGCAACTCGGTCTAAAACCTTGAGACGACTCATGATTAATTCGCCTATTAATTCTGATCGTACTTCTTGTTTGCCTAATTCCGTTAACTTAGTTTCTATATCGTCAACTAGTTTATTTATAGCATTGATCGGTAGAGGTCTTTTGACACATGCCTTGGTTAAACTTGCGGCCAATTTCGCTCGCTGGAACTCTTCACGTCTATTATTTTGTTTAATTATTACCAGGGTCCTGTTTTGCACTCGTTCTAACGTTGTGAATCTTATTCCACAAGACAGGCACTCACGCCGTCGTCTTACGCCGACACGTGATTCCCTTGAATCTACTACTTTTGATCTGTCTTCACCACATTGAATACATAGCATAAAAATTGGACATACACTACTTATCGTGTAGTCAACAAAAATTAACACTATATGTGGGGCATGTCAATTGAATTTGATATGAATTTAAGGGTAATATAAAACAGATCCGAAAATGAGGAATTATGTGTGCCGGTGTTGTTTACAGACGAAATGGCATTTTTAGAAATTTGTAGAAATAGAAAAAAGAGCTGACCATGACGTTCGGTCAACTCTTCTTTGAGTTAATAATAGAAATCTAAAAACGAGGAGGCTTTGTTTTTAGGCTTCTACTTGGTCAAACGTAAGTTGTCTGCTTACATGTGTCGAATTACTTCTTGCTAGCCTTCTCAGGAATGGAGGAACATCTATCGCACCTTCATTCATAGTTGTCATAAGCATTTCTTTAAGCTCAGTATCTGTCATAGCTTCCGTTTCAGGATTTTCAAATCCAGTTGCTATAACTGTAAGCTTAATTTCATTCTCCATTTTAAGATCAGTAGTCATTCCAAAAATGATGTTGGCATCAGGGTGTATGACTCTTTGCAATTCTTCTGCAGCTTCATGTACTTCAGATAGCTTCAAATCAGAACCGCCCGTGATATTAAATAGAACTCCTGTAGCTCCATCTATAGTCACATCTAATAATGGATTCGATATAGCTTGCTGAGCCGCTTTTTTAACCCTGTCTTCACCTTCTCCGAATCCGATCGACATCCACGCTGGCCCAGCATTTCGCATTATCGATTGAGCGTCAGCGAAATCTAAATTGATTTCCCCGTGTATTGTTACAAGCTCTGCGATCGATTGAACGCCAAGTCGCAAGACATCATCAGCAATTTTGAATGCATTAGATGCGGTAACATCATCTCCACAGATTATATGTAGGCGTTCGTTAGGTATAACTAAAAGAGTGTCCACATGCTGTTTAAGCTTTTTGATACCTTCATCTGCCTGTTTAGCTCTTACGTTGCCTTCGAACGAAAATGGCCTAGTAACTACGGCAACTGTAAGGGCGCCAGTCTCTTTAACAATCTGCGATATTACAGGCGCGGCTCCAGTTCCAGTTCCGCCACCCATACCAGCCGCAATGAACACCATATCGGCATCTCTTACGGCCTCGTATATATCGTCCTTACTTTCTTCTGCAGCCCTGGCTCCCTTTTCAGGATCTCCTCCGACTCCTTTGCCCGCGGTTAAACCATCACCTATTGAGACTTTGTACGGAACATCACAAGCGAGTAATGCTTGAGTATCAGTGTTAACAATTTGGTACTCAATCCCTGTTACTCTCTCATGAAACATACGAGATACTGCATTTGAGCCACCTCCTCCAACTCCGACTACTCTGATCCGTGTTATGCCGTCCGGCTCTTTTCTATTGACTACCATTTTTCTCTCCTAGATTAATATAAAGATTAACTTCGCTCGCTGATTTGTGCGGTCGCAGGCCGCATCCATGGAGAAAGCCTGAGCTTTTTTTGGCTTCTCAGTAATTTGGATATCAAACTGTCCGATTTATTTGTTTTGATTGAGTCTTCAATTTTGGAAGAAGCCCATATTAGTATCCCTACGCCAGTGGACTTTGAAGGTTCTTGTAACATCTCTGACTGATCAAACCAATCTACAGATGGCTTACCAAGCCTGACTCTTCTGCCTAGATACCTTTGAAATAAATGTGTTATCCCAGGCAACTTGGAACCCCCGCCTGTAAGCACTACCCGCATAGTATCGGATTGAGCCATTTGAAATTCGTCAAGTTTCAATTGAACCATTTGGGCCAGTTCAATTGCTCGCTCTCTTAATAGCCTGCCGATTTCTCTTGCAGGAACGGTTGTGCTTTCTAGTTCCTCTTTAACCTGTAGGGTTACATTCTGGGAAATTTCAATGGCCGTTAATTCTGTATGGCCGTGAGCTATTTTAGCCTTTTCAGCGGATTCATAAGTCGAGTTGTAGGTATACGCGATATCGTTAGTGNNATAGTGAACTGATAACCTCCTACCGGAATAACCCCAGTATATATAACCCGATCATTCTTGAATCCAACGATATCGGTTGTTCCACCGCCTATATCTATTATGAGTGTTCCTTGCTCTCTTTCTTTTTCTGTCAGTGTTGCAAGGCCGCTGGCAAACGGTTCCATTACGAAAGCTTTCACCTTAACATTTGCTAACTTACATGAGTCGAGCAATTTGGTTAATAAAGACCTGTCTGCTGTAATAATGTGAGTGTCAACAGAAACTAAATTGCTATGCATACCGACAGGGTTTCGTATTCCGTCAGCCCCATCTACACTATAAGAAATAGGCATTGCGTGTAGCAACATTCGTTCATCATCGGACTCGATGCTAAATTCTACAGAATTCAATTCATCGGGGGTTATAACTCCGTACGTGCCTATTCCGTCTACCAAGTTTCTTTTATTTTCATAAAGCACATGTGATCCTGTGACTCCAACATATGCGGAGGTTGTTTTCACTCCAGATTGATCCTCAAGTTGTTTTAAGCTCTGCTTTATTGCTGCGGCGGTAAGAGTAATATCCTCTACGTTTCCTCGTTGTAGCCCGTCACATCGCACAGTTGAAGTAGCGATGAGTTCAGGCTTGCTTACTGAACGAGCATTATCAAAGGGAATCTTAGCTATCAAGGAAAATACCTTAGTAGTGCCAACGTCGATAGCTGTTATCGTTTCACATTGAGTCATGCCATCCTCCAGTTTTAATTTTCGTTTCATTAGAATCATTTCTAAGTCTCAATTCGCTCTGCTGCTCTAAGTCGAGCACTCCTGCTTCTAGGATTTAATTCAATTTCCCTCTTATTTGGTTTGACCACTTTCTTATAAACATTTTTTAAATAAGCTTTATGCTCGCAGGAGCATTCCAAGACCCTGGGGTCACATATGCAATCTTTGCTCGCATTTAAAATAAATCTTTTTACAATCCTGTCTTCTAGGGAGTGATAACTAATCACTACCAACCTTCCTCCTTTGGAAAGCATATTTGAAGCTTGATCCAACCCTTTTTCTATATTATTTAGCTCATCGTTTACTTTCATTCTTATAGCTTGAAAGCTACGGGTCGCAGGATGTACTCTCCCTTTGCGACGTCCAGCTGCCTGAACGATGATTCTAGCCAATTGGACAGTTGTTTCTACAGGCCTGGATTTCACGATTGACCTTGCTATTCTTTTAGCGTACGGCTCCTCTCCAAGCTCCTTTAGAATTTCTCTAAGTTCCATTTCGGTACACAAATTCACAATGTGCCAGGCAGTAAGTTGCTGAGAGTCATTAAACCTCATGTCTAAAGGAGAGTCAGTTCGGAAACTGAACCCTCGATTTGTACCCTGCAGTTGCATTGAGGATAAGCCCAGGTCGAAAATAATGCCCTGAACTTGATTAAACCCAATCTTTTTTGATTCGTTGAGAAGATTTGTGTAACTCTTGTTCAATAAAGTAACCTGATTTAGATAACCGCTGAGGTTTTTCTTAGCTGCCTCTACAGCATGTGAATCTGTGTCTAAACCTAATAATTTAATAGGTAAGTCAGTAGACTCTAGAATTCGGAGTGTATGGCCTCCTTCTCCTAAAGTGCAGTCTATGTAGATCCCTCCAGGCCTAAGGCCTAAAGCTTCAATCACTTGCTTGCTTAGTACAGGAATGTGTATCGGAGTCAAATAAATACCTCGAAATCTCTAAATTCATACAGCGTTTTTAAAGACAAATATTTCTCATGTTAAAATGCGCGTGACATCATTAACACCAATTAGGTGCTAATCTGCCTAATGCCGACAGTTTTTCAGGATGAACCGATAGGTGCAAGGAGTTTTCGAACAAGTTTCAGACTTTTTCGGGAAAAGTAAAAAAACATAAAAATGAACAAGAACTCTTCTGATCATGATTTTAACTTCGCGGTACTTACTGTAAGCGATACAGGATATCAAGGGACGCGTGATGATGCGTCAGGAGATATCGCTGTTAAATTGATGACAGGATTTGGCTATACCAAAAAGTACCGAGAAATCCTTCCTGATCAAGTGGATTTAATATCTGCAAAACTTATTGAGTGGGCCGAAAGTGGAGACGTAGATGTTATTTTGACGACTGGGGGCACCGGAGTAAGTCCACGCGACCGCACTCCAGAGGCTACAAAATTAGTTTTGGATTATGAAATACCTGGAATACCTGAAGCTATTCGTATAGTAACAAGCAAGTTTACCGAAATGTCTATGTTAACTAGAGGAGTAGCCGGGATTCGTTGTAAATGTCTTATTGTTAATTTACCAGGCAGTCCCAAAGGCGTTGAACAAGGACTCGAAGTAATTGGTAACGTCATCAGGCACACTATAGACATTTCGCAAGATACAGATGAATTGCATTAAGCAATTGGGGTTAAATTTTTGAGACTTGACATTCTTACAGTATTCCCAGACATGTTTGACAGCCCGCTGGCAGAAGGAGTAGTAGGGAGGGCCATTACACGAAAGTTAGTTGATGTTAATTGCCTAGACATTAGGCGCTTTGCTTCTAACACCCATTCAAGTGTCGATGATTACCCTTTTGGCGGCGGAGGAGGGATGATTTTGCAGCCAGGGCCCATATTTGATGCAGTTGATTCTTTGAAGAAAGATTCTGGTTTCGACAAATCTACACCAATAATTCTATTAAGCCCACAAGGCAAAAAGTTTGATCAATGTAAAGCTGAGGAATTAGCACGACATAAACGTGTAGTTTTAATTTGCGGTCGGTATGATGGGGTAGATGAACGTGTGATAAACCACCTAGTTACTGAAGAGATTAGTATAGGAGACTATGTTTTGAGTGGAGGCGAATTAGCGGCGATGGTAATTATAGATAGCTTAGTTCGCCTACAAGATGACGTGCTGGGTTCTGCAGAATCAATCAAAGATGATTCTCATACCAGCGGACTGTTACAATTTCCCCAATATACAAGACCCGCTGTTTTTCGGGGATGGTCGGTTCCAAAAGTCCTGCTTTCCGGCAATCACAAAGAAATTAAGAAGTATCGTAACAAACAATCCATAAAACGAACTTTAGAACGTAGGCCCGATCTATTAGAAGGCATAGATACTGATCAGCTGGGTTAAATAACTGTGGACTTAAGCGAGTGCTTAACGATAAAATATTCTCAGCCCAGATTTAATTATCAGTACTTTCAAGCTTAAATTTTGTTGTACAGGAACGAATTATGGACCTTAATCAACTGATAGAAATTGAACCGAATTCAAAAATTGACGAATTTGGTTCTGGTGATACCGTCAGAGTTAGCGTTAAAGTTACAGAAGGTAACAGAACACGAATTCAGAACTTTGAAGGTACTGTTATTCGTAAAAGAGGCGCCGGGTTGAGTTCAACATTTACTGTTAGAAGAGTGGCCCAAGAAGTTGGCGTGGAAAGAACTTTTCACATACACGGACCCAATGTTGAAGCGGTTAAACTAATTCGCCGAGGAGCTGTCAAGCGATCGCGACTCTATTACCTCAGAGGTAGATCAGGCAAGGGAGCCAGGATTAAAGAGAAGCGTTAATTTAAAGCGAATCTTTAGACGACGCTTTAATTCATAGGCAGAAAGCGTCTTATTGCATTATTCAAAACAAAAGAACTATGTTGAGGTCGCAGTTGATGCACCGACTGGGCGACTAGGTAGCTTTAGTTATTCAGTTCCAGATGGGCTTATTTTAAAGCCTGGACAATTAGTTCGTGTTCCCTTCGGCTCAAGGCAATTACAAGGTGTGGTTTGTTCGTTAGAAACAACACCATCGGTTCCTCAGACCCGAGATGTCATTTCGGTAGTTGATGTTGAGCCTTATATAACGCAAAAGCATTTAGAGTTAGCAAAATGGGTATCGTCTTTTTACTTATGCCCTATTTTTTATGCTTTATCTCCAATGTTACCGCCCGGAGTTAGGACAGGATATAGCCTAAAAGTAGAGTTAACTGACGTAAGTACCAACACATCGAAAGACGATATTACTAAACGGCAGAAAGAACTTTTAGCATATTTGAATAAACATGCTCCTATCAGTGTGATAAAACTTCGTAACTCTATAGGCCAATCTGTTGATAGCCCACTGAAAGCGCTAGAACGCAAAGGCTATGTCAATCTCGTGCCATTTAAAGAAACTCCTTCTATAAAAGCACTAAAAGTTAAGCATATTGGATTTACAAAAACAGGATCAAGTTGTTTATCAAAAGATAATAAATCATTAAAAAATGCTCCAAAACAACTTAAGCTCGCTGAAGCTATAGATAAAGCAACCAGGCTGATTTTGCTATCAGAAGCTAGAGAAACGTATGGTGATTCTGCGATAAATGGACTTAAAGCAAAAGGTTATATTGAAACAGTTGATGTTGTGGTTTCACGTGATCCTCTTGCCGGAATTAAATTTCCTAAATTCACTTCTGTTACGTTAACCTGCGAACAATCTAAGGCGGCAACTCAAATTAAAAGATCAATAGATTCTGGCAATTATGGGTCATTTTTGATTGAAGGTGTAACAGGCAGTGGTAAGACTGAAGTGTATATAGATGCGATTCAAAATTGTATTTTAACTGGCCGTAGGGCAATTGTTTTAGTTCCTGAGATTGCACTTACTCATCAGATAATAGCGCGACTGGCAAGTCGATTTCCAAATAAAGTTGCAGTACTTCACAGCGGGTTGCGTCCCGGAGAAAGATTTGATCAATGGTGGAAAATTAAGTCTGGCGAATACCCCATAGTAGTCGGGTCAAGAAGCGCAGTTTTTTCACCGCAGGAAGATTTGGGATTAATCGTCATCGACGAAGAGCATGAATGGACCTACAAACAAATTGACCCTGAGCCTAGATATAGAGCTAGAGATGTTGCGTTGAAATTAGCAACACTAACAAACGCTACGGTGGTTATGGGCAGTGCTTCACCTGACGTCGACACAAGATATCGAGCAGAAAAGGGAACCCATAAGTTACTCACGTTGCCAAATAGAGTTTCTAGAAGTCGAGATGGCATAGTATCAGACAGAAATTTAGCAGAAGTTGAAGTTGTGGACATTGGAGAAGAGTTAAAGGAAGGGCACGAACACTTTTTGAGTAGACGTCTGTTAGCTTGTCTCAAAGAATGTCTGCAATCGGGTAACAAAGCTTTGTTGTTCATTAATCGAAGAGGTACTGCATCACACTTGAGGTGTACGAGTTGCGGATTAGCCATTACTTGCAGTCGATGTGACATGTCTATGACGTACCATGAAACCTATCTGCTTAAAAGCAACAATGGTGGAGCAATGCTGGTTTGCCACCATTGCAACAATAGGAGAAAGGTGCCTAAGTCATGTTTAAAGTGTAAACAGGGCAAACTGACGAAGTATGGTATAGGAACAAAGGGGATTGCGGCATCAGTAGAGGAGATCTTTCCTGATATTAATGTAATTATTTGGGATAGAGATACGTCAAAGAGAACGATAGACGTTCAAAATATTCTGCGGGATTTTGAAAAACCTGGGCCAGCGGTGATGGTTGGTACCCAAATAATTGCGAAAGGCCTCCACTTTCCTGAAATCACACTTGTGGGAGTTGTAGCAGCCGACCTTGGTTTGTCAGTTCCAGATTTTCGAGCAAATGAACGGACTTTTCAATTAATTTGTCAAGTGGCTGGTAGAGCTGGCAGGGGGGATCAAAGTGGAAGGGTAATCGTTCAAACATATCAGGCAAACAATTACGCGATATTGTGCGCTGCTAACCAGAATTTCCCTTCATTTTATAACAAAGAAATTCAGTTTCGGAAACAATTAGGCAATCCTCCGTTCAGCAGCATAGTTCGCCTTAGATACGCTCATACTAATCGATTGTTTTCTGAAAAAGAATCCTTAAGATATGCAGATTTACTTAGGTATCAAAGGGATATTCGTGGAGTATCTAATCTGCGAATCATGGGGCCTACTCCAAGCTACCCTTTTAGATTGAGAGGCAAACACAGATGGGACGTCACGGTAACCGGTATTGAACCAGTTGACTTTTTCCAGCAAATCTCAATACCGCAAGGTTGGAATCTTGATGTGGATCCAGTTGGGCCATAATATTTGATATGGTATAGACATGAATGATCCAAACTACAATGTACTTAGCGCCGAAGAAAAGGGTGTAATTGAAAGCCGAGGTACCGAGCCCCCGTTTTCAGGTGAATATGATGATTTTTATGAGTCAGGAACGTATGCTTGCAGGAGATGCAATTCAGATCTCTATAGGTCAGTGGATAAGTTCGATGCCCGCTGTGGCTGGCCAGCTTTTGATAAAGAAATACAGGGATCAGTAGTTCGAACACCAGATCCAGATGGCTTTAGAACTGAAATTAGTTGTGCTAATTGCAAGGCTCACTTAGGCCATGTGTTTATAGGGGAGAACCTGACCCCTGGAAACACTCGCCATTGCGTTAATTCCATTTCACTCAAGTTTGTAGAAATCGACGTAACTAAATCCAACAAATCGTTCTAGAAAAATAACAAAGGAAAATCCATGCTACGCGCGATGTGAAGCTCATTAAGTAATGGAATATCTACATCTAGTAAAGATTTCACTTTTAATATGCTATCGGGCATAGATTCTAGTCCGGTATGTTCATCACCTACATATATACAGGGAATATCAGCTTTTTGAGCAGATGTAATCCCTGTAAGTGAGTCTTCGATGGCCAAACATTCGGAATTTTTTAATGAGGTTAACTTCAAGGCTTTTAAATATGGATCAGGGTTGGGCTTATGTTGATCTACATCCGTCATCGTAATTATTGTATTGAAGAGTTTGTCAATCCTGTGGTTTTTCAGGACCTTTAAAACATATTCAGGCTCGGCAGATGTTACTAAGCTCAACACTACGCCAGCTTCCGATATTGAACTTAGCAAATTTTTAGCCCCAGGCATTAAATCTAACTTAGATTCAACCAATCTGTTGAAGACAAGCTGTCGATCTATAAAAAATGAATCTATGTCTTCAATACCGTATTTCAAGCAGATCTGTTCTGCCGTGCCTTTTACAGTCCCACCCACCATTTCCTTTTTGTCAACAAGATTGAAATTTACCCCTCGAGATTTCAATGCACATTCTTCAGCTTGGAAATGTAAAGGTTCCGAGTTAACTAACGTCCCGTCAAAGTCAAAAAACACACCTTTAAATACGGGTTCAACTTTTTGGTATTTCAATAATCTCGCTCACTAAATGTTTGTAAATTAGTAAAAGGCTACAGCTTTGGCTGGGTTGTCTACTAGCATCATATTTATATCTTTGTTAGAAAACCCACGTTTAAGCAATCGGGGAATTATCCCAGTAATGATGTAATCGAATCCTTTTCCACCGTATTGTTTGTAATGCGGTTTGTAGCAGACATCATGCGCGATTAAAACTTGATCTCCATATCCATTTGCAACTAGAAATTCAATTGTCTCTATT
>DBZU01000046.1:7664-8340 GCA_002311285.1 Dehalococcoidia bacterium UBA1152 | reverse complement strand
GAGATATGTCATTTTTAATTAAGTCAGTTATACCACGGTAGGCGGATGATGAGTCTTCGAAAGACCCAAAGTGATCGTATTCTAGAAAACACCCAGTTTCAGCTAAATCCTTGAGTAGAGACCGGTCCTCGAATGCAATACTCAAATGGCCTATTATTATTTTCGATTCTCCCACGCCTTCTTTTGCAAGGAGTGTAACGATTTCGTATGGGGACCTGTCGTCGTTACCTGGGTGTATAGATATAGAAGCACCCGTTTCTATACTTGCATGGGCAGATGCGATTAGTATGTTTTTTTGTACCGAGTCCATAGGGAAAAAATTACCAATTTCACCAATAATTCCAGATTTAATATCAGTGTCATTTACACCCACAGTTATATCTTGAACAATCTCGTCAGTTATTTGATCCGTAGTTTTGTCATTGATGTCAGCCGGATGTGACATAGGGACATAATATCCACTACCCATAATTACGTTAAGTCCAGTCGCTCTAGCAATCTTTGCCAAACCAGAAGGGTCTCGCCCTATGCCTCTGCTTGTCGTGTCAACTATTGTACTTCCACCGGCAAACTTAAATTCCTGAGCTTCATTTATCGAAAGTTCGATATCATCAAGACGCAGACCATCCCTGTTGTATGACCACCTTGTCCCATATTTGCCGAGTAGATTAAATTC
>DBZU01000046.1:0-7624 GCA_002311285.1 Dehalococcoidia bacterium UBA1152 | reverse complement strand
TAGATTAAATTCTAAAGAAGCATCTATAAATTTCTTTTCTGATGCGGCTTCAGGTTCATCAAAATAACAGTCTAAATCTAACAATAGATGTTCATGCATTAAAGTAATGCCTAATTTATTTGCTGCAACTGGCCCTAAAACAGTTTGAGCCATGCCAGCCATATCACTCATAACTTATATCGTCCCATTTTTAAAAGTTAATATCCGGGCTGGGTTTTCTATGAATATTTTTTTTATTACGCTTTTGTCTAGTCCCCTGGATAGCATCCTATCAGCAATGTTAGTGACTAAATGCGCGTACCCCTTTCCGCCATACTCAATTCGCTGGATCTGAATACATACATCCTGAGAAACTAACAAACGATCCTCATAGCCGAGCTCTACTAAAGTCCTAAGACTTTCGAGTCGATCGTTGTCATTTTGTGCTAAAGCTGGCTTATCTTTGTAAATCATAAGGGAGTCTTCAAAAGATCCGAAATGATCATACTGCAGATAACAACCAGTAGACCCAAGTTCTTTGACTGATTCTTGATCTACCATAGCCATTCCAAGGTGGCCAATAATTATGTTATTAGGAGCAACGCCTTCATCTAGTAGGATTTTCATTATATCGAGAGCTCCTGTATCGTTAAGTGGAGGATGGATCGTAATTGGGCAACCCGTAATTTTACTGGCCTGAGCAGCTGACCTTAGTATACGTTCTTGCACTTTATCGATTGGGTCGATTAAACCAATTTCTCCAATAATGCCGCTTTTAATTCCAGTGTCTTTTACACCGTGAACTATATCGGAAACAGTTTCGCTTATAAGTTCATTCTCGCTTTTTGATCTCGTGCCTTCAGGGTAAGATAGAGGTACGTAGTATCCTGATCCCATTACAATATGGGTGCCCGTTGCTCTGGATACCAAGGCTAAGCCTCTTGGGTCTCTACCAATCCCTGTGCTGGTAGTGTCAACAATCGAGTTTCCACCTGAAATCCTGAATTCATTCACCTCTGAAATCGCATCATCTATATTGGTTAATTCCAAGGCGGTTTGGTTAATATACTTTTTAAGATGTAATTGTCCAATGTTGTTAAATTCGACGGGGGCATTTACCCAGGCCACATCAGAAGCATTTTCAGGTTTAGCTTTATAGGCATTCAAACTAGATAACACGTGTTCGTGCATAATCGTAAAACCTAGGCTCTTAGGTTCGATTTGACCTAATACGGTTTGGATCTTGCCAGTTTGTATGCTTTTAAGTGGGTTCAAAATTATAAGACTTTTTGCTTGGATGATTCTATTGTTATAGAAAAACTCGGTCAAATGAAAAAAATTAAACATATTTACAAAAATGTTAGAATCCCAGAAATCCATTTTTTTAAATAAGCTATAGTTTTCAAAAAAATATCATGAGTGAATATATGACTGACCCAACTGCATCCGAGCCTTTTATACCGAACTCTGCTCCTGAAGTGCGTGACAAGATGTTGAAAGCTATAGGTATAGCGAAAGTAGACGATATATATTCAACTATACCTAAAGCCATAAGGCTTAATAAACCTTTACGGCTTCCCAAACCAATTAAATCTGAAAGTGGTATTAGGCGTCATGTAGAGGGTATTTTGTCTGCTAACTGTAATACTCAAGACAACTTGAGCTTTTTAGGAGCTGGCTGTTGGCAGCATTACGTTCCTGCTGTATGTGATGAAATAGCCCAGCGAGGCGAATTCGTGACTGCTTACGGAGGAGGCCAATTCGGCGATCATGGGAAATGGCAGGCCGTTTTTGAATTTCAAAGCCTGCTTGGAGAATTGATAGGAATGGAGGTTGTTTCAAGCCCTACTTATGATTGGTCTGCGGCAGCAAGTAGTGCCCTATTAATGGGGTGCAGGCATACTGGACGAGATGAAATTCTAGTACCTGGTTCAATTAGTAACGACCGGTACTTGCAAATGCATAATTTCGTAAGGCCGGTATCTTCCATTACGAAGATCAAAATGAATCAAGAGACCGGCTTGATAGACCTGCAGGATCTCAAATCAAAGATATCAGATTCTACTGCAGTTGTTTATTTTGAGAACCCCACTTTTTTGGGGAGCATCGAAAGCGGAGCGTATGAAATAGTAGATATAGCTAAAAGCCATGGAGCTATATCTGTTGCGGGAGTTGATCCTATTACACTAGGTATCTTGGCCCCACCTTCTGAGTACGGAGCAGATATAGTAGTTGGAGATATACAGCCTTTAGGCATACATATGTTTGGCGGTGGAGGGTTAGGCGGTTTTATAGCCAGCGGCGATGACCCGGAAATAGTTGCAGAATATAACGCTCTTTTAGTTAGCATTGCTCCTGGGCTACGGGAGGGAGAGTTTGGATTTGATTATTCAACTTGGGAGAGGCTTTCTTATGAAAAGCGTGGCGTTTCAACAGACTACATTGGTACCACTCAATGGCTGTGGGGAATAATTGCTGGCGTGTATCTAGCCTTAATGGGCCCCGTCGGCATGAAGGAAGTTGGTCAAACAATAATGGAAAGATCCTTGTACGCTTCTCAGAGTCTATCTTCGATTCCTGGCGTTGTTAGCCCTGCGTTTAATTCATCGTTCTTCAAGGAATTTGTTGTAGATTTTTCAAAAACTGGTAAAACCGTAGCTGACATAAATTCATCCTTACTCGATAGAGGTATTTTTGGCGGGCTTGACCTCTCAGCTCAGTTCCCATTTTTAGGCCAGTCGTCAATGTATTGCGTGACAGAAGTACATACAAAAGATGATATTGATTTACTAACGGAATCATTAAAGGAGATAGTTAGTTGAATCAGCCGCAAAATAATTACCATGCTGCAAGATGGAATGAGCCCATAATAATGGAGATGGGTACAAAAGGAGAAAGAGGTGTTTTGGTTGATAAAACTGACCAGAATATCTTGGATAAAATCAGCGATCCGGTAAATAAACTTTCAAAGGATATACTTAGATCTTCTGACTTGAACCTTCCTGAAATATCTCAGGCTCAGATAGTAAGACACTATACTCGGTTGTCTCAAATGACTTTGGGATTTGATGTAACTCCGGATGCAAGTTCAGGCACATGTACTATGAAGTACAGTCCGAAGGTTAATGAAGCTATATGTAGACAATCGTCAGTATTAGATATCCACCCACTTCAGGATGTGAGTAGCTTGCAAGGCATTTTGAAGATCATGTATGAATTTGAGCAAATCATGTGTGAAATATCTGGAATGCAAAAATATTCATTTCAAGCTTCTGGAGGAGCTCAAGGAATCTACACGAATGCATGCATAATTCGAGCCTATCATGAATCAACTGGCGAAATTCATGAGCGTAATGAAATCATCACGACTGCTTTTTCCCACCCTGCAGATGCTGCAACACCTGCGGTAGCCGGTTTCAAAGTCATCACTCTTATGCCTGGAGAAAATGGATATCCGGATTTGGAATCTCTAAAGGCAGTTTTGTCCAAAAGAACGGCAGGATTAATGGTCACTAATCCGGAAGACACCGGACTTTTTAACCCACATGTTCCGGCAATGGTGTCTGCTGTCAATGAGATTGGAGGTTTATGTGCTTATGATCAAGCCAATGCGAACGGCCTGTTTGGCATAGTAAGGGCACGCGACACGGGGTTTGATCTATGCCAATTTAATTTACATAAAACCTTTTCAGCTCCTCATAGCTCGCAAGGACAAGCAACAGCAGCAGTAGGAGTTAGTGAGAAACTGGCTAAATTCCTGCCAGCTCCAGTAATTGAATTTGATGGAGAGCGATATAACCTTGATTATGATCGTCCCGAAAGTATCGGGAAGATACGTAGCTTTATGGGGAACATTCAAACAGTTATCAAAGCATACGCGTGGGTTATGTCTCTTGGATCTGGTGGTTTAAAAAATGTGTCGGAAACAGCAGTGTTGAATAATAACTATCTAGCCACACAACTAGCACAAATCAAAGGATTAAATTTACCTTGGGATGCTAGCACAAAGAGGATTGAACAGGTTCGCTATAGCTGGAAACAACTGTGCGAAGACACGGGCCTTACCACGACAGATCTGGCTCGTAAAATGTCTGATTTTGGATTACAAACCTTTATGGAGAGCCATGCTCCTAGACTAGTTGATGAACCAATGACACTTGAACCTACAGAATCGTTATCGCTTGATGATTTAGATGAATATGTTTCAGTATTAAAATCGATATCGGATCAGGCTTATTCAGATCCTGAAAGCTTAAAAGGAGCTCCGTATAAATCAGCTAGTGATCAGTTACCGCAAGAACAATTTAATGATCCCAAAACCTGGGCTATGACATGGAAGGCTTTTAAAGCAAAACGCACTTAGTGTTGTTAGGATTTAAGAGTGAATACAATTAAACCAACTCTTGGCTTGATCATAAACCCTATTTCTGGCCTTGGAGGTCGTGTTGGCCTTAAAGGAACAGATACAATGAATGTTGTCGCAATGGCTATTGAGCTGGGTGCAAAGCCGGAATCACCGTTTAGAGCAACAACCGCACTTAAAGAAATCCATATTGTGTTAAAGGACAATATTCGTATTGTTACTTCTCCTGGAGTTATGGGTGAAATAGCAGCTATAGAAGCTGGGTTTTCGCCTGAGATTCTGCCTATGTCTATACCAGATAGCACCTCTGCTGATGATACTTGTAATGCTGTTCGCCTTATGGAAGATTTAGAAGTCGAACTAATACTATTTGCGGGAGGAGACGGCACAGCCAGAGATATTTATTCAGTCATAAAAGATCGGATTCCAGTCGTCGGGATTCCTGCAGGAGTCAAAATGCATTCAGCGGTTTACGCTACTACTCCTAAGTCTGCAGCTCGTTTGGTAAATAGTTATTTCCACTCGCAAGATGTAAACCTTAAAGATGTAGAAGTAATGGATATAGATGAGGAAGCTTTCCGGAACGGACAACTTTCTGCTTCTCTTTATGGCTACATGAAAGTTCCATATGAACGTAGATATATTCAGGGCGCAAAATCTGGTGGAATAGAAAGTGATGATTCGGCAATGTTAGCCGTTGCAAATGAAATTTCTAATCGAATAGAGTCTGATGTTCTTTATATTCTGGGCCCGGGAACGACCTTGCGTGCAATTGGAGATCAACTAGGGGTAGAAAAGACATTACTGGGCGTTGATTTATTCAAAAATGGAAAGTTAATTGCTAAAGATGTTACCGATACCCAAATCACAGAAGTAGTAGCCAATTCAACGATTCCTAGCAGGATTATAGTTACACCAATAGGTGGCCAAGGGCACATTTTCGGTAGAGGCAACCAGCAAATCAGTCCCTCCTTAATAGAAACTCTCGGTCGTGAATCTATAATTATAGTAGCAACAACTAACAAGCTTGCATCACTCGGCGGCCGTCCCATGTTAGTTGATACAGGAGATCCGAATGTTGATCAAATGTTGTCAGGATATATTCGAGTTGTTACTGGTGTAAATATGGAAAGCGTCTACCGAGTATCTGATTAGTTCCTTAAAGCATCTATAAATCTATTCATAGCATCAATGTGAGCATTAACTGTTTGTAATCCTGATCTCATTGCACTGAACTGTATCGAAGTAACTTCAGGAATTTGCTGCCACCCCAAAACTTCCTGTGCGGCGATTTCGGGAGTTTTACCTTCTAACTCTATTCTAACTTCTACTCCAATTTCTTTTGGATTACGCCCGGAATCTAACGCCGCTTTTCGGATAACCTCCAATTGAAGTAATCCGGTTTTATCCCGTGAGAATGCAGGAACCTTCGTATGCATCGCTGTTCGAGTACTAGTATTTGCAAACCATCCATCAGCTAGTTGCCCGATTCTTTTAAGCACCGGCGTTGCTCCGCCACCTAACCAAATTTGTATAGGATGTGTTTTGGGCAATGGATGAATGCCAGCGTCAATGATAGTGTGGTGTGGTGTGCTGATGCCTACGGAACGTTTGGTCCAAAGTTCTTTCATAACTTTGATTTGATCTTCAATTCTTTCCCCACGATTACTGAATTTGTATCCAAGAGAATTAAATTCGATCTCATTCCAGCCGGACCCCACTCCCAGCCTGATTTGCCTCTTACTTAAAATTGATATTGTGGACGCTTGTTTTGCAACTAATGCTGCTTGTCTTTGAGGCAATACTAAAACGGAAGTGGCAAATTCTATTTTAGTCGTCACAGCTGATAAGTAACCCATCAGAACCAAAGGTTCATGAAACGAATGGGTATGATCATAAGGTCCGCTCCAATTTGGATAACTGTCGCCTTTGACTCCTAGTATATGGTCGAATATAGCTATGTGGTCGTAGCCGAATAATTCCATTGACTGGGCCCAGGCTTTTATATCCTGATGGTTGTTGCCAATCTCTAGTTGAGGGAAAACTGCTCCAATATGCATGATAGTTTTCTGGTTCCTTTTTGGTTCTAATCTAACACACTGAATTTAATTATAGAAAAGCAGGTTTTCTGCAGTTGTTCTCATTAATTTATCTTTATCTTCACTCGTTAGAAATTTAACACGATCTCTAATCACGGAAACTTGACTCCCATAACTTTCATTGATAAGTGATGGAGGAGCATCACTGGCCCACATCAGACGATCAGGACCGTAAGAATCATATACTTCTTTTATTAGTGGTATTAAGTCATCGTGAGGGGGCATCTTTTTACCTAGTGCATAAAAAGCAGATACTTTCACGTAAATATTCTCATTTTTTGCTAAAGAACAAAGATGTCGAATGTCAGCTTCTAATATAGTGCCATTAGCACCGATTCTTCCTAGATGATCAATAATAATCGTGGTTTTTGGATGTCTTCGACTCATCCTTTCAATTTCATCTAATGCGTCTGTATTTACCAAACAGCTTAGCGCCTGTTTGGTTTCTGTTGCTGTTGCGAACATCGAATCATAACCAGATTTTTGTAACCACGTTGTTACGAACCGGTCCTCAGGCACCAATCTAAACCCAGTGATACCTTTATGTAGTAAATCATTCATTTCATCTTCGATATGTTGCATGTCAGGATCTAAATAAGCCGCCCCTCTAAATGACTCAGGATATTTTTTTATTGCATCAGTGATGTAATTATTATCAGTTCCATAAAAAGACATCTGTACAAGGCAGATGCGATTAATTCCAAACGGCTCAGCCATAGAAAGAATTGCTTCAGGAGGGAAGTGTTTAGGGTTAATCTCGATCTTGCTTGTATCGATGCCGCCTGGAATAGGATAGCTTTCCCTGCGTTTATAAACAGTTTCATCGCTGGTCCAGATGTGTACGTGTGAATCTATAAATTGCATTAGTAATTATCCTTTGACAGATTCTAATGTCATTGTAGCTTACAAAGATGATTGATTATCTATATTAAAGAAATATTAAACCTAAGAACCTTTTTAATAGCAATAGTGTGCATTCAATGCCTATTTAAACTCGAAACTATGGGTTGACAAAAATGTTAGCGCCTTGTAAGTTACTTCGATCTAATGGCACAGATCGTGTTATTTGGGGTGCTCATGCGCCAATAAACTAGCGTGTGAAACCGAATTAAGATGTCCGTACATATCTAGGAAAACGAAAATAAACAGAGGAGACGATTATGAGACGGTTTTTAATACCAGT
>DBZU01000003.1:9339-9481 GCA_002311285.1 Dehalococcoidia bacterium UBA1152 | reverse complement strand
CGTAGACCATCCAGTCACAATGGACATTCGTGGCAACATGGGTAAACGCTGGTCACATAATAAAGATGTACAACTTCTTGTAGATGAAAAACATCAAACTGAAGAGGTTTATAAATACTATCTGGCTGGAGGAAATTCTTTT
>DBZU01000003.1:0-9096 GCA_002311285.1 Dehalococcoidia bacterium UBA1152 | reverse complement strand
CGAAAAGTCCTTAGAGCATCCGCTCATGCATCAGTCGAAACTGGCGCAGCCATTCTAATACACCCGGGATTTCACCCGGATGCTTTAATGCATCATTTAAATGATCTTATTGAAGCAGGTGCTGATCCCTCTAGAATAATCATGGGACATTTAGATACTTTCCCTGACATGAATGTTGTTAAAGAAATTGCTGAAACAGGTGCTAATCTTGAATATGACACATTCGGTAGCGAAGATACACTATGGGGGGCGGTAGCAGATCAACCGATTTTCATACCCACAGATGTTCAACGTATGCAACGTATTGAACAGTTAATTGAATGGGGTTATGAAAGTCAAATAGTTATCGCACAGGATGTTTGTTTCAAAACCACTCTAACTTCACACGGAGGTAAAGGATACGCCCACATTCTCGAAAGTATTGTCCCAAGAATGCGCAAACGTGGATTTTCTACCGAAAATATCGACAACATACTAATCGAAAACCCAAAGAGAATACTGACTTTTAAATAGAGCAGATTAAGAATTTCGGTTAAGGGCGAGTACGATTTTGCACAATTGTAAATGGGTTAGCGTGATGCACTGCATCTTCAACTAACTCAATCCAATTGCCATCAGGATCCTGTAAATAACAAGCTTTTAATCCATCAAGTACTTGTACAACCGGGTTTAATTGTTGCCCGCCTAACGCTATACATTTTTTAAACGAATCATCAGCATCGTCAACCATAAAACCTAAATGAGCCGCCCCTATTAAATGACGCGGGTATTGTTGAGATTCTTCTCGAGGCTCGCCTTTTGGTTCAATATATTGCAAAAGCTCTAATATTTGTCCGTCATGAGTCTTAAGCATCACAGCTCGTATTCGGGCATCTTTATAACCTACAACTTGTTCCAGGCCGTAGCCAGAGAGGTCCATGTCAGCATCAATACTTAATCCAACACCTTCTGTATAGAATTTTACTGAACGATCCATCTCCTCCACCACAAATCCAGTATGGTACATAGAACGGGCCATATTCTTCCTCCTAAATTAATTCCTATATCAAATTTGAATTCTAAACTTTACGGCATTGTAACGTTTTGTCTAACAATAAATTGTTGCTTATTATGTTTTTCGTCAGATGTAATTTCGATCCAATTTCCATCAGGATCCTGCATATAACACTCCCACATTCCTGGCAATACTTCTACAGGCGGATTTAATGGCTTGCCGCCCATCGAGCAAAGTCTTTTCCACATTTCATGGGCATCTTCGACAAAAAATGCTAAATGAGTGCCACCAGTCCTCGCTCTTTTATATTGAACTTCCTCATCAGAGACTTCTGTTGGCGGGTCTTTATACTCGATTATCTCTAAAGCATGACCATCAGATGCAACTAGGTAGGAAGCATATATACGAGCATTGTCATATCCAACGATTTGCCCCAGCTCTTTACTTTGGACATCAAATAACTTTAATTCTTCTAATCCAAGGCCGTCAATGTAGAATTTCCTAGATCTTTCTAAGTCTTTGACCACAAAGCCAGTGTGGTTCATTGTTACTCTCATAAAAGCCTCCTCGTTTAAGGTTTTACTCAATTGTTATACGCTATAACAGCGTTTTGTAAACGTTAGTAATGGCCATTTTAGTTAGCTGGGTGATTGTGTCAACTTATAGCTTGTTTTACATATTGAAATTAACCAGCATGAATATTAACGTAGCCATAATTTTCAGGAGTTATCTAATGCAAACATTTATTGATCTAAAAACCACACCTGTATTTGATGCCCATTGTTTTGCCTACAGGAACGATGAACTTAGTGAAGAGATGCTAACCAGTCAATACACTATGTTGGCTGTGTCTCCAAAATACATGACTGATTCGGAGCGTAACGCCCGCGTCAGGGAACTTGGCTTATCGACTGCAGCATTTAATAAAAAAATACATGACCTTGCTCGATATCTTGGATGTGAACCTAACATGTCATCCGTAATAACAGAGCGAGAACATCGACGTAAAAGTAACTTTTCTGAATATGTAAAAGGGATGATTGACGATATTTCTTTAAAAGGTATGGGCGTAGATACAGCTCTCTTCAGCCTAGAAGACGCTGATAATTTTGGCAAAACTTTCCCAGGCTTTATAAAAAAAGTTTTTAGACTAACTACACTGGTTAAAGATCTACTAGACACCGCAGCAACGTTTGATAACTTTATTGCTGACTATGACGCTGCAATGGACAGTGCTGTCAAAGAACATGGATGCATAGCATTTAAATCAATAATTGCCTATCGTACCGGCCTTAATATTAAACGCGTATCTGAAACGGAAGCGGAAGCAGATTTTAATAATCGTAAAGAGCAACCTGCTTGGTTTGGATACAAAGTAAAGGCTTTGCGCGATTTCTTAATTCGAAGATCTATAGCCAATTGCATCCGTCTAGATGCGACGCTCATGCTGCATACTGGGTTAGGCGATAAGGATATTATTGCTTTGGAAAGCCGCCCTATTATGCTTTGGGACTTACTGACAGATGAAGACTGTATGGAGTGTAACGTTCTCCTTATCCATGGAGGATTCCCTTATACTGAGGAGGCTACCTACCTCGCAAATGTACTGCCAAACGTTTACTTTGATCTATCGTGTGGCACAGGTCCGGCTTTTCTAGAAAAAGCAGTGTCTCCAGAACGATTTACAGACATCATGCGTTCCGTGCCAAATTCTAAAGTGCTGTATAGTTCGGATGGGGGTGAAGGTGGACCCGAAACACTCTGGCATGATTGCTTCACAGCAAAAAGTGCGATGGGTTATGCTTTAGGAAAATTAGTAGATGAAGGAATATATTCAGATTCCCAAGCAAAATCGATTGGCGAAGACGTCTTTTATAATAATTCTAAAAGGTTATTTAGATTTTAATGGGAAAATACGATCATACTAAAATAAAAGTGCGAGATGATCATGGCAACGCTGGGATGGTTTCGTCAGGCAGCAAACATGCATCAGAAGCCGGTGCATCAATACTCAGAGATGGAGGCAATGCTGTAGATGCTGCTGCGGCAACATCACTTGCTTTGAGTGTGTCAGCAACAGCATTTTCAGGAATCGGCGGAGGTGGCTTTATGATGGTCCATATGGCTGACCAAAATCAAAGCACAATGATCGATTATCGAGAGAATGCACCTAGCGGGGCCTCGCCTAATTTATTCCAAACTGATGCTAAAGGTAACGTTCTAAACGAACAAAACCATCTGGGTGAAAAAGCTGCTGCTGTACCCGGAACGCTAGCTGGAATGGCAATGGCTTTAGAAAAATTTGGCAGCATGACATTGTCTCAAGTAGCAGACAAAGCGATAGATTTAGGTCGAAATGGGTTTGAAATAACACCGTTTTTAGGCTGGGTAATGAATACAGATAGCGACCTCACGTTGACTAAGTTCAAACGAAGTGAAGAAGCATCAAGGATATGGCTTAAAAATGACGGCACGACCTATAATGACGGGGAACTTTTCCAAAACACTGCAATGGCAAAAACGCTTGAAAAAGTATCAGTCAACGGTATTGGCGAATTTTACGAAGGTTTCGTAGCAGAACAAGCAGAAAAACATATGATCGCCAATGATGGCCCCATGAGAGCTAAGGATTTCGCATCATACAGACCAGTCGCAAGAACGCCTGTACAAGGACTTTTTAACGGATTTCGCTACATTACATCTGCCCCTCCAAGTTCAGGTGGGATTGCGCTACATCAATTACTAACTATATTCCAAAACCTGAACCTCAATGAATCTGGGCATAACACCGTAGAAACAATAGATATAGTGGCAAAAGCGCTAAAACAAGTTTATGTAGCAAGAGATTTAATCGCAGACCCAGATTATGAGCTTATCGATACAAACAAATTTACTTCTGATAAGTTCATAAAATCCATGGCAGAAAATACTGGGATGATCAATGATTCGCCTGGAGGAGAGGGTAGCCAAACATCTCATTTTTCAGTTGTAGATAAACATGGAAATGCTGTTTCATGCACAGAGTCTTTGGAGGCTTTCTTTGGGTGTGGAGTTGTCATTCCTGAAACCGGAGTATTTCTCAATAACACTATGGGAGATTTCGACCCAGTTCCTAACAGACTCAACTCTATAAAATCAGGCAAACGTCCTCGAAGCGCGATGACTCCAACCATATTTCTTAAAGACAATAAACCAGTCTTAGTAATAGGGTCTGCAGCAGGACCAAGGATTATAACAGCGGTTTTGCAAGTTACCCTTAACATTCTGGTTCATAAAATGGACGTTCAGTCAGCGATTAACGCGCCTAGGTTTCATTATCATGGCGATGAATTGATCATGGAAGGGCGTATCTCAAAAAGTGTGTCTTCAGGCCTGCAAAGCCTTGGATATTCTGTTGTTAGAGACGATGATATGACATTCCTGTTCGGTGGAGTGCATGCCATAACGATATCAGATAGCGGAGAAGTACACGGCGGGGCAGATCCCAGAAGGGATGGTGTGGCAATATCAGAATAATGCATAGCGCTGAATCCAGGCGGG
Organism: Dehalococcoidia bacterium UBA1152; assembly: GCA_002311285.1. GTDB lineage: Bacteria > Chloroflexota > Dehalococcoidia > Lucifugimonadales > UBA2962 > UBA2962. The sequence continues at coordinate 4,562 of DBZU01000003.1, read as the reverse complement.
TTTTTTAATAACCAATCTAAAATTTAGTATTTGTTGTAATGTCTCTTTAACTCAAAATCTACCGATCCAGCTGCAAAATGGCCTTCTTCAGCCTTTTTCAGTATTAAATAGGCATCGGCCATGAACCCGCCCATTGCTGCATTCAATATTTCATCATCTTCTAATGCGTCAATTGCTTCTGCTAAAGAGGATGGCAATCTTTGAATGCCTCTTGTCCGTAAATCTGATTCAGACAGCTTTCCTGGGTCACAATCTAGGAATTGTTTTGGATTAGGCTCTAATTCTTTCACGACACCATCAACGCCAGCCGCTATTATTGAGCCAATTGCTAAGTAAGGATTTGCGCTGTTATCAGCAGGCTTAACCTCTATATTCACGCTACCTTTCTCATTACCTAAATATCTTGATGGTATACGTACAGCCGATTCTCTGTTATCGGCTCCATACGTAAGATATTCTCCTCCGCTCCAGGATCCTCGATGAAATCTGCGATAACTGTTATAGCTCGGTGCTATTAAAGCCATAAGACCTGGAAGATGCTCCATTATTCCGGCTAGAAAATGTTGACCAATAGTAGATAATGCATAGTCATCGCCTTCAGTATAAAAAAGATTCTCAGTGCCTTTTTGATCCCAGGCACTGATGTGTATATGGCCACCTGCCCCTGCTTGATCTAGGAAAGGTTTGGGCATAAAAGTTGGGGAAAGGCCATGCTTAAACCCAACATTCCTTACTGCTTCTCTGTAGAAAATATGATTATCCGCCGCTTTTAACGCATTTGCAGGACGTAAAGTTACTTCTGTATGTCCAGGGCCCGACTCAGGATAGTATGTCTCTACATGCATCCCGAAAAGTTCCAATGTGTCAATTAGTTCATCAATAAATTCAGTGTACGGAGTATATCCTGTTGTATGAAACGCCTGGCTATTCTCGATAGGCTTATAATAGTCGGTCTCTACATCATACTTTGCAACGTACCATTCGGGCTCTAGGCCTATCATAATGTTCATCCCTAAATCAGCGGCCCTGGCAATTTGATTCTTTAAAAACGTTCTTGGGCATACCCAAGGAGTCATATCAAGTTTTACTAAATCCCCAATAATCATTGCCCTTTTGGGTGCCCATGGTAGAGCTACAAATTTATCGACCGTTGAAAGATCAGGCAAAATCCTTGCCTCTCCTGCTGTACCCATACCATCAATATCGGCCAATAAATCATTGTCGTATGCGGCTTGCTGTCCAACCGTCAATCCGATTCCAGAATCTAGTCTTCTATCGAGATGATCAACATGAGTTGCTTTGCCCCTTATCAAGTTGCCGTTGTCACAATAGACAAAGTAAATTAGGTTAATCCCTGTTCTTTTTGCGATCCGAACGATTTCTCGTTTTTTCAAGGCTTCCCACTTAGAAATTTTTATATTAGTTTCACGATTAAAATAATAAGGCAATCTTTAGATACATGTAACTTGAATATCAGTTTATCATCGTAATGCAAATGTTAATTAGGAACCTTTTAATTATATTGTTTTTGCAATTCAGCATCTATTAACAACTTAAATGATCCAAACGGCCTTGATCCAATTAAAACTTTATCGTTAATAAAAAATGTCGGCGTACCGGTTATTCCTAACTCCTCTGCAATTAATATATCTCCCTTAACTAACTGATACTTATCATCGGATTTCATGCACTTTTCAAACTGATTTACATCCAGATCGATTTTATCTGCTAATAAAATCAGTTTTTCAAAAAACAAGGCCCCCTCATTGGCAAACAACTGCCGTCTATATTCCCAAAACCGCCCCTGGTCAAATGCACACTCAGCCGCAATTGATGCTTCAAAAGCTAAAGGATGTATCTGTGTTAGAGGAAAATTTACTGCGATATATCGAATGTTATTTTTATATTCCGATATTAATTTAGGCAAAACGGTCTCATTATGCCGTTTACAGAAAGGGCACTCATAATCTGTGAATTCAATTACAGTAACTCTAGCATCTCTTCTGCCAATCGATGGCCGGTTATCCAAATCAAAACTCAATGACTCCAGCTCGCTAACCTCTAGACCTTGATTTACAGTTGTACCCTTTCGACTTATCTCAAATTCCCAAAACAGCCAAATAGAGGCGATCGCTAAAGCAAATCCAATTAGTATCCCAAAAAATATATAAAATATAGTTCTTGACAATAAAAATCTCTGGATTAAAATTTTCCAAGCTTGCATGTTTTCGTTATTGTTCAGGGCCGAATCCTTAGATACATACAAATTCTTACGAACGTAATAGATGGTATTAGTTTTAAATTAAGTCTTTTAAAGCTTTATATAGCTTAATTTATTATTAGCATCGATAACAACCTAGGAGGTAAATATCATGGAACTAATTATGCTGGGAGGAAACATTCTCACTATGGATGGCAAGCGCACTAGAGCTCGGGCGCTGGCAGTTAAGGATAACAAGATCACTGCCATAGGCAACAATAATGAAATCGCTAATATGGCTAATGGTAAAACAAAATTTGTTCACCTGCGTGGGCGAACAGTTACTCCGGGCTTTATTGATCCGCATAATCATTTTTCAATGACGGTTTTTGAACCAGTATCAGTTGATTCCCGCACCCCTCCGCTAAAAGATAAAAAAGCTGTTTTAGATGCAATAAGTACAACTGCATCGGCGACACCAAAGGGGAAATGGATATGGGGTCAAGCTTACGACACCCGGGTTTTTAAGGAAGTAGAACCTCTTACATGTTGGGAATTGGACGAAGCTGCACCAAATAACCCTGTCTGCATAATGGATGCCTCTTATCATGCGCTATACGCTAATACCGCAGCAATGGCTATTGCTGGTATTACAAAAGATTCTCCTGATCCATACAAAGGCACCATAGTAAAAAACAAAAAAGGTGAACCAACTGGTTACCTACATGAAAGGGCTATGGATTCAATACATAAAATAACAATGAGGTCGCTGATTGATTTTCACGGCGAAGAAATAGTGGGCGATTTAGTTAGGCAAAACGCTCTAATGCACCTATCTCATGGTGTTACAAGTATTGGGGATGCTCAAACAATGCCAGAAAGTGCGGAATTGTACAGGTTGGCCGATAGTCAAGGAAAACTCCCGATCTGCGTACGTCAATTGCGTGGTGGAGAAACTTTCTTTGGAATTCCAGACAAAGTCGCAGCCGGCGAATATGATAATGACAATGTTTCTGACCGCTTACGAGGAGGAACAATGAAAATATTTATGGACCCAGTATTTCCAGAGTTTGGATTTTTTAAATGCCACCATGATGGCAGTATTTCACCAGAAGGCGAGATATATTATGAGCAAGATGAAGTAGATAAATTGGTTTTAGATGCGACGAACAACGGCCTTCAAGTAGCTATACACTGCATAGGGAATCGATCAATCGAACAGGCAATAAATGCGTTTGAACGGGCAATAAACGAAGTGCCGAATGCGGACAAACTAAGACTAAGACTTGATCACTTTATGTTCCCGACTCAAGAGCAGATACAAAGAGCTGCTGATTTACCGATAATTATAAGTCACCAGTCGGCATTCTTATATAACATAGGTGATGTGTTTGAAGCCGGGGTAAAAAAATATGGAATTGATGCTCCCGCACAACCTATGGCAGACATGGTAAGCGCTGGAGCCACGATCGCTGCAGGATCAGACTTTCCATGCGCCTCGGTAGCTCCTATAGACGGAATTGCTGCCGCTGCAAGCCGAAGACATGTAAGTGGAAGACAGATAGAGCCTGATCAGGCTATAAGTGCAGAAGAGGCTATCAGCCACTATACCAATGGCTCATCCTTCGCTATATTCAGGGATGATGAAGTGGGATCTCTAGAAGTCGGGAAAAGGGCTGACATGGTGGTCTTAAGCCACGATCCGACCGAGTCTCATGTCGATCATATTAAAGATATTACCGTAGAACAAACGTACGTCGATGGCAAACTGGCTTATTCAAAAAGCGCATGAAAGCCACATTGTTGTAAACTTAACGAAATTAAAAATACAGGAGATTTGAAAGTGTCAAGGTTTAGTTCATTAACGTTAATTATCACGGTATTCTCATTATCTGTTTTTATATTTGCCTGTGGAGGCGCTGAATCAACAGAAAATTCAAGATCATCCAGTACGGAGTCTTCGGGATCTGAAGCAAGCAGTCAAGGAAGTGCTTCAACGGAAGTTAGCGAGCCAACTTTGGGTAGTAAAATGATCGAACAGCGACAAGATTTCGCTTTCGTGGTGCTTTCCGATGGAAGGCTACTTTCAATTGGTGGCCGAGGAGTTGCTAAGGTAGCATCTAGTGGATATATGGAATATATAGCCACATCAGACCTCTACGACCCTGTTGCAGATAAATGGGCATTATCAGGCACAATGGATTATTGGAGGTCAGTACCAAGTGCGGTTGAATTAGAAGATGGCAAGGTATTAGTTTCAGGTGGTGCTGCGCACCAGAGAAACGCTACCTCCCTAACAGAGATTTGGGATCCAGGCACAGGTGAATGGACTATCGTAGCTCCAATGAACCAAGCCAGAGAA
>DBZU01000031.1 GCA_002311285.1 Dehalococcoidia bacterium UBA1152 | reverse complement strand
TCTCTTTTCTGCAGGATTAATACTGTTAGAATCACGCTAGAAAAATATTCTACAATTAGAGGGATTAAACATGTACATTATAAGACGAGCTTACCAAGTTAAACCGGGTCAAAGCAGAGAGGCTGCCAAGTTACTCAAAAAAATTACAAATATTTACACTGAATCTGGACAACGTGGTGAAACTATAGTTTATTATAATGCGGGTACTCTCCCATCCCCAAAAAATGAACTAAACAGGGTATATATGCAATGGGCTAGTGAAATATTAGACTCTCCTTATAGAGAAGAGAATAAATTTCCTGATTTCGGCGATGTTGATGAAAAACTGTACCAACTATTGGATGACTCCGACGGCCCAGTTACATGGATTGAATTTTGGGAAGAATTTAAATAAAAAATCTAAATAATATTATTTTTAATTCATACAAAAGTATTGAGTTATGAGGCTATCTTGGATAGTAGGTTTGCAGCCTGTAGACAGTTGATTGGGTAACTGGCTTTATTGCGGACTAGAGAATCTTGATAAAGTGGGAAATCTTTCAGTGGGTGATACTGTCGTACTAAACGGTACGATTGTTAAGTGGGATGGTTTATTCCGTTCGTTGTATGCATATCCCTGTTCTGTTGTGGACTAAAACAGTAACCCAATTATTCATAAATTTACTCTGTTGAGAAGATAGGGTTATTGAGGCGATTAGGTGGCTGTACCCTACAACGGGGGATACCGCATAGCCCGATTGCTCAGATAATTTGTAAATATCTAATGATTATATATTTGGAGAATTTAATTGGATTCAAGATTTGAAACTAACGAAGAGGTTGTGCAGGCCGCAAACAAAGCTCTAAATCAAGGAGCATGGAATTATTTGGTTGGGGCGTCGGAGTCAGAAACTTCAATGCGACGTAATCGATTGTCTTTTGATAAAGTCGCATTTAGACCAAGAGTATTAGTTGATGTATCAAAGATAGATCCATCTTCATCCTTACTTGGACATAAATTACGAATTCCTGTAATACTTGCACCAATAGGATCTCTGCAAGTTTTTGAACCAGAAGGTGGTGTGGCTGCTGCTAAAGCAGCTGATACTTTCGGAACCATTCCAACGGTAAGCTCAGTAACGTTGCCTTCGCTGGAGGATATAAGTGAAAGTACAAATAGTCCAAAAATTTTCCAACTTTACGTTCATGGGGATTGGTCATGGACTAGGGATATTGTTGATAGGGTAGTGGAGGCAGGGTATAAATCACTTTGCGTTACCGTCGATACGGCACATTACAGTCGAAGAGAGCGACCATTATTAATGCGATGGCAGCCTCCTACTCAGCGTAGGCCTAATGATAGGTTTCATCAAGCTGCATTGACTTGGGAAACCATGGTAAAGATTAAAGAAAGATCTGGATTACCATTTATGGTCAAAGGCATAGCTACAGCAGAGGATGCAAAATTAGCGTTGGCACATGGTGTGGATTTCATATGGATATCAAACCATGGAGGTCGTCAATTAGATCATTGTTTAGGAACTATGGACATGTTGCAGGAAATAAGGGATGTTGTTCAGGACAAAGCTGAAATAATAGTGGATGGAGGCATCCTCAGGGGGTCAGACATAGTAAAAGCAGTCGCTTCTGGCGTTAGTGCTGTTGCTATTGGCAAGCTGCAAGCATGGGGCTTAGCTGCAAACGGAGTGTCAGGATTGGTTAGAGTCTTAGAAATACTGGAAGAGGAAATGATTGTGGCAATGGGATTGTTAGGAGCCCCCTCAGTTTCGGACCTAAGTGACTCTTATGTTTGTCAGGGAGACCCAGTTGTTTTACCTCACGAAATGAGTACATGGGTAAACATGCCTTTTGGTAATCACGTTGACCATCCATATAAGAACAGGATACTGTGATTCAGCTTTATATTTTAGTTATTTAATTGCTATAGTTGATTTACTTGCATTGTTAACTATTTTTTTTGAAGATAGGGTTATTGATATAACTAATAGATGAAAAAGGCACAACGGGGGTACCCGGTCCCCTCTTAAGGTTTTCTCCAGATTTTTCTCCGGAATACTCTACATTTATTACCCTTTTTGAGACTCACAAAAACATATAATTGAACTAGTTTAAAATGCGTATGGTATCTGCGTTGACATCGCAGAGGTCACTGGTTCGATTCCAGTACCGCCCACCATTGAGTTTTGAACTTAAAATAATTCCAAATCAGTAATTAAGTTTATCTGGCAGCCTTATTAATTCTGTTATTCTTGTTCACTAGATTCTAAGAGGTAAATATGGATGGCTTAACAATTACCATTATTCTATTGTTGTTACTGTTTATTGCTTTATGGTTCTTTATACCGTTTTTGGTTACCAGAATATTAGGTAAACTTTTCGCTAAAATGGAGCGTGATAAGTAAACCAAATTATTCAAATTTTAACTCTGTCATATGGATTTTTAGATGATTATCAATATCAATAAGGAAGAAGCGTGAAAAATTTCTTGAAAATAACACGTGAAGATTTAGAAGAACTGGATAATCAAGATCCGCTCAAGCAGTTTGGAAGTGAATTCAATATGCCGGAAGGCATCCTCTACTTTGATGGAAACTCTCTTGGTGCTATGCCACACGCAACACTTGATCGTGTCAATAAAGTTGTTTTAGAGGAGTGGGGGTCTAAGCTTATCACCAGCTGGAATTCTTCGGGATGGCACTCACTATCGGAAACGATCGGCAATAAAATCGCAAAACTAGTTGGAGCGGGTGATGGAGAGGTCGTTTGTGTTGATGGCACTGGACTTAATATTCATAAAGTCCACGCCGTTGCCTTAAAAATGCGAGCAGACCGTAAGGTCATTGTTATGGAGGGGAGTAACTTTCCAACCGATGCGTATATTACACAAGGCTTGATTGATCAATTAGAACAGAATCATAAAATCCGGTTTGTAGAAAAAGATCAAATCCTCGATGCCATTACTGAAGATGTGGCACTAGTCTCACTAACACAAGTCCATTATAAAATGGGACATCTTCTTGATATGAAGTCTATTACCCAAAAGGTCCATGATACTGGAGCCCTTGTCGTATGGGATCTCTCTCACTCTGCCGGAGTACTTCCAATTGCGTTAAATCAGTGTAATGTTGATTTTGCTGTTGGCTGCACCTATAAATATCTTAATGGAGGACCAGGTTCACCGGGTTATCTATTTGTAGCAAAACGGCATCAGGGCAAAGAGACACAACCCTTAACGGGGTGGTGGAGCCATGAAAAGCCATTTGCCTTTGAACAAGAGTATCGACCTAAAAACGATATAGGGCAGTTTCTTTCAGGAACGCAGCCAATAGTTGCTCTTGCCGCTGTTGAGGTTGGAATTGATATGTTGCTTCGTGCCGATATGGACTGTATTCGTACAAAATCATTGGCATTGGGTGACATTTTTATTCGGTTAATTAAGAAACATCTCTCTGATTATGGATTAACCCTTGCAACACCCATAACTGGCGCCCACAGAGGAAGTCAAATATCTCTACGCTCTAAAAACGGGTTTGCCATAATGCAAGCTCTAAAAGAAGTTGGAGTCATCGGCGATTTTAGAGCTCCTGATAATATGCGATTTGGTTTCGCGCCTCTATATACGCGATATACGGATCTTTGGGATGCTGTTATAAAGCTGAGGGCTATAATGGAAAACGATACGTGGAAAGCTGGGAGATTCAGCCGTGTTCCTGATGTGACGTAATTTTTTCGAGGGTTGCTTTTTTGAAAAATTTATTCTTTCTAAAAAGCACCATATTGGCACTAGATAATTTCTGAATATCCGTTAAGATGTCCTATAAATTAGACACGTATGATCCAGGCATTCAAATAGAGTTTAGAGATTTATTCAAGGAAAAGAAATTGTCTAACAATGAACATGATTGGGAATTCGGAATACGTAAAGAAGGGCACACTTCTCAGGATGGCCCTGAAGGTAGCGTTGTATTGGGTGAGAATGGTTTTAATTATGAACTATCTGGTGAAAATTGGGGAAATCTGCCTGAAGGTTGGGTTTATAAAGAGGCAACTGCAGTTGATGTAGATTCCAAAGATCGAGTCTATGTGTTTAATCGTGGTACTTGTCCAATAGTAATTTTTGATAGTGATGGCAATATTGTAGATAGCTGGGGAGAAGGGATTTTTAAAAAACCTCATGGAGTCACTATTGGTCCGGGGGATGAAGTATTTTGTGTTGATAATGGCGATAGTACAGTTCGTAAATTTACCTCTGATGGCAAGCTTTTGATGACTATCGGTGAACCTGGAATGGAATCCCCTAAAATGAGCGGAATACCTTTTCATATGCCTACACATGTTGCGGTTAATAAAAGTAATGGGGAATTTTATGTCGCAGATGGATATGGTAATGCGAGTGTTCATAAATATTCACCCGATGGAAAACGTTTGTTAACTTGGGGTGAATCTGGCACAGGCCCTGGACAATTTAATATTGTGCATAATATAGCGGTTGATTCTGAAGGCTGGGTTTATATTGCCGATAGGGAAAATCATAGAATTCAAGTTTTTGATTCTACCGGGAAATACGAAACTCAGTGGGTTAATATGTCTCGTGCTGCTGCAATCTGCTTGGATAATGGCTCTGGACAAGACCTAATGTACGTGGGTGAATATTTTGCTGGAATCGCATCTAATGATATTGGAACTGATTTAGGCCCTAGGGTTTCAATTCTTAATCTACAGGGTGAAATTCTTGCAAGAATTGGGCGAGAAAGTTATGGAGACCAGGCTGGAAGATTTTACTCTCCTCATGGTATTTCGGTTGATTCAAAGGGGAATATTTATGTAGCCGAAGTTTCTTGGAGTGATTATGGTAGCCACATGGAGCCTCCTCGTGAATTACGTTCTATGCAAAAGTTAGTAAAGATATCATGATTTAGACTTATTTAGCTTTTTGTTTAAACTAGAAGAGTGCTATAGGGTTTACTGGTGATCCAGTACCGCAAGCCATTGAGTCTTTATACTTAAAGATGAAACTTTTCCCATTCGCTTAGGTACCTTATAATTTCGTATATGTTAAGTAATGCTAGAAACATACTTATCTTCTTCTCCACAGGATTAATAGTTCTGTTCACAGCTTGTGTTTCTGAAACTCAGCCATTGCCAGGTGTAAGTGCCGTAGAAAAAAAAACAACAGATGAAGTCGCTGAAACAATAGATGCTGCAATTCCAGTTCCCACGACTACATCACCACAGACATTAGAAAAAGTTGTAGAAATCGACTCAACTACTACTAACGTCGACAAATCCAGCCCAGAAAATGTGGAGATCTGGACTCCTAAGCCCGGTATAGTTCGGGCTGATACTACCTCGACATCGTCTGTCGTTTTGCCGGACGGAAGAATACGTACTTATATGTTAGTACCTGAAAAAGGGAGCCTAGGAGTAATAGTTTTTGCTGACAGCCGTGATGGACTTGACCTTTCTGATGTCACAAAGACGAATATAGCAGGAACTGGGAAACCGGCCGATACCCAATCTTTTGTCTCTAACCCGTCAGTGTTGCTGAGACGCGACGGGAAATTTTTGATGGTATATGAGGCCAGCGACTATCCGCCGCCCAACCAGAAGGATCGGATATTATATGCTGCGATCTCCGATGATGGTATCAATTTTAGTATTACTGGGCCTTTGCCATCCTCTAAATTAGATATTTTCCCGGGAAGAGGAACTCTGTTTCAGTCAGTGCCAGACATGGTGAAATTACCAAATGGAACCATTCGTCTGTATTACGTTGCTAACGGTAGTTCCATTGCTAGTATGCATAGTGATGATATGGGGCTCACCTGGTATCAGGACAAAGGGTATCGGCTGAAAGGCAGACATAAACAAGCTGCATATGTAGACCCCGACATATTGGTGCGTGAGGATGGCGGATTTACAATGTACGTTGCTTATGGAGACTACAAAGGTAGTTGCGGTGGATTAGGTTGCCAACGCCTCGTGGCGGCCTATTCAAACGATGGAATCAACTTTGATCTAGACCTTCGCCCTATTCTCGATGTTGGTGATGAAGATACTGCTTACTTGGATCCTGATGTGTATCAAGACTCAAAG
>DBZU01000063.1:8405-8599 GCA_002311285.1 Dehalococcoidia bacterium UBA1152 | reverse complement strand
CATAAATGCTTCAGGTTCCTCAATGAAAAGAAGATTGATTCGACTGTAATGACTCTTATCTTCGTAGCTATCTACAAAATGAATAATTTCGCCGATAATGTTGAGAAGATTTATATAGCCTAAACCAAATTGATCTTCAGGAATGTAGTCATCTCCATCTTTGAAATTGTACTTGATAAGACCTTTCATGACGG
>DBZU01000063.1:7926-8351 GCA_002311285.1 Dehalococcoidia bacterium UBA1152 | reverse complement strand
GGAATCATGAGTAACATTGCCAGCTAGACTTAAATCGACTTTCTCTGTACTTTGAAGTTCGCTCAATACCATTGATATCTCAGAACTTTTAGGCCCAACTTTTTCTGATATCAATTCATTCATCGTAGTAATATTTTCTTCTAAACTATTCTTAGAATTAACATCATTACTAAACTGGAACGATACTATCTTTGTAAATACTTCGCTTAGAACTCCTTCCTTTAAGTTTCGATTTGCCTTTATCTCTTTGATGTTAATTAACTTCTTAAGGGAAAACTTTTCTGCTTCATTACCGTTACTATCTAGAAATAATACTCTATATAGGTTACCTTCACTTAGTTTTGCAGCCGATTCCTTAGAAAGTAATTCGTAAAACATATCAAACTGCTGCCTATCGCTAACTTTCCTCCCCTCATTGTCTTGTG
>DBZU01000063.1:5228-7870 GCA_002311285.1 Dehalococcoidia bacterium UBA1152 | reverse complement strand
TGTCTTGTGCTTTAAAAATTTTAGCTACGTTGTCTTTAAACTTAGCTTCCTCAGTGATTTCGATCTTAACGATAATATTAACATCTACGCTGGAATCTGAATCATCAAAGTCGATTAATATGAATTGAGAGAGATTTGTAAGCAAGTCTTCTTCACTAAGGTCCACGTTTATCATCAAAGAAAATTCTAAACTAGGAGACTCTAATTCTTTTATATTCTCTGGATTATCCCCATCACATATTTTCTTATATTCAGTAAACAGACCATTTAAATAAGATAGATTAAAGTCCGAAGCTTTTGGTTGCTCGTTGTTACAAATCATCTTTAATGCGTTTGCAACAGTTGTCTTACCCGTATTATTCTTGCCAATAATTAAAGTCGTTGAAGGCGCTACTACAGATCTTTCGTCCTCCTCTTCGGTTTTCACGGCAATAACTTCAGGCTGAACAAAGCATATCTTATTGTCTTTGTTACCAAACTTTCTGTAATTTTTTATTGTTAGACTTTCTAGATACATTTAACTTACGTCCTGTATATAATTAAAGGGCACCCACACCTGTTCATAGCTTCACAGTAGTGGTTGGCTTTAAATTTCCAAGTGAATATTTAACTTACATTGACCAAACTCGACTTTGTGAGTGTAGAGGATGTTATTTTCAACTAGAATCTCATTGGAAAGCGGATCATCCGTACGACTATCTATATTCTGTATTTCTGGACTCATAGGACATATACCTAGTCCTATTGACTCAAAGCATTGTGAGTAACTTTTACCCTTTACTTTGTATATTTGAGAAGAGAATTTCGTATCGTCCCAGACACCATAGCCAATTTTCTTTTTCATAAAGTTATCCACGACAAATTTTTTAAATAAGTTAGGCTCCTCTGTGTTTAGTTCTATACAAATTTTTTCCAAATCATGTGGCAATATGAACTTTGACTCAAGTAAACTCCTCATCCAATATCTCTTTTCCAAGCTTCTATTGTTCTTGAGCGTTTGAATATTATCAGTTAACCAACGTAGTAACGGCTTAACCGTACAAGGCATAAAATAAACTGGACTTTCGAACTTTTGCTTTTTATTGAACGAGAGCCCTCTATATCGTTCCTTCTCGAATGACTTCCTCAAAGAGTTTATTTCTGTTGCTGAGTCCCCAGTCAAGATTTTTTTAATAGCACTGATTGCTCCCCCTCTCCTTCTATGTTTTAGAATCGAGAGTCGGACATTATGTTCCTCACAATAACTACTGAAGAGCCAATTTGAGTCAAAATGAGCAAACCCATTTTCGACTAAAGAGGACTCGATACATCTCTCACAATATGCTATTTGAATACTGCTAGTACTCACCGTCTCGCTATTATTTCCGGCGAATATCTTCGACAAAGCAACTATGGAAGACGTAGGGTTGCTAAATATAGAATCCGGTTCAGGCGCTAATCCAGAGTTTTTCGTGATATCCAAAAGCAACTCTTCGTCAAACAAGTGAAATATGTGTTGATATTTCTCTGGTATTCTAGGGCTACTGACCCAAGCGCCGGTATCTTCAACAACGCATGAAAAATCTGTCCCTCCCGCTATTTGAATATGTCTAAAGATAAAACTTTGTAGCGATTCATTCCCGATGAATATCATTCTTTTGCCAATTTATGAATTATATTATGAAAACTTAGTTGTGATATTCAGTTGATATATAGCGAATTAATTTCTGTTTATCCTTATCAAACAAACTCCATTGGTGATGCGGGGCCTCCAGCAGAACTAAAATCTGTCGCTCCAGAGCAAACAGCGTTTACAAATTTATCAATATTTACTAGTCCCACTATTCCTTTTTTATTTACTGTATCGAAGTGAAGTACACGCCAGAATCCATGTTTTGATCCGAAGTCGATAAAAACAGGTTTAGTTGTATGCCAACGCTTGAAGATTTGACTTCTTCCATACCAAGTAAAATGAGCCAATCCCTCCTCATTTGGGCGACTGCGACTTAGAGAGAAATTGACTCTATCAAAATCATTTTTACATCCATCAATTACCCAAATAATAGATTTGTAATATTCTTCTCTGGATTTCACTTCGTCGGGACTTATAGTAGAGTGCTGAAATTCAATTACGAGGCCCGAAGGAGTCTTAACATCGGCGATATGCCTTTCACCAGAAGCTGAGTCATCACAAATTATTTCCTGCCAATCTACAGGAAATCTATTTTTCCAATTACGATGCCACTCCCCTTCTGTTTCCCACCATGGATCACAATGAGCTCTTGCTTTATGGGACCAATGCCAAGCATTGTGTTTACCGCACTTTGCGACCACTTCCGATTGACAGCCTGGACAAGTTGCCTATTGCTTTGGTTTTGCTTCAACTCGCCTCCCTTCTAATAAAGCAAATCGCATGTAATATCCCTAATTTCTTCTATCTAGATGACTAAACTTTAATACGAAATCCTCAAAAAAATGAAGTATTTCACACAATGAATATTTATAAATTCACATTATTCAGATAGCGTCTCAAGCCTTCTAATAAAATTTATCTCCAGAATTCGGTCCATTCAGCCACAGTTTATTTTCTTCGTCCTGCTCTATGACTTTTGAACTACATTGACTAAGCAACTCATCTAACGAGTATCGTTGTTTATAAAAGG
>DBZU01000063.1:2454-5184 GCA_002311285.1 Dehalococcoidia bacterium UBA1152 | reverse complement strand
AAAAGGGTTCAAGAATAATTGAACCTGCCTCATTCTTAATAGCCATTCTCTGATTGATAGCTAAGTTCAACTCTCTCACTATGAAATCAGGAATAATAATCCCTTTCGAGTTACCTAATTTACAAATAGTTGTTTGCATAATTCACCTCACTAATCATTTTCGTCCTGAAAAATACGTCCGTGAAATCTGACTTAGTATCTACCTTTTGGCTTACAAGCTATCGGTAACTTTTCTTCCAGCCAAGCTCTATCGTTAAGATATAACCAGTAGAAAGCAGAACTACATTGCTGCTTAACATCATTTCTTATAGATTCCGGATGACTGCCTAAATATTTCAGTATAACAAATCGGTTTTTCCTTCTAGCAGATTGAAAGTGGCATTGTTTTCGTCTTTCAACAAGCCCTGAATGACTTGATATTGTTTGCTCTACTGACCCAATCCCCACGCCGCATCGTCTCGCAATTTCACGCCGATGGAATCCAGAATAGGCAAGAGTGCATATCGCATCGATGACCTGCTGTGTAAGAGTTTTTGGCTTTAGGTTTAAGGATATACCATTCAGTAACGCTATTCGCTTTAAATAACACCTACTCTTTCCCGTTTCTCTACTTGTATGTGCCAGTGACTTCCCAGCTTTAAGAAATTTTAGGCACTTATTACTAATATTGTTCACGATTTCGGGAGTATTTTTCATATTCGAAAAATTTGCTTCAGGGAGGTTAGAAAAGACTTGGGAAGCCTCACCAAGTAACCACGTTCCAAATAACAGATGTCTGTAGGGGTGATGGCTACCGCCTGCGTCTAGTAGTTGGCTTACATAACGATAATCCTGCTGTGTTCTAGGCACTATTGCCGGATTAGTTTGACTGTGATTCTTTATATATTTGGAAAACTCTTGCATCACAGCCTTTCTTCGAACTCTTCCATTTGGGGTTAAATAGTCATTTTCCTTCAGATAGTGGCGGTAAACTTCCGTAATCTGATTCAGATGCTGTCTTGAAGCTAACAAACTCAAAAGTTGAGTCGAAAAGTTAGCCACTTTGTATTCAATCAAGGGCGAGTATCGTATATCAGTTTCAGGTTGAGGGAGTAACCACTTGATTAGTCTTTGCCGTTGAGTCAATTTTAGAAAGGACAATCCCGCGCCATGATAGCCACAGGTATCAACTCCTGGAATTTGGTGGCTAACGTGCCAATACGAGATCCCGTACTTTAGTAAATCATGCTCTACGCATAGTGGACACGATTTTAAGCCAAGTGACTGGCCGCTCTCAAAGGATACCAGTTGGCTAGATCTAAAAGCTCTTGCACCATTATTAGTAACTATCATTTTTTGTAGGTTACGAGCATGCACTGGCAAGAAAAAACAGAATAGCGGTGTTAAGGTCTGCTCATTAAGCAATAAATCTGTGTCTTCGTTGCACACCTTAGCGATTGAACTTAGCCCCGATGTCAAAAACGGATGGAGTGAAATTCTATTCGAACCAAAACAAGTTTGCAGAAATTCACTACTAGAAATGCCAGAAATGGTGATGAATCTAATTAATCTGCTGAGTAGCAATTCATCTGGTAAAGCTTTGGGTAATTGATACATTCTCCAAAGCCGCCATACCTAGAACAGGTCTTCTAAAGGCTCATCGCACAGAAGCCCCTGTGCTTTAAGGTAGTTAAGTGCATCTTTTTGTTTTGCAGCTCGTTGAATCGTGTCTGGATCTGAAATTTGCTCGACAAAGATACCCGACTCTCTGAGTTCATTGATTTTGTCAGCAAATTCAGGATGATGAGGGCGGCTTAAGTCGCCAGGTATAGTTATTAGCTTTTTATTATGGTGAGTAAGCTCTGGCTTTTCGGTTATCACTTTAGACGTGTTTGGCGCAGATTTTTTGACTTTTTTCCGCTTCAGAAGTGTTACCTTATTATCACGTTTAATTTTATCTACTGATTTTTTCGATGCACGTATAGTAATGTTTGCGGCATGTTCTAATACACTTTCGTTAATTCGCTCATCTCCGCTACCAATTACTTGGCGTTGAGCCTCCTTGTATACGCGCATGGCCAAATCTAAATTGCCAACGGAAAGGTCGTATAACTTGTCGCTTAACGACTTTGTTAAGGGAGTTCTGATATTGGTCCACTGGAGTCCCCATAACTCATCAACGAAAAGCTCCCACTCTTCATCATTTTTTAATAGTTCAACATCTATATAGCCACTACTTTCTGCTCTCCTCGCAATTTTTAATGTTTGTTCCAACAATTCATTAAAGGGAGGGTTTGCACAGAAAAGTAAAGGGATTCCGAGGTTATTAACAAGGTTATGAAGAAATGCTATTAATCGATCGGCACCACCAGTCTTCGCTAAGTTAAGGTTTTGCATTTCGTCAATAACTAAAATGCCTAAGAATCCTGACTTAATTTTTGCTTCAATTTGCTCAAGCAGCCCAGGGATTGTTGTGGCTGGCTTCTCTGGCTTATGCCCTAGCTTACGACCAATTTCAGCCAAAATTTTATGACAAAGGGCTCTTACACTTGAATCTTCTGGACAATCTACTTTTATCCAGACGACCTGTTTTAGCGGAAGCGATTTACCTTGATATTTAACGTGCTCGATTACGTCGTCATAACAACTCAGAATTTGCTCCAACATACTGGTTTTGCCGACGCCGCTTTCCCCAATCACAGTTATCCCACTACCTTTCGGTTTAAAGAAGCCAGTTCTCGGCTCGATCTG
>DBZU01000063.1:1177-2391 GCA_002311285.1 Dehalococcoidia bacterium UBA1152 | reverse complement strand
GGGGGATAATGGATTCTTCGCCGAGTACCCTTTTTTAAGTGCAGATTCAATATACCTATATACGTCTACATATACAGGGAGAGGCTGCCTTAAATGCTCTAAGCGAACGAGGTATTCTATTCTGTCGAAAGCATCCAACTCCCTTTCTTCCTCGTTATGAGGTGGGAAAAAACCAAGTTTATCTAACAACTCTTCGTCTCTTGGCTTTTGAGGGAGAGCTTCGATTAACGGATTTCCTCTGTATTCCGGAAGAATCGCCTCCCGATATTCAGCATAACGAACTCTCACAACTTTTCATCCTTGTTACGCTTTAACAAAGAGATGACTTTATTTTTTTTATTGCCGATACCATTCGAGGTCTCAGTGATTGGATTTGAGAGTTCCCCCGCATGTTCGAAGTCGTCGGGAGCCAACCTATTATCGAGGATCATTTGTCTTCTGCGCTCCTTCATGTCTCTAGTTCTCTCTGCTTTGCTGGCTAGAGGTAATTCTGATTTCAAAGACTCTTTGGCATTTTTAATCGTTTCGTTTTTACGGTCATAGCGTTCCAGTGATGCTTTCCCAGGCTTATCATTCTTAAGCTGTAGTTTTTTCCAATCTTCAAAGAAGACAACATCAGCGACGTGCCTTTCCTCGAAAATGGATGAACGTTTCATTAGTTCGCAACGCGTAAAATTTTCATCACTTTGCAATCGCACATAGATAAATGATGAATTATCTTGATCAATTCTTGCCTCTAGTTTCCAACTTCCTGTGTTTCGTGCAATGGTTTTCCAAGTGTCAAATTCCTCTCGTTCACACTGATAATACATATCTTTATTTAGACGAATCCCCTTACTTGTCATCGATACGGTAACAGGCGGTAGTAATCGAGCACGAATGTCTGCTTCATTTGCTTTGATTAAAGCATGTCTATGCTTTTGAAGATGAATCATCCAATAATTGAGAGGTGTAGGTTTCAGATCTGATTCAACAAGAAGTGTGCTTTGGGCAGCCAGTGATTCAAAAATAGCACTATTGTGCTCAAGAACGGCATCAATAAGCATCTTAGTAACTTCGTTTAATGTTAACGCGGCTTCTAACCGAGGGTCTTTGTCACCACGAATGTAATGCCTACCTCTGGTTGTCCCCATCAATTGATGGACTAAGGTATCGTTAAGTATTTTAAATCGTCTTTCAACAATTCCTTTCCAGTCAGCTCTATAGGGCGGAGC
>DBZU01000063.1:0-1108 GCA_002311285.1 Dehalococcoidia bacterium UBA1152 | reverse complement strand
TTAACGGCACTGCTAGCTGTTCTGCATCCTTACAAATAAATTCGCCACGGTCACAAAGCAATCGCTGGGGTATATGGTGACAAGGCCACTCTGCCTCTTCAATCGTAATACCGAACCGGTCACAATATTGTTTCTTTGATGTAAAGCTATTTACTAAAGCCTGTCTGCCTGCTCTCCACGACGCGTATTCCATCGACACATGCAGACCTACGATCATTCGACTTTCTTTATCTACCACACAATATAAAGTGGGCCTACCAAGCACGTGGTTTCGCTGAAACTCCGATACAATATGAACGTCTAAAACGGTGGCATCTAGCTCAAAACAACTGCCAGGAACTTCTGTATGGTCCGTTGCGCTTCCAATCAGCCCTCTTCGATTTCGCTCGAAGTCTCCTTTATTAGTTTGTTTCCTGATCAGTTCATTTTGAGGTATTAACTTTCTCGCCCAATACAGAAAGCTTCTGTAATTAGGAACACTGGGTTCCCGCTGTTCACTTTCAGCGGAAAGTAGCTCATCAGAATAATACTCCTTCAGCATTTGGTCATACACTTTAGTAAAAGGTACTTTCCTACCCTTAAGAGCAAACTTTTTCATTGCCTTTAGAATTATTGCCTTATCTTGCTCTTCAGTATTAACGCCTTCAAATACAGAAAAGGTAGGAGTGGATATTTGTACTGGTCTGCCTCTTTTCACCTTGCCAGCAGTTCGTACTTTTCCCAGACCACCAGAAAGTTTGTAGGCCGGCAGCAATGCATTGGGCTCTTGCCCATACTTCCAGTACAAATTCAGAGCTCTATAAATCTTCTGAACATAAGTTTTTTGCCTGTCAGCCTGGGCGACTACAAGTTTACTTCTGTTGTTAGTCGTTATATCTAACAGGAAATCTGGTAGAGAGACCAAATCTAATATTAACTGATAGCTATTATCCCGTTTAAGAAGTTGGGTTTTGGGTATATCTTCTTCTTTGCAGTTCAAATATGCAGGGAGCTCATACTCAGACATAGTAATAGATTTTTTATTTACTAAGTCAATGTACGAACTTAACGGAGCGCTGATTGGTCTTTCAAGTTTCTTGTCTTCTGTTATGCGGAACAATATCAGTAG
>DBZU01000023.1:41052-53480 GCA_002311285.1 Dehalococcoidia bacterium UBA1152 | reverse complement strand
TACGTCACCCGGCTCACCCACACCATCGAGGTCCAGCAGGTCGGCCGAACGATCGCCCGCGCGCTCAACCTGAACGAGGATCTTGTCGAGGCGGCAGCACTCGGCCACGATCTCGGCCACACGCCGTTCGGCCACATCGGCGAGAAGGTGCTCGATGAGCTGCTGCCCGGGGGCTTCCACCACAGCAGCCACAGCGTCCGCATCGTCGAGAAGCTGGAGAAGGGCGGCGCCGGACTGAACCTCACCCGCGAGGTCGTCGAGGCGATCAGGCGTCACTCGAAGCCGCAAGGCGAGTTCCTCGATGCCGATGCGGTCGAAGGGATGACCCTGGAGGCGCAGATCGTGCGCATCTCCGACGCTGTGGCTTACCTTAATCATGATTTGTTGGATGCCTTCAGAGCAAATGCCTTAAAGATCGATGAGGTGCCGTCAATTATATTCTCAACTTTAGGAGAATCCCATGGCGACAGAATAAACACCATAGTCAGTGATATCGTTACACAGTCATGGGTTGTCGCTGGACTAAATGATTCTAATTCAGTAAAAAATGATCAACCCACTTTAATAAAAATGAGTGATAATATCCGGACTGTAGTGAATGAATTCAGAAGCTTTATGTTTGAACGGGTTTATGTTCCTGAAGATGTAGGAGAACAAGGTCATGCCGCAAGATCAATTATAAGATTGCTTTTCGATTATTATTTAAACAACCCTGATAGTATTCCAAAACGCTATCTTGAAATTAATGATAATCAACAACAAGCTGTCGTAGATTATATATCCGGAATGACGGATCAATATGCTATCAATATAGCAGAGAAATTACATAAAGGAATTAGTGCGCCTCTGTACAAAGGAGTTGTTTGAAATGATTCCAGGTATTATGCAAATTTTAGTTAAAGGGTTTCGTGTTATTAGTGACATTAGTTGATGAAATAAAATCTCGGCTTGACATAGTAGACATTGTGTCAGGATATATTGCTTTAAAACAAGCTGGTAGTAATTTTAAAGCTCCTTGTCCTTTTCATGATGAAAAGACGCCGTCATTTATTGTCAGTCCAGAACGCCAGAGTTGGCATTGCTTCGGTGCTTGTTCAACCGGGGGAGACTTAATTTCATTCGTGATGAAAAGAGAATCTATGGAGTTTGGAGAGGCAATTCGATTGCTTGCTGATCGAGCTGGAGTATCTATGGGTACTCCGGTTATTAGAACAAAATCGGCAAATTTATATCAAATAAATGAATGTGCCTCTAATTTCTTTTCAGATTTACTGTATTCGGATAGTGGAAAGCTAGCGAGAGACTATCTGAAATCTAGGGGAATCGATCAACTAACTGCACAAAGTTTTGGTTTAGGTTTAAGTCCAGCTCAAACTAATAATCCGAGTCTTTACGATTGTCTGATCTCGAATGAGTTTACGAATGATCAGATTCTAGAATCTAAATTGATCTATCAATATCAAGATGGAAACAGAGGAGATTTTTTTAAGAATAGAATAATGTTTCCTATAAAAAACAGACGCGGCAAAATAGGTGGATTTGGTGCAAGGTCCATCGATGAATCCGAACCAAAATACATTAATACTCCTAAAACTGATGCTTTTGACAAAAGTAGTATTCTTTACGGTTTAGATACTGCTCACCAGGCTATGCTCGCTGAACGTCAAGCTATCGTAGTGGAAGGATATATGGACGTAATAGCAGCTCATCAACTTGGCGATATAAATGTCGTAGCTTCTATGGGTACTGCTATTACAGATGCTCAACTTTCACAACTAAAATCATTGTGCGGCAACCTGGTCCTTGCGCTTGATCCTGATACTGCTGGACAGGAGGCTACATTAAGAAAATTAGAAGACATCTTAATATCTTCAAATCATAACAATATGATGGGCTTTAATAAACGCATTGGCGCAATCATCCGACGCGATTCAATCAACATCAAAATATGCCTTCTGCCAGAAGGATCTGACCCAGATAATCTTATAAGATCAGATTTTCAATACTGGCAAACCCTTATTAAAGAATCGGTGCCAGCTCAAGAATTCATGATCGATTCATTACCAGTTCGTTTCGAACTACAATCTGGATCTGGGAAAACGGCAGCTTTAGAGTGGATATCTGGCTTAATTTATGCCTCCAATCCATTTGACCAAGAACGCTATAAAGAAAAAGTTGCAACGACACTCAACATTGATTCAAGTCGATTAGATCCAATATTGCGGGAAATGGGCAAGAAATCAAAGGTCTCAAGTCGCAGGAGAAATACTATCAAAGGGCAATCTAGCCGATCTCAACATAATGTTGCCAATGCATTACCGAATACTGAAGTTTCACTAGATGAATACGCCCTTGCAATTCTACTTAAATCTACTGAACTCGAAGGCATTCCAGATCATTTTTCACCAGAATGTTTTGTTAGAAGCGAGGATAGAGAGATATTTACCCGATGGCTAGAGACAGGTAAAATAGAGACGTTAAAATCAAGTTTAGATGATTCTATTAAACCTAGACTCGACGAAATCTTAGATATTCAATTGAAACCAATTGATTTAAGGCAATCAATTAACAGTCTAAATCAATGTTTTTCACGGATTGAGGAAGGGCACCTCAGAAAACTACAAGAAGGACTGTTGTCTAGTAAATCTTCTTTTGAATCTTCAAGTGATCTGGAGCAGGCAATAGTTAAAATGAATCAACGGTTAAAAGAAATTCATGCCCAGCGAGGATAATTAAATAATGGATCAAAACAATCAAAATGAAAACATAAGTCAAAATGAAGATGCAAGTCTAATAAAGGACCTTGTTGATAAAGCTACAGGTCCTGGTGATTTTAATCGTCTTAACGAAGAAGATGTCGATGGTGGTGTAGACGTCATGGATTTACCACAACATTCATCAAGAAATATAGTTGCTAGAGAAGAAGAAGATGAAGATGAAGAAGATGAAGAAGATGAAGAAGAAGCCGCTGCTTTGGAAACAATTGCTAAAAAGGCAGAAGAGCAAGCTTTAAAAGAAGCAGAGTGGAGTAATTACGAATCTGCGGAAATGATCGATGATCCAGTCCGCATGTATCTAAGAGAAATTGGCCGAGTTAACTTGCTCAAAGCTCATGATGAGCGAGTATTAGCCCGTAAGATGGAATCCGCAAGTTATATAAAGCGGCTGACAGAAGAACTTTCTAGTCCAGATGGCCGCCCTCCACAAGCCTGGCAAATAGTGTTACATCTATTAAACGGTATTTGTTCGTCCACTGACACTATAAAGGCTTTAACTCGGTTCATAAATCTACAAGATGATTTGACTTTAGGAGAGTTACGTTTTCGTGGAAAAGTTCGAAATGCACTCGACGGCGGAACAGACGAAGACCTATTGAACTACTTAGGAGAAATTCTCAACAAGGAGCCTTTACAGGCCAAGGAGTTGCTTCTATTACTGTCACTTAATTGCAGGATATTGCCTAAAGAAGTTTTACAGCTAATAGATATACACGCTCCTATAAAAGCTATTAAGAAACAGATAGAAAGCCCAAAACTAACTAAAGATCTTGAATCATATGAACTGGTGTTTCGTAAATATTTCGAGCAGATCGAAAAATTTGGATTCGATGCCCAAAGGCATCTCGCTGAGGCTAATCTTCGATTAGTGGTATCAGTAGCAAAAAAGTATATCGGTAGAGGTATGTCTCTACTTGATCTAATTCAAGAAGGCAATATAGGCTTAATTCGCGCTGTCGAAAAATTTGATTATCGAAAAGGATACAAATTTTCTACTTACGCAACGTGGTGGATAAGACAAGCAATCACAAGGGCCATAGCCGATCAGGCTAGGACAATAAGAATACCTGTCCATATGGTTGAAACTATTAACAAACTTCTCCGAGTAAGTAGACGACTAGTTCAGGAGTATGGTAGAGAACCGACTAGCGAGGAAATAGGATCAGGAATGGAAGTGCCTGCTGATAAAGTCAGAGAAATATTAAAGATTTCTCAAGAACCTGTTTCGTTGGAAACTCCTATAGGCGAGGAAGAGGACAGCCACTTAGGTGATTTTATAGAAGATCGTAATACTATAGCGCCCTCAGACGCAGCATCATATCAACTGCTTAGAGAACAAGTCGATGACGTCCTTTTTACGCTTAGCGAGAGAGAGGCCAGAGTATTGCAATTGCGTTTTGGATTAGAAGATGGCCGTAGCCGAACCTTAGAAGAGGTAGGAAGAGATTTCGGTGTTACTAGAGAGCGTATAAGACAGATTGAGGCAAAAGCTTTACGTAAACTACGCCATCCAACTCGGTCTAAAAAACTGAGAGACTTTTTAGAATAAGTCTAATCCATCGCGTATCAATAACATCGATATCGTCTTAGTTTCACACGATTAGGATTTCAGCAGACATTATGACGAAGTCTTGTCCAAAAAAAGTTTAGGAATGACCACAAATATGGCCGGCAAAAATCTAAGGAGCCCCGCAAAAGTTGCAGTTATCCACACAAGTCCTGACAAGGTAATTCAAGACATCGGAAAAGTAATGAGGCTTGCAGAGTATGAAAATCATTTACCGAAAGAATGTGAGACTCTGCTAAAAATAAACATTTCATGGCAACACTATTACCCAGGATGTTCAACTACCCCATGGCAGTTAGACGGAGTAATACAAACCTTGTTGCAAGATGGGTACAAAGATCTAATTCCAGCTCATAATGGTACCGTTGTAGTAGACCCCATTGAAGGAGCTTTTAATAACAGGCACACTGCAGTTGAGAATCTGCACAACCTTCATCCAATTTACCTTGATATCCCTCCTACCGAGTGGGTTGATTACAAGCCTGCAGGCAATATGTTAGTTCTAGATGATGTTTATCCTGATGGAATAAAAATACCAGCCTGCTTTGCAGGAAAAAACATTATCCACCTCCCTACTGTTAAAACACACGTATTTACTACCATGACTGGAGCGATGAAAAATGCCTTTGGAGGCTTGCTTCACCGTAGGCGCCACTGGACTCATTCAGTAATCCACGAAACATTAGTAGATTTATTACAAATACAAAAGGAGTTGCATACCGGCATCTTTGCGGTTATGGACGGTACTCTCGCAGGTGACGGGCCCGGGCCAAGGGCAATGCGATGGCATGAAAAAAATGTTTTGATAGCATCAGCTGATCAAGTTGCAATAGATGCAGTCGCAGCCAAAATGATGGGTTTAGATCCTATGGAATTGAAATTTATACAGCTAGCTGATGATTTGGGACTTGGTGTAGGTCGTATTAAGGACATAGAAATCGTAGGAGAAGATATTGCTTTAGTGAATTGGAATTTTTCCGTATCTGAGAATACATTTGCCAGTAAAGGTCAAAAACTTATCTATTGGGGGCCTTTGAAACCAATTGAACGGTTTTTGTTAAGATCATTTTTGGCCCCCCTAGCATTTTTTGCATCAAACTTATATCACAATGAATACTGGCTCAGATTTGTCGGCCGAAAACGCATTAAAGCTGCAATGGATACAGGTTGGGGCAAGCTGTTCAAGCACTACAGTACTTAATGCGCAGCTACTTAAACACCCGACTTAAATACCTGTTGATTGATGATATGAAATCTATGTCATCAATGATCAAACAGGTTGCAAAAGATCCAATAATTGCCCTAGACATCGAGGGTAATGGCAGGCATCGATATCCTGAAAGAATTTGCCTTATGCAGCTTGCTTCAGCTACTAGGATCTATATTGTTGACCCCATAGCAAAGATAGATATGACTCCCCTCTGCGAACTCATTGAAAATCAGGATGTGATAAAAGTAATGCATTCAGTAAGTTATGACGTTCGATGCCTTAGAAGAGAATGGGGCATTACAATCAATAATCTGTTTGATGCGGCTATTGCAGCATCATTTCTAGGTTTAAAGAAA
This sequence comes from Dehalococcoidia bacterium UBA1152, assembly GCA_002311285.1. Lineage (GTDB taxonomy): Bacteria > Chloroflexota > Dehalococcoidia > Lucifugimonadales > UBA2962 > UBA2962. Next base: position 47,570 of record DBZU01000023.1, on the reverse strand, counting down.
ACCGGTTTAGCTACCGTGATTCAAGAAATTCTAGAAATTAAAATTGAAAAAAGCAAAACACTTCAACGTTCCGACTGGACAATTAGGCCATTAAACAAAGAGTCTGTGCTGTATGCAGCAACCGATGTTGCACATTTGATAAACCTGCGTTCTGAGTTAACAAAACGTCTAAAGGCAATTGGCCGTTACGACTGGGTACAAGAGGAGTGCCAAAGGCAAGTTACTGCGACATTCAAATCTACAGATCCAGAAATCGATTTTTTCTCTGTAAAAGGTAGTGGAATTCTAGATCCACCCCAAATGTCTGTCCTCAAAAGCCTGTCAAAACTACGAATAAAGCATGCTGTTTTTCGAGATAAACCACTCTATAAAATTCTGACGGACAAAACTTTAGTTGAATTAGCCCAAGCTAACCCCTCAATACCATTATCTTTAGATAATTTGGGTCCATTTGCTTTTCAACCATTAAAAACTGAATTATTAACCGCGATCAAAAATGGATTAAACGCACCTCCAGTCTCACGCCCAAGAACAGCGCGTAGATCCGTTATGAATCTTGTTCAAAAAAAACGCTTGGAGCTTTTAAAAAGTTGGAGAAGGGATTTAGGATCCTCTTTAGAGATTGATCCAAGTCTGGTATGGCCTACAGCCAGTTTAGAAAGGATAGCTCGAGATATAACGACTTTGAAAACTGAACCTCATTCAGTAGAAGTTCGTAATTGGCAAACAAAGAAATTTCTTGAGAATATGTACGGGTTTATTCACAAGCATGGTCTAAATGAGCGGGCTATTAAAGAATAGTCTGAGCATTTATTGGTTATAGGAAGTATAATTCCTGATACTTAAACAAGGAGGCAATGTTATGAGTGAATTTATTTGCTATTTAAACGGGGAATGGGTTCCCAGAAGCGAACTGAAAGTTGATGTCGCAGATAGAGGATTTCGAGTAGGTGATACCGTGTTTGATGTGACTCGGACCTTTAACGGAACTTCTTTTTTATTAGATCGCCATATTGACAGGCTTTACCGATCAATGAAATACGTTCGCATTGACATTGGCATGTCTGCTGAAGAGATGACTCGGATAACCGAAGAAGCTGTTGAGAAAAACCTAGGTTTTCTTGAAGATCATGGTGATTTTGACATATGGCATGCAATTACTCGAGGACCCGGAAGATGGGCGTATGAGGCAAATTCTCCAACGGTGATTATAGATGTTGGCCCAGTCCCGTGGGACTGGTTTGGAGCTGATTTAAACGGAGCAAAGGGTGTAATAACTAAAACTCGCTCCATGTCATCTCAAACAGTTGATCCTAAAATCAAACATCATAGCAGATTGAATTTCAACCTTGCTGAAATGGAGGCTGGAGATGTTGAAGATCAAGGGTGGCCTATATTAACCGATTCTTCAGGTAATTTAACTGAAGGAGTTGGCTATAACTTATTCACCGTTACTAACGGTGTTATAAGAACTCCTAATGACACATCCATTCTTCAGGGAGTTTCTCGCGGGTACGTATTTGAATTGGCTGAACAATTAGGAATAGAAGTAGTAGAAGAGGATTTACAGCCCTACGATCTTTATACAGCTGATGAGGCATTCTTTTCTTCTACACCCTATTGCGTTCTTCCGGTGACATCATTCGACAAACGAGACATAGGTGACGGAAAGCCTGGACCTGTCTTCAAACAACTAATGTCAGCTTGGTCAGAAAGAGTTGGAGTTGATGTTGTTGGCCAAGCAGAGAAGCATTATCAAAAAATGCTATAGCTGCATATCCCAGAGGAAAGTCTAAATGCAACGCATTACAAGAGATCAGTCTTTAACTTATGAATTAAGCGGGTTTAAAAAACCGCTTATATACGTAAAGCAAGGGGAATCCTTTCAGGTTGAAACGTGGGATGCAGCGTCTGGCCTTGTAACCTCTCCAGACGATTATTCAAAAGTAAGATCATCAGAGCAGTGGAAATCGGATCCAGTAAAAGGCAACCCTGTAGCTGGGCCAGTTTACATAGACGGCGCTGAAAAAGGTGATTTAATAGAAATTACCATTGAATCAATAGAGCCTATTGAGTTCGGATGGACTATGTTTGCAAATGATATAGGCCCTCTGGGAGATTCAATAAAGTGGAAAGACCTCAGCCGTGGGCAGATACATATTATTAAACATTTACCGGGTCCTTCAGGTACAACCAGAGATGGAAAAGGTGTTTTGAACGACAAACATTCCTGGGATCTGGCTCCTATGATAGGTACGATAGCAGTCGCTCCGGATAGGGAAATTGAGTCAACAACTATGGGACAAGGCCCATTTGGTGGAAATCTTGACATGAGAGATGTTAAAGAAGCCACTAAAGTTTACCTAAATGTTTACCATGAAGGAGGTCTTTTATATATAGGCGATGTTCACGGCTCACAGGGTGATACAGAATACTATGGAGCTGCAGATGAAACATCAGCCACGGTAACTGCAAGTGCCAAAATCATAAAAAATAAAACTATCCCCTTTGTACGTTTAAAAAAACCTGATTCAATAATTTCTGTTTTTTCCTACCGACCTCTGGAAACTGCAATACATGAAGCAGTTGATGATCTAATGAATTGGTTAGTCGAAGAATATAACTTTACTGCTGAAGAGGCGTATATTCATACATGTGTTAACCCCGATTTCCGCATCAACGTTTATCAAATGGTTAGGATGGGTAGCCTTGAATATACCGTGGGGGCAGAAATTCCTTTAAAATACTTGGGTTAAGTAAAGGCTACAAACAAAGACGAAGCTACTCCACTGCATTGGGCATTGGGCTGCATATTTCGGTATAACCGATATGGTGATTTTATTGATTGAATCGGGGGCTACCGTTAATTTATTGGACGCAAATCAATCAACTGCCGTTGATGCAGCTACTTACGCTAAACTCATTAACCCTACAAATCCTGAAATGTTAGAAGCATTAAATGAGATACTAAGTATATTGAAGAAAAACGGCGGTTTGCCTGCAGGGCTCTTAAAATAGACGTGCTTCTGGTTCAACCCGGCAATCCTTTAGCCAACATACCGCCATCAATTACAAATTCTGAGCCCGTCACATAAGTTGATTCATCTGAGGCTAGATAGAGTACCAGATTTGCAATATCTATTGCTTTTCCAAGGCGACCCAGAGGTATCCAGTTTAATCTAGGATCTTCAAAGTCAGGATCATCATTAACTATATCCGCCATTGCTGATCTAGCTAGAGGCGTATCAAGCTCGCCAGGATGAAGGGAATTGACTCTTATGCCTTCACTTGCATATTGAAGAGCTGCTGTTTTTGTTAATAGGCGATTTGCTCCTTTAGCAGCAGCATAAGAAGCTGAGAATCCACCACCAACAATGCCATCAGTTGAGGACATATTAATGATCGATCCTGCTTTATTCTTTCTCATTGGAGGTATTACATGTTTTATTCCTAACATACAACCTTTACCATGCATATCCATCTGAGAATTCCACATTTCAATTGTAGTGCCATCTACCGATCCAGGGGCGGTTGTGCCCGCACTGTTAACCAATATGTCTAAATGGCCATAAAGCTCAACAGTTTTATTTACAGCGTTTATCCAATCAGGTTCAGAAGTGACATCAAGTTTTATAAATTCAGCTTTCCCCCCAAAATCGCGTATCTCTGAGGCAGTTTTTTCACCATTAGCCACATCTATATCACTCAACATTATGCTCGCACCATGTTCAGCTAAAAGTCGAGCTGATGCTCCACCAAAACCCATTATTTGACCAGAGACTCCTTGAGCTGCTCCGCTAATTAATGCGACTTTGCCTTGGACTCTTTTTCCTTGATCAATCATAAAATTTCCAACTGCTGTAGTTTAAATTTCAAAATTTGGGCATCACCTCATTCGCAATCCATTCAATTCGCTTGATCCCTTCATCTTGAGGATAAGACCAAACAATCCCATATTCCTGGCATCCAGCCTCAGCAAACAAATCTATATCTTTAAGCGCTTCATCCGTTGATTGGGGAGGTTCATAAATTTGTATTGCTCCATACACATCAGGCGGTTTACCCAGCTCTTGTTTAAATTCTGACAATCTATGCATCCCGTCTTTATATTCTTCTGGGGTAATCATAGTGGGTATCCAAGCTTCTCCATACTCTGCTGCTAGTTTCATCATCCTGGGGCCTCTGACTCCAAACCACATTTGCGGATGTGGTTTACCAATTGGTTTAGGTTCTAATTGAGCGTCTTTTGATAGAAAATAATCACCCTGGTGGTTAACTGTTTTCTCAGTCCACAGCCTGGTAATTAAATCGATTCCCTCAATGGTCTTGTCGACTCGCACTGATGTGGAATCCCATTTTGAGTAGGCGTCAAACTCAGGTTGATGCCAGCCTGCTCCTACTCCTAAAATTACCCTTCCCTTTGATAAAACGTCAACGGTAGACACAATTTTTGCTAATTGAGCAGGAGATCTGAAAGGTATCGGGGTTACACACGTACCTATTTTGATTTTGGAAGTTCTTGCTGCCACGTAAGAAAGCATGCACCATGCATCTACGGTGTCGGGACCTTCTGGCATACCATAATGATCCCATATCAAAAAAGTTGAAAATCCAGCCTCTTCGGCTTTAATAGCTAAATCAGAAGCTATGTCAGGATCACAAAAACCTTTTTTGTTTGGGTATATCAGACTATATTTCAATGTAGGATACTCATTGGTGGAATCTTAATTTAGAATACATTTGCTTAAGCATTGTAGTTGATAATTATAAATGAATCTGTCTTATGTAATAAAAACGTTTTGTGCTGCTGACATAATAATTTTAACTTTTTTTAAGTGAGGAGTCTTTGTTAGGAGAAATTAATGCCTGAATGGTGGTTAGAAGCCGTGTTGCCGGGAGTAGTATTCACACTACTCTTCATCATTTGGATAGCCCTGCCATCACGACCAGATGAGCCAGATATAGGTTCAAAGATCCGCATGCTGTTCAAAGGTCACAAAGATGACTGATCAACTGGTTGAGAAGCTTAAATCAAACATGTCAATAAATTTGACATCTGGATTAGCAAAAAAGAGGTTAGTTGGCATCATAATTTTTGCCACTATTGTAACTTTGTTCTTTGTTTTTAACAGATTTCCTAAACTAGATATTGTGGAAGGCGATTTAGAATCAATCACTGGGCCAGTTATTGAATGCTTCCAAGGATTTTGTATTGAATCTGATCCCGACACATCTTTTGTGTCTCGATGGGTAAATTTTTCGGTCACTTACTTAAGGCTAGTAACCATTGGCATGACGTTTGCTTTTCTCATTGCAGCACTAGTTGAGTCATTTTTATTGCCCCCAGGGTCTAAGCCTTGGTCTGGAGGCGGCCTTTTAGGTAGAACACTAAAAGGTGCAATGCTTGGACCCATGATGAATTTATGTTCTGCCTGCATCGTACCAGTATCAACCGCTATAAAACGAAGGGGAGCTGGCATAGAAGGAACCATAGCTTTAGTTCAAGGGTCATCCACTATGAGTGTTCCAGCATTGTTGATGGCATCACTTGTATTTGCACCACTTCTTGGCGTCAGCAGAATTATCATTAGTGTTTTAAGCACCCTAATGATAGGACCTGCGGTTTATTGGATAGACCGTATCGGAACATCAGTGAGTGATAAGCCTGAAGAGATTACGGATACTAATTTGCTGAGTATTTCAGATTCTCAGTCATGGAAAAGTGCAATGAGCGAAGCTTTTCGGGATTGGGCAAAGGCTGGTTGTCTTTATTTAATTAAATTAGGTCCAATAATGGTTGTAGCTGGTTTCGGCAGTGGACTAGTGATCCAATGGATAAACCCACAATACATTGACATGTTTTTTGGAAACCATGTTTTAGGTGTAGCGCTGGCGTCCAGTCTTGGAATTCTGATCAATGTTCCTCTAATGTTTGAAATACCACTAGTTGCATTACTCTTGCTATTAGGAATGGAAGTGGCCCCAGCGGCAGCTTTACTTTTCACTGCCGCGGCTGGAGGACCTGTTACATTCTGGGGATTATCTCGCATACTTGGTCGACGAGCACTATTAAGCTTTGTTTCTATAACATGGGTGTTTGGATTAATTGTAGGATTAATTGTTTTGTTAATAGCTGTAAATGTGCCATCACTCAATTGGGGATTCCGTCCCACAACTACTGCAATAGAGTATCGTGCGGCTGAGCGAACATATGGACCTCTTTGGGACGCCATTGAAGAAAGTGTCGAATAGTACACATTATTTAAACAGTTAAAAAGAGGCCCTGTCAGACATAACAGGGCCTCTTTTTGAAACTAGTGAATTTAATAATTTACTAATAAAGGCTTATTAGATGATCGTAAAGTTAACTAAAGAATATTTAGGTTTACGAAAAAGAGTTGTTTCTAGCTATGGGGCACGATATATCATCACGCCATCAACCAAAGGAGGGGCTAGCACCTTGCCTCCTACTGCCCACACCCCACCTTCAGGGTCGATCCACACCGAATGAAACGCCT
>DBZU01000023.1:14413-41014 GCA_002311285.1 Dehalococcoidia bacterium UBA1152 | reverse complement strand
ACGCCTCTGACAAATTAATCCCTGTATTTACTTTACGCCATCCGTTATTGTCACGCTTAAGTACGGTTCCACGAATTCCGACAGCGTAACCAATTTCCCCTTTGACTCGAATTCCAATGATATGAGGAGTCTCTTTGGGTGACACCTCTTTCCACACGTTTTCCTGGAATTCGAGTATTTTTCCTTGTTCTCCCGAACCACCTACAGTAATAGCAATATCGTTATTTCCGTGTATTGTAAACAGGGTCCGGTTTGTAATTCCTGATTGCTCCAACAATGTGCCATTTTTATAATTCAATATTACTCCGCCAGTGCCAACAATCCACACATCATTAGTATTGCCCCAAACTTTAAACATTGAGTGATTAGCTTTGATTTCTTCTGGTAATTCCCTTAATTCAAACCACTTTTCACCTGTGTACCTCCATACAAATCCTCCGTCTATCACATTTCCTCCTACAGCCCATAAATCATCAGGGCTCACACCCCAAATCCCATATACGGTAGCTCGTCCAGGAGTTTCCATTAACTTCATTAGATCTCCATCCTGGCGTAAAATCATTCCATTTTCTCCACCCATAAATATTGGGCCCTCATCAAATCCAAAAACCCACCACAAGTCTCCTGTCCTGCCTGTGTTTATACGGGACCAACGCCCATGATCACGATGTAAAACCATTGGTCCAATGCCATCTTCACTGTCAGCTCCAACCACCCATATATCATCGACACCAGAGCCCCAAATTGCGATTAATGCAGCCGGCAGACCTGCATCCACAATTTCCCATTGACCAACCTCGTCCAATGCGGATTCACCGCCCGCACAAGCTAACAATGTCAATAGCAGACAACTAATAACTAAAATGCGTTTTAGTATTTTGAAAAATGAAAAAATGATCATATTTAAGGCAATGATTTTTATTTATTGGATGGTGTTACTAACATCACCCCGTCTCTAATCGGCAGCATAACGTGTGTAACTCTTGAATCATTGGTGATGTGGTCATTAAGTGAGGCAATAGCTATGTCTGTTTCATCTTTTGGGTTTAAAACCCTTCCTCCCCAAAGCACATTATCGATTATTATCAGTCCGCTATCTGATAGTAAGTCCATGGATTTTTCATAATAAGCTGTGTAATTCTCTTTATCCGCATCGATAAAAATGATATCGAACGATCCTTTTAACTCTGACATTGTTTCCAGTGCAGGTCCAAGTTTTTGAGTGATTTTCTCACTGTGCCCTGACTCTAAAAAACACTCGTTTGCAATTTTTGCAGTTTCTTTGTCGATATCGCAGGTAATTATTTCTCCATCATTTGGCAACGCATCGGCCATCATCTGGGCGGAAAATCCTGTAAAAGTACCTATCTCTAAAATTCTTTTTGCTTTTGTGGAAATTACAAGTAATTGAAGAAGATTGCCTTCGATTGGACCAGACAACATCATTGCATCTTCACGTGTTTCTTGGGTTAATCTAATTAATTTTTGTAAATAATTAGGTAACTTACTGGTATGTTGTATTGAATAATTCTCTATCTCTTCAGGCACAAATGTTAGCATTTAAATCCTCTATTACAACTTAATAAAACGTACTGTATCAAAGTGTATACATATAATATTCTTAAATTGTTCTGTCTGATGTGTTTAATTTAGTATTTAATTCCAAAAACAATAAATAATTTTACAAAATAAACTAATGTCAAAGTTGTCTAAAAATCCATTCTCAATATTAAGCTTTATACAAAGCCGCCGACATGCAATTGGAATTGTGGCAATAATAGCCCTCGCGCTGGCAGTAAGGATATATGGAATTAATTGGGACGATGGGATTGCATTCACTCCACACCCTGATGAACGCGCAATTTTATTTAAGGTTGGTGAAATATCGCCGCCTAAACCAGGCGAACTAACGTCTCTATTTGATTCAAATGAAAGTTCTTGGAATCCAAAATGGTTTGCATATGGTTCTTTACCGCTATATCTAATCAAGGGCATCGAATTACTTTCAGAGACTATAGCAAGCCCAGGAATAACTGACTTAAGGATAACCGGAAGAATAGTTTCGAGCATCGCTGACGTTATTACTTTAATAACTGTATATATTCTTGCAACGCGTCTCTACAGTCGAAAAGTAGCTCTTATTACAGCCGGGTTGGTTTCAGTAGCCGTTTTGCATATTCAGTTAAGCCATTTTTTTACTGTAGATACTCTACAAGCAATGTTTGCAGTCGTAACAATATTTTTTTTATATCGAGTTGCTAGGTTTGGAGGTTTGTCAAATTCTGTATTAGCGGGTTTGTTTTTAGGGTTAGGCCTCGCTACTAAAGCTAGTCAATTGCCGATTTTATTAGCCTTTGCAGTCGCTCATTTAATTTGGCTGACAAATTTAGCGGGGAACGATGAAGGTCCAAATTATTCATTTCAAGATAGATTTAAAATTTTCTTTGTAAATTCATTTACTGGATTACTTGCCGCAGCGACGGCGTTTTTTGTGACTCAGCCTTATGCTTTTTTGGACTGGAAACAATTTTATTCAGATTTTAGTGAACAATCTGAAATGGTTAGAAGAATCCGTGACTATCCATACACCAGACAATACATTGATACTTTGCCATACTGGTACTTTATTCGCCAACATGTTGTTTGGGGACTTGGGATACCTTTAGGAATAATCGCCTGGGCCGGTCTTTTATTCACGTCTTTCCGAGGAATGGAGTACCGCAGAGCAATTTTATACGCCATCATTGGCATTTTAGTTCCGGCATGCCTTTTAATATGGTCCAATGATATTAAGATTGTCATTCTCTCATCGGTAATTGTAACTGTTTCTTTATTTTTAACCCTTCCGTATCGGCCTGCCAAAAATCGTCTAGATGTCATCGTATTGGCCTGGGTTTTACCATATCTAATAATAACCGGTTCACTCGAAGTAAAGTTTATGCGTTACATGATTCCAGTAACCCCGTTTTTGATTATGTTTGGATCTCAAATGTTGATCAGTTTATGGAATACATTGTTACGTTGGTTCAAAGAATTAAAAAATTTGCGGGATTATTATAAATATCTCAAATCGTGTTTAATCTTGGCTGGTATTGTCTTAACTCTATTCACGATTTTTTATTCGATTTCATATCTATCAATTTATTCTAAACCCCATACAGCAGTAAGAGCATCCGAATGGATAAAAACAAACATACCCGAAGGTAGTGTGATTCTAAAGGAACATTGGGAAGAAGGATTACCTGATTTACATAGTTACCAGGTGGAAGAGTTACCGATGTATGATCCAGATACTCAACCAAAGACTAATAGTATTTCAAATCAATTAGCAAAATCTGATGCATTAATTATATATTCGGATCGTCTATACGGAACAATACCTAGATTACGAGACAGGTATCCTAATAGTTCGGTTTACTATGAACTGTTGTTTTCAGGCCAATTAGGTTATAAATTGGCAAACTACCAAACTTCATATCCCAGTTTGATGGGGTTAACTTTTATACATGATAGTTTTTCTAGGCCGAATCTGCCTTTACCAAATAAATTCGGCGGGTTCGAAAATAAAAACGTCTCTATAAATTTAGGCCATTCGGATGAGAGTTTCTCAGTATATGACCACCCTACGGTACTAATATTTATCAACGCACAAAAATATGACTCAAACACCATTAGGCAGATGATCGAAGCTAAGTCTAATAATAAAAATGTGTTGGGCACAAATCCTACTGGGCCTATATTCAATGAGAAAGACCTAGCAACCCAATTAAATGGAGGAACGTACACAGAGATATTTAGAAATGATAGCTGGACCAGGAAATATCCTGTTCTTATATGGCTGATACTAATTGAAGGATTAATGATATTAGCCTTCCCTCTAACTTTTATGATAATGCGCCCGTTGCCAGATAAAGGATTCATGTTTTCAAAGATGATTGGCGTTTTGTTTATCGCTATCATAGTTTGGCTTCTGGTTAGTTTTCAGTGGCTTTCTTTTAACTATGCCACCATTACAATAGCTACTTTATTCCTAACATTGGCCTCACTTATCATTTTTGTGATTAACAAAAAAGATATTTTGCAGTTTGTACAAACTCGTTGGAGATTTCTGTTAATCACTGAATGTTTGTTCCTAACGGCGTTTTTCATATTCTTAGTGATTCGCATGGCGAATCCCGATTTATGGCATCCATTTAGGGGTGGTGAAAAGCCTATGGATATAGCCTATTTAAATGCGATTGTTAAATCTACGGCTATGCCCCCTTACGATCCATGGTTTTCAGGAGGGTTTTTAAACTATTATTACTTCGGCCAATTTATAGTTGCGATGTTGATTAAAGCAACTGCAATTGAACTTAGGACAGCATACAATCTCGCTATACCTTTGTTTTTTGCCATGACAATCGCAGGGTCTTTCAGCATAGGCTATAACCTGGCTGTATGGTCGCAAATATCAAGAAAAAATATAAAGTCTCTGATTTCTACTGGCCCATCATTTATTAATCCATATTTAGCAGGCTGTATGGCTGCAATTTTTGTAGCAGTGCTAGGAAATTTAGATGGAATAATACAAGTAGTAACCTCTCTAATTAATACTGCTAAAGGATTATCCTACACTTCTTTTGACTTTTGGCAGTCGAGTCGCATGATGCCTCCAGATCCTCCGGGATTTGAAATAACTGAATTTCCGTTTTTCTCATTTCTTTTTGCTGATCTGCATGCCCATATGATCGCAATTCCGTTTACACTTTTAGTTTTAGTTTTGGCTTTAGCTTTAATTCTCAACAGAAACTACTCTGCCAAATCAAGAATACTATTTATTTCCGGAGAATCTTTTCAAACGATTGGTATACTTGCTACCCTCGGTATAACAATAGGTTCCCTGCGGTTGATTAACACCTGGGATTATCCTACGTATTTGATTATTGGCTGTATCGCGATATTTTTATCAAATTATTTTAGATACGAAAACGTACGTTCCTCCATGGCATTGAGGTCAATAATTCACTGTGTGTTTATTTTCTTAATTGGTTATTTCGTTTTCTTGCCTTTTCATACCACTTATGAGTCATTTGTATCGAGCGTAGAGAAAACTACAAACACAACTGTATTATGGCAATTTTTAGCTATTAATGGACTATTTATATTTATACTTGGGTCATTTTATATATATGAAATGCGCAATGTTTTTTCATATGCTAGATCAACAAACATATTCAAAAAAAATACCATTAAATTCTCATTGGCGTCTTTGCCTATACAAAAATCTTTTGTTCCATACATATCTAAATTTTTCGCGCTTTCTCTTGTTGCTGCCATAGCGTATGCATTAGTTATCAAAACAGGCAGCACCATTCCTTTTTTGGCAGCATTAGCGTTACTAGTATGCTCAGTTGGTATAACTAAGGTTCTACAAAAAGAATATAAATATCGCTCAGACGTGTTTGTGTCACTAATTGTATTAGTATCGTTATTATTGGCCATTGGCTTAGATGTTTTTAGAGTTGAAGGCGATATTGATCGGATGAACTCGATTTTCAAATTCTATCTGCAGATCTGGATACTTTTGGGAATAGCCTCCTCCTATGCACTATGGCGCCTTGCCAGTAATTACAAAAATGTTTTCAAGTCTTATCGTTTGATAAACAACCTTAAATTTAAACCTTCTATGGTTATTTGGATTTTCATCTTAATCCTGCTACTTGTTTCTTCTGCAATATATCCAGTGCTTGGAACTCGAGACAGATTAGATGATCGTTTCGATTCTGTAACTGGCGGATTAACACTTGATGGAATGGCATATATGAAATCTTCTAAGTTTACAGATCAAATGGGCACTATGGTGTTGAAACATGATTATCAAGCGATTATGTGGCTACAGGAGAATATTATTGGATCTCCGATAATATTGGAGGGGCATACTCCAGCATATCGTTGGGGAAATCGTATATCTATATATACCGGTTTACCAACTGTGATCGGTTGGCAATGGCATCAAGAACAACAAAGGTGGCTGTACCATAACGATATAGCTGAACGCATCCGAGACGTGGAAGTGTTGTACTCCACCACTGAGATTCATACAGCTATCGATATTATTAACAAATACAGGATTAATTACATTTATATTGGTGAACTTGAAACTCTGTACTACCCTGCTAACGGGTTGGAGAAATTTCATGCTAATTTAAATGGTGTAATCACCCCGGTTTATAAGAGTGGGAAAGTAACAATATATAGAGTTAAAAACTAGCCCCAATTTGGAGGGGTTCCATCATGAGCCAACTCGTTGAACATAGACTCGAAAAACAACAATGGTTTTCCTTCATCCGTTGTTATCGCTATCACTTTGCCAATATAAATCGTGTGATCACCCTGTACAATTTCTTCGTGAACTAAACAGTCTATAAACGCTAAACAACCACTGATTTTAACCGAACCATTTTTTCCAAAGGTCAGTTCACATGGAGGCGGACCAATGCGTTTTTCAGGCCGTTGAGCATAGTATTCAGCAACTGATGTCTGACTTTGATTCAAAATGTTTATGGAAAATCGTCCTGATTCTCTAATTCTTTTGTAAGTATTTCGACTATGATCAACACAAACCAAAACTAACATTGGATCCAGTGAAACCGAAGTGATTCCATTAGCAGCCATACCTTGGACTGATCCATCTGATTCTTTTGACATTACGACAGACACGCCTGTAGCAAATTTTGACCAGGCTTTTCTATATTGATGAATATTCAGCACTTTGGTTTCTCCTGCAAGTTCGTTATTCTAAATGGGATTATAGCGTAAATGTTTGACATGCTTTAATGTTAAATCCTAGAATCACGATACCGTCAAACAAGACTTGTCATGTCAACAAAAGCTTACATATTAATTGAAACTTCAGTGGGCAGCAGTAAAACTGTGTCTGATAAATTACGGAAAATTAGTAGCGTTGTGAGGGTCGACGCAGTTACTGGTCCATATGACATTATTGCTGTAATTAATGCGCCTGATCTAACGGCTGTAGGAGATTTGATCACTTCTCAAATTCATGTTATCGACGGAATTGTCAGAACCATTACATGCTTATCAATGGGGTCAACAAATTAGTTTTGCTTCAGTATTGTTACACGAATACAAAACTTGTGTAAAAATATTGACAAAATTATTTTCAATAACGTTAGAATATGATATTTAGAAAACAATCTGTATTTTGATAGAGGTATAACTGTGAATTATTCAGAAATTAAATCAGAAATAATCGGCCCTGCCGTACTTATAATGACTCCGTTTGACTCATCATACAAGTTAAATACTGATGCGTTAAAAAAGAATGTCAGGCACATAGTTAACGGTGGCATTTCACGTGGTAAAGGATTTATTATTTGCCCTGCTGGAACCGGAGAATACAACACTTTATCTAGAGAAGAGCATATCGAAGTAGTCACAGCAGCAAAAGACGCAGCAAAAGACGATATAGAGATTATTGCTGGCATAGCATCAAGTTCGCATTTTGAAGTTATCGAACGCTGTAACGAAGCACTTAAATTAGGTGTTAGAGTGGCCATGATACCGCCGCCTTACTACTATCATGGAATGGACCAAGAGGCGACCATACACTGGTACTCTGAAATATCAAGACAGACAGAAATCGGCATAATGATATACGATCAATCGTGGAGAAGTTTAGGTGGGACTGTAGACGGGCCAGCTACAGAAAAATTACTTGACATTAAAAGTGTGGTTTCGATAAAAAGGGGGTTTCTCCCGTCATTCCAGGATTATGTGGAAACTTTAGATCGCTTCTCTGACAAGCTTGCAATGGTCGATAATTCATATGGGCATACTGCAGGTCTTTCTCATCAGCATGGCGCGACTTCTTACATAACTGGAATCGCGGCATTTTGGCCACAAGGTGAGGCAAAATTTTGGAATTTGTTGCAATCTGGCAAATACCGTGAAGCTGACAAACTCCACTCTCGTCAAGCTACTTTTTGGAGATTTGTCGATGAAGACTTTGGCGGATATGCCACAAATGTACTGAAGGCTGCTGCTGAATATGTGGGTATCGAAGCAGGGAGTGTACGGCCGCCTTTTAGAGATTTGAATAACCAAGAAAAAGGTATTTTAGCAAATATACTGGCCGATTTAGGGGTGGAAAAAGCCTAGGGCGTTACACAGCCATGAACATAGATCTAAATTAGCACTTTACCTGTTTGCTTAATTAAATCTCCTTGACTAATAATCGTATCAACGTCATGCAAACGTCGTATGTTCGATAATGGGTCGCCATTTAAAATTACTACATCTGCCGATTTGTTAGCTTCAAGGGTTCCGGTTTCGCTATCGATTCCCAAACACTGAGCTGAAGTCAAAGTCGAACAGATGATTGCTTCCATTTCTGATATGCCCATCCCTTCAACCATTGTTTGCGGAGTATATGCAAAATCACCAAAACCTACGTAGGACATGCCAGTGTCTAATCCTGTAACAAACTTTACTCCTCTATCCCACATGTCTTTTAAAATAGCGAATCTACCCTCCATGTCGCTCAAAACAGCTGATGCAGCAATTTCCTGATCCGAAAAAGGTATTCCCTTTTCAGTTCTTATTGTTGCTATAGCTATAGTCGGGTCCACCCAAAGGCCCTTTTCAGCAATAATGTCTGCGACTTCCGGTCGATAATCCCAGCTTTCAGCAGGATCAGCTGACAGCCAAGTAGAGTGGACAAGATTATGTATTCCTGCATCAGCGCAATTTAATACGCCTTCTGTGCCATGACAATGTGCTGCAACTCTAACGCCTAGTCTCTCTGCGTCTTTTACTGCTAACCGCAGTGTATCTGAATTGTATTGTGCTACACGAACATTACTCCTCGGTGTAAAAACGCCCCCAGTAGACATGATTTTTATGTAATCGGCTCCAAGTTTCACTTGATTTCTAAGTGCTGAAATAACATTATCAGCAGTGTCGGCTTCCGTGCCAAAAAAGTTGCAGTGACCAGCGGTAGTCGTTATCGGTGTGCCTGTGACTAATAGCCTAGGTCCATGTATTTTTTTTTCAGAAACGGCCTTTTTTACAGCAAAAGCTATTTCGTTCTTACTACCCAAATCCCGCATTGTGGTTACACCGGAAATTAAAGTTGATCTAACCGCTTCTACAGAACGCATCAAAAGTTCTTCATGGGTTTCAGAGGTGACCTGCTCATACGCTTCTGGCTCCGCTGAACAATGCATATGTGTGTGCATTTCAATGAATCCTGGCATGATTGTTCCACCGGGAACCTCAATAATTTCACCTTCCGGGTCATTGCCTAGTTGGTCTTTAGTAGTGATTGCATCTATTGTTTGATCTTGAATTATCACTACTCCGTTTTTAATCGGAGTGTGGCTGAGTCCGTCAATGAGTTGGTCTGCAATTAGAATGCGCCGCATTCGTGGCTCCTTATTCAACTTCGGCAGGATTATAGCAGTGTTTGGCCAACTTTACAGATACACGCTATAATCCTGCCACCAATAATTTTGCTAGATAACAAATTTTTTTATTTACTGCATATAGATGTATAAGAACTAGGAGGTGTTGTTTTGACTGAATCTCAATCGTCAATCCCCAAAGATAAACTCATGTGGATGTATGAGACCATGGTATTGATACGAAGATTTGAAGAACAAGCAAAAAGAGAGGCTGACTCAGGTCGGATTCTGGGTACGCATTCGGCTATCGGAGAAGAGGCGACGCCAACAGGAATATGTGTCCATCTTGATGATAACGACTATGTTTTAGGAAATCATCGCAGTCATCACCATTGTATCGCCAAGGGAGTAGACATAAATGAAATGATGGCTGAATTACTTGGTAAAGTAACAGGTACAAACCGAGGAAAAGGCGGCACTATGCATATTGCTGATGCAACCAAGGGTATGCTCGGTGCAAATGGAGTCGTTGGATCTAATATTCCAGTCGCCACAGGATGTGCGTTAGCTGCTAAGATTCAAGGCAGAGATAATGTAAGCGTAGTATTCTTTGGCGATGGAGCATCAAGCCAGGGCTCATTGCATGAAGCAATGAATTTGGCTTCCATATGGAGCCTGCCAGTTTTATTTGTATGTGAAAACAACCGATATGCTGAGTCTACGCCTTTTGAATATGCTATTGCTGGTCAATCAGTGGCAAATCGCGCAGCGGGATATGGAATGCCCGGAGTAACAGTTGACGGCCAAAATGTGATTGAAGTGTATGAAGTGGCGGAGGAAGCTGTTGCAAGGGCAAGGAAAGGCGATGGCCCTACGCTTATAGAGGCTTTTACTTATAGGTACCATGGTCACTTTGGAGCAGACAATCCTCTGGGTTATCGCACACCAGAGGAACAAAAACATTACAAAGACAAAGATTGTATTAAAACAATGGAACAATTTTTGATAGAAAGTGGAACGGCTTCTAAAAATAAACTTGAAGCAATAGATAATGATGCAGTCCAAAGGGTTGAAAAAGCAACTCAATTTGCCATAGAAAGCGCTTACCCAGACCCTTCCGAGCTTTTAAGCGATGTTTATGTAAAGTATCCGTAGTTAATTAAATAATTGGAGATTAAGATATGGTAAGCACATCAGTAAGATCACTAACATATACACAGGCAGTCAATGAAGCATTCCATCAAGAATTCGAAAGGGACCCTTCAATTATTCTTATGGGAGAGGACGTTGCTGGAGGGGCTGGCAGATCAGAATTTGAAGACGCGTGGGGAGGTGTTTTTAAACTGACCGGCGGCCTGATAGGTAAATTTGGGCCTGAAAGAGTCAGAGACACTCCCATTTCTGAGAACGGTTTTATCGGAGCGGCTGTGGGTGCAGCTGCGACTGGACTACGACCAATTGCCGACTTAATGTTCGTGGGTTTTGTTGGGGTGTGTGGAGATCAAATTTTCAACAATATGTCAAAAATGCATTATATGTTTGGAGGCAAAGTTAAGTTACCTTTAACTGTAATTACTTCTACTGGGGCAGGAGTTGGATCAGCTGCTCAACACTCTGAAACACTCTACTCTATTTTTGTTCATTTTCCTGGACTTAAATGTGTTGCTCCATCAAACGCATATAATGCAAAAGGTCTTCACATCGCTGCTATACGAGATGACGATCCAGTAATTGTTTTTAATAATAAATTACTTATGGGAGGTGTTGGCGGAGGAATTCATGTACCAGAGGATAGTTACGAATTTCCTATAGGTAAAGCAGATCGACCTAAAGAAGGAACCGATGTGACTCTAATAGGTATAAGTTATACTACCTATCAATGCCTTGAAGCCGCGAAAATTCTTGAACCAAAAGGATATTCCGTAGAAGTTATTGATCTTTTGTCCCTTTCACCACTTGACGAGGATGCAATTCTTAGCTCAGTTAAAAAAACTCGTAAGGTCGTTATAGTCGATGAGGACTACCCTAAATGTTCTATGGCTTCGGAGCTTTCTGCTCTAATAGCGGAACAGGCCTTTGACTTTCTTGATTCTCCTCCAATACGTTTGAATGCACCGCATGCTTCGGTGCCGTATAGCCCCGTTCTAGAAGAACAATATATACCTTCGCCAAGTAAAATTGCTGAATCAGCTTTGTCTTTATTGGAGTAATTTTTAAACCATTGAACACTGAACATCGTCCTTTAACATTTGTGCAGGCCATAAATGAAGGTATACGAACACGAATGAGAGAGGATAGCTCCACAATTGTAATGGGAATCGATGTCGCTGGAGCTGCAGGGAAAGCTGATCAGGGATTCATCGACCACTTTGGGGGTACTTTCGGCATGACGAAAGGTCTCATACAAGAATTTGGGCCTGAAAGAGTACTTGATACTCCTATATCTGAAACTGGATTTGTAGGCGCCGGGGTGGGAGCGGCAGCAGCTGGTTTAAGGCCTCTAGTAGATATGATGTTTGTGGGGTTTATTGGAGTCTGCGGCGACCAGATTTTTAATAATATGGCAAAAATGCATTATATGTTTGGAGGCAAAGTTAAGTTACCCATAACGATACAGGCACAAACCGGAGCTTCAGGAGGTAATGCAGCACAACACTCGGAAACTTTGTATTCGATTTTTGCACATTTTCCCGGTCTAAAATGCGTTGTGCCTTCAGACCCTTATACAGCTAAAGGTCTCCAAATATCGGCTATGAAAGATGATGATCCGGTAATTGTCTTTCAAAGCACTCGATTAATGGGTGTCAACTTCGATCAACATGTTCCTGAGGAAGCTTATGAATATCCGATCGGCAAATCCAGAATTGTGAAAAATGGGAATGATGTCACGTTAATAGGAATTGGGACTACCACTCAAACTTGTATTCAGGCAGCCGAAAAACTAACTACGCTTGGCTACGAGGCGGAGGTGGTTGATTTACTATCTATATCACCAATTGACGAAGAAACCATACTGGAATCTATTAACAAAACCCGTAAAGTAGTAATAGTAGATGAAGATTATCCGAAATGTTCAGTCGCGTCTGAACTTTCTGCTTTAGCAGCCGAAAAAGCATTTGATTTCCTGGATGCTCCTCCTAAGAGAGTCACGGCTCCTCACGCTTTAGTGCCGTATAGCTCTGTTTTAGAAGCATTACACCCACCAAGAGCCGAGAAGATCGTAGAGGCATCTTTAGAAGTCCTTGAGTAAACGAATGCATTGTTGAAGTGAAAACATATAAATGATTAATTTAGTATTAAAATTAAGCCTATTTTTCATACGGAGGGATATATGCCTACCGAGATAATAATGCCTAAACTCGGCATGGTCATGACTGAAGGTACGGTCTTAAAATGGAATCGTACTCAAGGAGACGACATTGTCCAAGGGGAAGTTGTGCTTGAAATAGAAACGGAGAAGCTCAATTATGAGCTAGAGGCTACTGCTTCCGGAAAATTACACCCTATCGTGTCAGAAGGCGATGTAATACCTGTAAATGGCTTGCTAGGCTATCTATTAGCAGAGGGTGAAGAACCCCCAGTAATAACTGAAATTAAATCTATGCCGGAAACGTCTTCCACTCCAAAAGAAAAGTCAGTTTCCAAGAAACCTGGGACTACACAGAAAAATCATGGTGAACCAATTGCCTCTACGCCAGGTGCAAGAAAGCTAGCAGCAAAATTAGGAGTGGATTTATCTGATGTCACTGCTACTGGCCCTCGTGGTAGGATCGTAGAAGCTGATGTTAGAGCTCATAGCGATGGTCAGTCAGGCCCTAGCCAAGCCGACAGTAATATTTCTCAATCCTCTATCAGTACCATCGCTGGATTGCCCGCCCCATCAAAAGTGACAAAAATGTCTGGGATGCGTCAAACTATAGCAACCCATATGCTTAGTTCGCTACAATCTACAGCCCAGTTGACATTTACTCTTGATGTGCCCGTAACTGAACTTCAATCTCAGCGTAAAGCATGGTCTAAAAAGAACAAAGCCGCAATAACAAATACCCACGTTTACATAAAAATTTGCGCGGAGATCATCAGTGAAATTCCGATATTTAATTCAATACTCTCTGATGGTCAAATTTATGAATTTGCCAATATTGACATAGGAGTGGCTGTTGCATTGCCGAAGGGATTGATAGTTCCAGTTATCAAAGATGTCATGGATTTATCCCTACAGGATCTAGCGACAAAAACCTCTGCTGCAAATAAAAAGGCTTTGGCCGGAAATCTTTCTCCAGATGAAATTTCGGGAGGGACATTTACTATCAGTGTCCTCGGAGTAGTAGAAGGGTTCACTCCTATATTAAATAGAGGTCAGTCCGCGATTTTAGGAGTTGGGGGAACTAGACAAAAGCCTATCATCGAAAATGGCGAGATCGTTATTAGAGATGTATGCACATTTAACTTAACAGTAGATCACCAACTGATAGATGGCGCCGTAGCCGCTGATTTCATGAAGCGGTTTTCTCAATACGTAGAAGATCCTGTGTCTATATTTAAATAGTTTTTTCGACTGATTTAAATATAACGGTTTTTGTCCAATTAAAACAAGTTTACTCTTCAGTTTGAAGGCGTGGAGGATATAATGGCCATAACCACTCAACCGCTTCGTTTCTAGGAGTTCGAACTACAGGCCGATTTTTTATTGTGTGTAAAGCGTATTGAATTAAGTCTTCGGCTGTCTGTTTTGTATATCCAAAATTTGTAACTAATCTAGTTAGAATTCCATCATATCTAGTTTGCCATTCCACTCTTTGTCTAGCAAATCTTGGTTTTGCCAAAGCACGTTCTACATTTCTCGGTGAAGGAAGCAGCCTGTTCTCAATAGCAGCTTTTAATCGAGGGTCTGATCTATAATCAAATTCCACATCATTCTGTTTCCACATAGAGACAATAGAATTTATTTCCTTACGAAATGAGTCTTTATTGCGAGCAGTTATTCTGATGGCTCTTTCAAGTTCTTGCATATCACGTTCATTAGCATAATTTTTGGGCGAACGAATGTTTGAGTCTCTTTTAGAGCAATATGCCTCAATATCGTTCAAATAATTTTCAAATAGAGAATTGGCATTATTATAGAACGAATCTTCAAACGCAATTTGTAACTCTCTAACAGCTAATCTGTTATATTCTTTTACAGTTTCGGAAATAAAATCTACATACGTCAGTATGTCAGAAGCGTCGAGGCTAATGTTTTCCTTTAAACCGTGCCACATGCTGTCAAGCGCGGCTAGTGGAGTTACTAACCTTTGTTCGGAACTGGCGACAGAGCCGATTCTATTCAAAACATACCTTGGTGATATACCTCCCATGCCCTCATTCGGATGATGCCGTTGCATTTCCACTACATCTTTATAAGTGAAATTAGATACTTGACCACCATCATAAAGCTTTACTTTGTCCAATAGCGACATTCCTTGAGCTGTAGGAGCCTCTAGCCTTGAAAGTATCGCAAATATGGAAACCACAGATAAAGTTAAAGGCGCTATATGAACATTGTGCACTGTACTCTGACCTATCATTTTCCGTAAAATTTTTACTTCTTCAGTGACTCGCAAATTGTAAGGTACTTTTATAGCGATAATTCGGTCTTTTAAAGCTTCCGAGGAGGGGTCATTAGTAAAAGTCTTGAAATCGCCCTCATTGGAATGAGCAACAACAACTTCATCTGCATAAACAGAGCCGAATTTTTCCATTTTTATCAACTGTTCCTGTGCAAGTGAAAGCAGGGTAGTTAATAATGTCCGATCAGCTTTAAATATTTCAACAAATTCCATCAAGCCGCGATTGGCGACATTTAACTCGCCATCCAACCTAAAGGCTCTGGCTGCCACTTCTTGGCGATCACCATCAAGTTTTCCTTCATTATGGCTTCCCACTAATGCAGATGGATCAGCAGGATTAGGATTATTGGCGAGATAATACCCTATTCCTTTTGCTTTGGATTCAGAAAATGTCACTCTCATTATTGGGATTTCGGATGGGTTTCCCTGATAATCATTTTCCAGTAAAAACCTGCAGTGGAAACAAAGCTCTCCTTCAATATGTATGTCATGATCTTCTGCCATACGACTTCTAGCTTGTCCAGTAACGAGATGTAGAGGGTCTTCCTGCATTGGGCAACCTTGAATAGTATAGACAGCACCTGGGTCTGTTTTTGTATAGTCTTCTAGTCCTCGCTTGATTATGTCAATTATGGAAGATTTTCCACTAGCAGGAGGTCCTAATAAAAGAAGAATCCGTTTACGTACCTCAAGTCTTTGTGCGGCTGCTTCAAAATAACGGGCTACTTTTTCTAGGGCTGATTCTAGACCAAACATTTTCCCATCAAAAACCCTATACAGCGGCTCCCCATTGAGGTCTCTGTCAACTCCAGGTGTTCTTATAGCTTGATTAACCAAATCATGAGACAACTTAAAAATAGATGAGTCAGAAATCACCATTTCCAAATATTGTTCAAAGGTGCCTTCCCACTGAAACTCTTTTGACTCTTTCTTAATCTCAGTCAAAATCTCGAGTCCAGACACTTTGTTATTGGTACTGCCCATCTCTTCAGTTAATTCTTGCTTACTATCTGGTTGTATTTCAGATTTTTCAGAAGAACTTTTCAATTTTTGCCTCTCTCGTTGCAGAAAACCGTAAGTATCACATAGTTTTGTACTAATATCTAACGTTCAAGTCGAATTTTCACGGTGCGCTTGTATCACGTTTTTAAATTGACATCCTTAGAAATTAGTCTGCAGGTCAGAAAAATGAATTAAAGGCTTATCGCGCCTATGCCGATCAAAATACCTACTATTCCTAAAATAGAACCGCCGATTAATAAAAACCATCCAGATACCAGCCTAATAACATGAAATGGTACTGCCTGATGGAAAAATGCTAGTGCAGAATTAACAGTCAAAATAAGCATCGAGACTGATATGGTTAACCAAACCGCTTCGCCATATTTATTGGCCTCTGGCGCTAAACGACTAACAAAATACAAAAGTGCCACTAAAGATATTATGCTTACAAATCCCGCAAACAGACCAATAGATCGTTCTTCTAAATCCAAAAAGTTCTGGGCACCTGAAGCCAAAAGATAAACTGCCCATAAAATGATTATTCCTTTGAAAACAATAGTATTAGTCACCCAGTGTGAATGGTGCAATTCCGACTGTATAATCATTGGATCAAGTATTAGGGCAATTAAGGCCATAAGTGCCAGGCTGGCCACCAGTATCCCTAATGAACGTCCCTCAGACAAAAGGCCCAACAGGTTCCATGATTGGGAAAACAGCGCTCCGCCTACAAGTACAAAAAATACAGCTTCCATATCATTCTTCCTCCAGTGTCTAAATAATGTCACATAAATCAATCACAGTGTCTAGGAGTTTGATGGTTATTCTGACAACTATGTTGCTGTCCAAATTTTTTCGTTGTGAATTAAACTGCGTTTAATTACCGACTGGCCAGTTGTACATAATCTCGTTTTGCGTAGCCCGTATAAAGTTGTCTTGGCCTGGCGATGCGAAGCTCTGGATCCTTGCGCATCTCCTCCCAATGCGACAGCCAGCCAGAAGTTCGTGCTATAGCAAACAAAACAGGAAACATTTCGACAGGAATTCCCATGGCCTGGTAAATTATACCTGAGTAAAAATCAACATTTGGATACAGTTTTCGTTTTACAAAATATTCGTCATTTAATGCCACTTTCTCTAATTCCATTGCTACATCTAATAATCGATTTCTACCGGTCACTTCAAATACTTTTTCTGCAAGTTCTTTCAGTATTTTGGCCCTAGGATCCAAATTTTTATACACTCTATGCCCAAAGCCCATCAAGCGAAATTCACCTTGTTTAACTTTATCAATATAATGTCCAATATTTTTAACATTGCCGATCTCGGCTAACATCTCGAGAACTCTCTCATTTGCGCCTCCATGCAATGGGCCGTACAAGGCTGCGGTTGCGGCAGATACAGAAACGTAAGGATCTGCATCAGAACTTCCAACAGCACGCATGGCGCTTGTACTGCAATTTTGCTCATGATCTGCATGTAAAATTAAACACACATCCAAAGTTCTTTCTAGGACTGGATCTGCATCATATTTTGTTTCGGTAGCGCGAAACATCATATTGAGGAAATTCGCTGAGTAACTTAAATCATTGTCCGGATAGGCATATGGTAGGCCAACACTGTATCTATAAGCGAAGGCAGCGAGGGTAGGTATTTTCGCGATCAATCTTCTTATAGATCGATCTCTAATATCTTGGTCATGTACATTCCGCGATTTTGGATAAAAAGTAGAAAGTGCCGCTAATGCACTAACAAGTATTCCCATCGGATGTGCATCATAACGAAAACCATCTAAAAACTTCTTGATCTTTTCATTCAAAAAAGTGTGGTTAGTAATATCTGTTGTCCACTCATCAAGTTCAGAACTAATCGGCAATTCACCGTGTAACAGAAGATATGCCACTTCTAAATATGTGCTTTTTTCGGCCAGTGCCTCTATAGGATAACCTCGATACAACAATGTTCCTGTATTCCCGTCAATAAAAGTTATTGAGCTTTTACATGCAGAAGTATTCATGAATCCTGGGTCATGAACCAACACTCCAAAGTCATGATCAGAAGTTTTTATTTCTCTTAAGTCGCTAGCAGATATAGCGGAACCTGCATCAACATGGGTTCCATAAGATAAATCTAACTCGTGTTTATTCCCAGTTCTATTGTCATGAATGCTTAACCTGTCTGACATCCATTTGCTCCAATTTTTGATTGCTTACTAGCTGAACAAGCGGCTTATCTTTATTATTTTTTCTATTTTATAAACAGCTATCAATTAAAGTCACTAATATGAGACAAAATAAATATAATCTATGAAATTACGCTTATTAATCAACAAAAACACTACCAGCACCGAAATAATAACTCAAGGAATACATGATCTTATGTACTCAGTCGTATAGCAAAGCGGTACTAATTACAGCTAAAATAGGTTTATAAATATGGAACAGTCAGAATTTAATTCCTGCACAAGTGAACCCGAATGTTTGGTTCAGCTTACCATCAAGAAATCGTTTTTGCGGTTATTGCGATGGCATTTGTGCTTTTTATATGGGGCAGATGGCGCTTTGATCTAGTAGCTTTATTTACGCTACTAATATTAGTTCTAACAGATATAGTTCCGCCTCGTGAAGCATTTACCGGATTTGGCCATCCCGCTGTAATAACTGTTGCATCTGTATTAATTATTGGAAGAAGTCTGACGAATTCTGGAGTCGCTGATTCAATAAATCGACTGCTTTCAACCCTCGGTCACGGCAAACTTATTCAGCTTACTGCTTTAACCGGACTAACTGTTTTGCTCTCCGCGTTTATGAATAACGTTGGAGCCTTAGTGCTGATGATGCCAGTTGCAATCGAAACTGCTAGACGGACGGGCAGATCCCCTTCTTTTCTACTGATGCCTCTAGCATTTGGCTCGCTATTAGGTGGACTTATAACTGCTATTGGAACTCCGCCTAATATGGTCATATCTACTATTAGAAGTGACATGGGCAATGCTCCTCCGTTCGGTATGTTTGAGTTTACTCCTGTTGGATTGGCAGTTGCTGTAGCGGGATTTGCTTTCATCGTGTTAATTGGATGGCGGTTAATTCCGTCCAGGATAACCCCTTCTGGAAGTCTTGATGCATTTAGTATCCAAGAATACGTCACCGAGATTATAGTCCCACCCGACGCTACCATGGCAGGCAGCATTCTTGGAGAAATCAAAAACGCGATGGATGCTGATTTTGACATAGTAGGTTTAATTCGCAACGATACAAGATACGATACGCCTTCAACGCTACAAACAATTATGGGAGATGATATCTTAATAATTGAAGCGGACCCAGAGCATCTTCAAGAACTTTTGTCAGTCACAGGCTTTCAAATCGCCGGCGGAGATCGTTCGATGACGTGGTCAAGTAATAAAGGTGAATTGATTACTTCAGAAGCAGTAATAGCTCCTAACTCGGACCTTGAAGGCCGAACTCCTTCCGGAATAGATATGTTAAAACGATACGGAATCAATTTATTGGCGGTTTCAAGACAAGGCGAACACATCCGGGAGCGACTTAGCACTTTGAGATTAGCAATAGGAGATGTATTGCTTGTACAAGGAAATCCAATCTCGGTTAGAGAAGGCCTTCGATCTATGGGTATTCTGCCATTAATAGGCCGTGACTTAAGGCTTAGCCGGCCAAAACAACAATCAACGGTGGTTATATCAATATTTGTATTAGCTATTATTCTTGCAGCAACAAATATAATCTCAATACAGATTGCGTTTGTTGGAGCCGCTTTTATATTGATCCTTATTGGTAGTGTGAGCTTGCGGGAAGCTTATGATAGTGTCAATTGGCCAATTATTGTACTTTTGGCAGCGATGCTACCAATTGAAGGAGCTTTAGTCAGTACCGGCGGATCAGCAACTATAGCTGAAGCAATAAACTCAATTGGTGCTCACGGGTCTTTGGCTCTGACATTGATTATTATTCTGACAGGTACCATGTTTCTATCAGGTATTGTTAATAACACAGCTGCGGCTGTTATCATGGCTCCGATAGCAATAGATGTCGCTATGGGAATGGGTGTAAGCATTGATCCATTTCTTATGGCAGTTGCCGTAGGCGCCTCAGCAGCTTTTTTAACCCCAATTGGCCATCAATCAAACACCTTGGTCATGGGGCCTGGCGGATACAAATTCACAGATTACTGGAGAGTGGGGCTGCCTCTCTCACTAGTAGTAATTGCAGTGTCAATACCGCTCATTATGTACGTCTGGGCACCTTAAGTTGTAACCGTCATATAATTGAGTCGTTGACTAAAGATTTCTACAAATAATTTAACAGCTATCTACAAGGTAAGACCGATGTTGACATCGGACGCATACGTTTGTTCGGTTCTGCAATCTGATACCTTCCCATATTCAAAACCTCCTATCAATTTTGACAACGAGTTTTCTAAGACCAATTTCATATATTTTGCCGCGTATCTTGAAGAATGCAAGAAGATTACTGTGCCAAAGAAAAAATTCATACAATATGTAAATCTGCCTCACGATTACAAAACATGTTGGCTTTTATAGGAGTTTGGCACGTTCTAGAAGAAATCCAGGTAATCGATATCGTTGTGCCGCAAGTTTTTCAAAGGAAGGAGATCGGATCGCTTCTGCTGTAATCCATGAAGGCTCATTGCCGGGGTTCTGAAATCAAGCCTAATCACTCTCCAAGTTCGCAAATCAAACTACCATGCAATTAATTTATATACAAAATCCGGATTTCAAATCTGTGGCTCCTATAAAAGTTATTATGTTGATAATAATGAAGACGCTCTAATGCTAAATCTCAATTTATAACCACAATCTAAAACGTAACCGATAGGTGTTAACTATCAAACTACGATTCATCAAAAAATCCCATTTAATGGCTAAGGAAATTTATCGGTGATCCGGTTTTGTGACAACTTATAGTCAAAAAACTAACGAATTCAATCATATATACGTTTTATAATTATGTAGAGAAGGTGTCACTAACTTGAACAGGCAACAAACACTTACAAGAGATCAAGTTGACAGGTATGTCGTACTTGCTCAGAAAGGCGAAAACAATGCGTTTGAAGCCTTATATGACCATTTTTATGATCAAATTTTTCGTTACATAGCCTTCAAAACAAGTGATTCGCACACAGCAGAAGACTTAACGGAAGATGTTTTTGTGCGTATGTTGGAGTCGATACAAAAATTTAAACCGCTAGGACATCCTTTTTCATCGTGGCTTTTCCGGATTGCCCACAATCGAGTTATCGACCACTACAGAAAACGTAGTAGGGACCGTAATGTGCCATTGGAAAAAATAGTGGCGACTGTCGCGGATTCTGGATCTACCTTGGACGAGTATGTGGAAACTAAATTAGCTATGCATGAAGTTAATCAAGCCATGCAAAACCTGACAGAACTGCAGAGAGAAGTTCTAAATCTCAGATTTGCAGGCGGATTGAGCATAAAAGAAACGGCAGATGCTATTGGTCGTAATGAAAATTCTGTGAAAGCGCTACAACATTCGGCAGTTAAAAAATTGCGCCATTTACTCCAGCCTAATGGAAATTTTTCTCAGCAATTGGCATAAATTATGAAACTTCTTTATATAAATAGAGCCCTTGATGAAATATTCAATCATTGCATAGAACTCATGCATCAAGGTCATAATATTGAGGACTGCCTCAAATTATATGAGGCAAACCGAAATCAACTACTACCATTACTTAAAGCAACTCGTATCTCTATGAATGCAGCGAAATCAATTAATTCAAATGAGAATGCAAAAAATGTTAGTAAGGTGCGCTTTTTAGCAACTCTTAGCAAAACTGAGTCTGCTTCTGCCTCTAGTAGTAAAATAAGAATGGATTGGCTCTCACCAAATAGATTGCTTCAACTTGTAAAATCATTTTTCACTCAAAGAGGCCTTGATGAAATATTCAATCATTGCATAGAACTCATGCATCAAGGTCATAATATTGAGGACTGCCTCAAATTATATGGGGCGAACCGAAATCAATTGATTCCTTTATTAGAGGCAACGCGTATCCCTATGACTGTAGCGAAATCAATTAATTCAAATGAGAATGCAAAAAATGTTAGTAAGATGCGCTTTTTAGCAACTCTTAGCAAAACTGAGTCTGCTTCTGCCTCTAGTAGTAAAGCACCGATGTCATTTACACGGAATTTATTCAGGCCAATAGCGCTCCCAATGACTGCAATCATGTTGTTATCGTTATTAATTTTGGGTGTTGGCAGTATCGCTGCGATTTATTCAGAGGACTCTATCCCTGGAGATAATAATTACTGGATCAAACGTACTAAAGAAAATATTCTCTTGGCTATATCTGGCTCTGACGCTGAAAGAGCACAAGTTCATGCTGAATTAGCCTCCACAAGAGGCGAAGAGCTGTATAGATTAATTGAACAGGGCCGCCTTGCCACAGCTGAAGGTCATCTTGATTCAGTATTTCAACACTTAGATGCGTCTGCTGAACACGCCGGTGTTTCAGTCACTCTTAATACCATAGACACACCTGCAACTAAGATTTCTATTGAAACCGATAGACAACTTGGATTGCTCACAGTGACTTTAAATCAAGGCCGTGAGGTTTTAAGCCTACAAAATATACCTTTGGCCACAAAGGAAACTACTAATCACCTTAGTCGTGTTGATCAAATTCGCTATGAGTTTGAGTTGGCTTTCCGTATATTATTGTGGGCCCTTGAAAACAATCAGCAGTCTCAACCATTCTGGGTAAATCAAAATCTATCTCATAAATAACACCGAGTGTCTGATTGGATACGACAGTGGAAGCAATACTTAGTAAACTTGCTAAGTAAAACATCTAATAAAACACTCAATTAGTAAATGACCCTCGAAGAGATCATAATTGGCCTGGTTCGTTTTTGTGGCTCACTGCCAGTACTTAAATGGGCCTTCATCGGAGCAATCGTCGCTGTACTCATCGATTTCTCAGATTTATTCATGATGAATCTTCTAAATTTTGGCGGCGTGCGAAACTACCAGGTTTTCGATAAATGGATCGATTTGATTTACATGGCTACATTTCTAATATCTACCCGTCGATGGCCTGTCACGCCTAGATCATTGGCTTTCGGTCTCTTTGCTTACCGTATTATAGGAGTGATTTTATTCGAAATTATTGGCTGGCGCGGATTATTATTGTTCTTTCCAAACGTTTTTGAATTCTGGTTTATATTTGTAGCTGGCATACGTCAATTTAAACCAAATTACCAACTTACTTGGTCTCGTGCAGCATTATGGTTAATTCCAGTCATTGCACTTAAAGAACTTCAGGAATACATTTTGCATTGGGGAAAATTTTTGGACAAATACCGTGCAATAGACGTAGTAATAGACTGGTGGGAGTTCATCGTAAAAGTTTTTAGTTAATTAACTGGCATAGCCCATTCAAGACGTGGATCATCTACCTCAATCTTCTTCATTCCACCAGGAAAACGACTATGTAGTTTCTTCAATGCCGAGACCATCGAGGGTGATGGAGGATGCCAATCATGCAAGTAATGTACTGTTTTTAATTTGGCCTGTAGCAATTCCTTAGTACAGCCAAAACATGGCTGAAGTGTCGTATACAAATCGGCCCCTTCAACCGATATTCCAAATCTAGCTGCACTCAATAATGTATTTTGCTCAGCATGCACACATATACACAAATCGTATGCTTCACCTGAGGCATACGTTTTTCGGTCTGCGCAACGATCGCAACCTCCTTGATCACAATTTGGCATATCTTGTGGAGTTCCGTTGTATCCTGTGGTAAGAATACGGTTATCTAAAACTAAAATTGCCCCGATTTTTGATCCTTGGCAATTAGCCCTCTCACGTACAGCCATAGCTATTCCGATATAATACTCATGCCAATCCGGACGCTTGGTTTTTTTCTTAGCAGATACAGGTTTCATATTTTTTTACTTATTTGACTTGTATTTGTTTAGATGCAATCTTAGAACATATTTTTTTGTTTAAATTTATCGTATTCAATACCTAAATGTTCATATGCACGAGGAGTGGCAACCCGGCCTCTTGGGGTTCTTTCCAAAAATCCTAACTGCAGAAGAAAGGGCTCATAAACATCCTCAATTGTGTCTGATTCTTCGTTAATTGAAGCTGCCACTGTATCTAGCCCAACTGGGCCTCCACCAAATTTGAGTATAATACAATTCAAAACCTGTCGATCTATATCATCCAGGCCAATGTTATCCACTGCTAGCTTATTAAGGGCCGCTAAAGCAACATCATGATTGATGCCAGATTTTGTTACAACCTGAGCATAATCCCGGGTTCGACGTAACAGTCTATTAGCTATTCTTGGGGTGCCTCTGGATCTACGGGCAATTTCCGCACTACCTTCTTCGCTTGCATCGATATTTAATATCTTGGCTGACCTGGATACAATGGTATGCATAGACTGTTCATCATAAAAATCCAATCTATGTACAGATCCAAATCGGTCTCTGAGCGGCGCACTTACCATGCCGTACCGAGTAGTAGCGCCAACAAGAGTGAAGGGCTGTATAGACAGATTCATTGATCGTGCTTTAAGACCTTTATCTACCACCCAAGATACAAAAAAGTCCTCCATCGCAGGGTAGAGTATCTCTTCAACAATTCTAGGCAATCTATGTATTTCATCAATAAATAAGACGTCAAATTTTCTCAGTTGTGTTAATAACGCCACCATATCTCCAGCACGTTCAATTGCCGGACCAGATGTGGACTTAATGCTGACTCCCATTTCTGTAGCCAATATATGTGCCATTGTTGTTTTACCAAGGCCAGGAGGGCCATAAATTAATGTATGGTCCAGCGGTTCAGCCCTTTGTAGCGCAGCCTGAATAGAAATTACCAAATTATCTTTTACTCTGTGTTGACCTATATATTCAGACAATTGCCTAGGCCGTACCGAGACATCAGCAATAACCTCGCCTTCTTTAGTTAAAGCGGATACAATCCGTTCTTCTTGGTTTTTGATACTACTGTCATCTGTCATATTATGAATGCTTATATAAACTAAATTTAGAACACCTGTTCATTCTATGTTTGCTGGCATTTAACGTCAATTGAAAGCCGCATCATATTTGACAAGCATGACATTACATTTTTAGACTCCATCAAATAGGAAAATTTAATGGGAAGCAGTTCAAAATCAAATTGGATAAAAAATGTGCTTAGGCCGGCCATAAGGCGCAGACTAGAGCGAAAAGA
The DNA here is from genome assembly GCA_002311285.1 of Dehalococcoidia bacterium UBA1152. Taxonomy (GTDB): domain Bacteria; phylum Chloroflexota; class Dehalococcoidia; order Lucifugimonadales; family UBA2962; genus UBA2962. Next base: position 15,739 of record DBZU01000023.1, on the reverse strand, counting down.
AAATTTCGATAATCGTTCAGGATTAACTATAGAAGCTTTATATGACCATAGTGATTCTAAGATTCCCAATTTAGGATATCCAGGAGAGTACCCTTACACCCGTGGATTACAGCCAAACATGTATCGAGGTAAAGTTTGGACGATGAGGCAGTATGCTGGCCTAGCTTCTGCTGAAGAATCAAACGCACGTTATAGATTTCTGCTTGATAGCGGTCAAAGTGGCTTGTCTGTAGCTTTCGATTTGCCAACTCAAACGGGATATGATTCTGATCACCCTTTGGCTGTTAGTGAAGTTGGCCGCGCTGGAGTTCCAATAAGTTCTTTAGCAGATATGGAGATGTTATTTAAAGATATACCATTAAACCAGGTCACTACTTCTATGACCATAAATTCTACGGCTTCAATTTTGCTTGCGATGTATATCGCTCTTGCAAAAAAACAACAGATAAGTTTAAACGACATTGGCGGCACTATACAAAATGACATTTTAAAAGAGTACATAGCACGTGGAACGTACATTTTTCCACCCCGCCCTTCAATGCGATTAGTGACTGATGTATTTCAATATTGTGCTGTAAATGTCCCTCAATGGAATACAATTTCCATATCCGGCTACCATATGCGAGAAGCAGGCGCCACCGCCGTCCAAGAACTCGCCTTTACATTCACCAACGCCATTCAATACGTTCAAGCATCAATAGAAGCAGGTTTGGATGTTGATTCATTTGCCCCAAGATTGTCATTTTTTTTTGTGGCACAAAGCGATTTATTCGAAGAGGTTGCCAAATTTCGAGCTGCTCGTAGAATGTGGTCCGATATCATGAAAAACCAATTTGGCGCGAAAAATCCACGTTCCTGGATGTGTCGTTTTCATACACAAACAGCTGGAGTAACATTAACAGCCCAACAACCGGACAACAATGTTATTAGAAGCGCCCTACAAGCTTTGTCTGCAATTCTAGGTGGCACACAGTCGCTACATGTAAATTCACGCGATGAAGCCCTGTCTTTACCTACCGCTGAATCGGCTGAATTGTCGTTGCGAACACAACAAATTTTGGCACATGAAACTGGGGTCACTGATACAGTGGATCCTTTAGGCGGGTCTTACTACGTAGAACATCTGACAAATCAAATCGAAGAACAGGCTAACGTTTACATTCATCAGATAAAAAAAATGGGCGGTGCTTTAGAGGCATTGCAGCAAGGTTTTCAAATTAAGGAAATCCATGATTCGGCGTATCGATTTCAGCTAGAAGTCGAAAGCAACAAAAGAATTGTAGTGGGTGTAAATTCATTTCAAACTGAAGATCCGGAAATATCCAC
>DBZU01000023.1:0-14378 GCA_002311285.1 Dehalococcoidia bacterium UBA1152 | reverse complement strand
GAAATATCCACTATTCAACGTATCGACCCAAATCAAACACGTATTCAGTTAGAAAGACTAGGCCGGGTAAAATCTGAGCGCGATAATGAATCAGTCGCTAAATGCTTAGAGAATCTAAGGCTTTTGGCATGTGGCAACGATAATATAATGCCGGCAATGATCGAAGCAGTTGAGAAATATGCTACCGTGGGTGAGATATCAGATACACTTAGAGAAGTTTTCGGCGAGCAAAAAGAATTTGCTCCATTCTAAGCAATAATTTGTGTGAAGAGATGTAATGAGCGATCCCTACTTAACTGAAAGTGAAACCCTGCTCAGAAAAACAATCAGGGATTTTGTAGACCGTGAGTTGGCGCCAAACGCGTCTAGTTATGATCTTAATGAAGAGTTTCCAAGCACTATAATCAAAAAGTTGTCTGAACTAGGTTTCTTCGGGTTGACAATCGACACAAATTATGGCGGCACGGCTGGTAGTACAACACAACTGGCCATATTAACCGAAGAACTTGCACGTGGATGTGCATCTACAGCGGTAATATTTGCTAGTCATCTATCTTTATGTACAAAATATATTGATTTGTTTGGAAGTGATGGACAAAAACGTTCATATCTGCCTGGACTTATTAATGCTAGTACTATAGGTGCATTTGCTCTTTCCGAGCCAGATGCAGGAAGTGATGCGGTTGCCATAAAAACAACGGTATCCGATATAGATAATGGTTTTTTGATCAATGGCACAAAGCACTTTATAACAAACGGACGGGAAGCTGGAATCATAATTGTGATTGCTACTCGAGATACTAATCTTGGCTCTAAAGGTATGGAATCTTTCATAATAGAAGTTCCTGCTTCAGGTTTAACAATAACGCCACAAAAAGGGAAAATGGGTATACGGGCATCATCCACTTGCGAATTGCATTTTAACAACGTTTTTGTTCCGTTTGATAATAGAATTGGAAAACCCGGCGCAGGATTTGAAATGACTATGCGGATTCTCGACATAGGTAGAATATTAATTGCTGCCCAAAGTGTGGGAATAGCACAAATGGCACTTGAATCATCAATAAATTATTCTAAAACACGTACAGCGTTTGGTAGTGCAATATCGGATTTCCAAGCTATTCAAACTATGCTGGCTAACATGGCTACCGAAGTTGAGGCGGCCAGGCTGCTAACATATCGTTCTGCCTCATTGTTAGACGCTCAACTGCCTTTTGAGACGACAGCGTCAATGGCTAAACTTTTTGCTTCTAAAGTCGCTGTAGAATCAGCTGATAAAGCATTACAAATACATGGCGGGGCCGGTTATTTTGCCCCAAATATTGCTGAAAGACTCTATAGAGATGCAAAAGTTACTCAAATTTATGAAGGCACTTCGGAAATTCAGCGCATAATCATAGCAAGAAAACTTCTTGAGGACTAGATTGTTAATTGCTAAGTTATTTTTTACCACAAACTAATATAGGAGCGGTAATTTTGGTTAATTATAATAAAACGGGCTGTGTCGCACGGCATTTAAATCATGTGGCTCTTGCGGTTTTCAGTTTAGAAAAATCAATAGGTTTTTATAGTGATACTTTTGGTGTAACTATACCAGAATTTGTTGAGTTAACTGATCACAAAGTTAGAGCGGCGTTAGTTCGAGTAGGTGGTTCACAATTAGAGTTTATTCAACCACTGGATTCTACTAGCAGCATTGCTAAATTCCTGGAAAAACGAGGCGAGAGCGTACATCATATATGTTTTGAGATAGATGACCTAGCTGACAACTTAGAAAAGCTTGAAGGCTCTGGAATAAATCTAATTGATAAACTCCCTCGCCCTGGACTTTCAGGAGACATCGCATTTATTCACCCTAAGTCAACTGGAGGCATCCTTATAGAGTTAGTAGACTCTTCAGGTGCAAGGCGGTAATTTATGACTGAAAGAGCTATTCGAGTGTTAGTTGCCAAGCCAGGGCTAGATGGACATGATAGGGGCGCTAAAATCGTAGCGAGATCACTGCGAGACTCTGGAATGGAAGTTATATACACTGGAATTCGACAAACACCTGAAATGATAGTTGCAACTGCTATCGATGAAGATGTAGACGTAATTGGATTATCTATTTTGTCCGGAGCACATATAGAGCTTTTTTCCCAAATAATCACCGGTCTATCAAATAATAATAAGGATGACATATTAATTATTGCTGGCGGAATAATACCAGAAGAGGACCGGCATATACTGAAAGAAATGGGAGTTGCCCAAATTTTTGGCCCGGGCACAGCAACCAAAGAAATAGCTTCATTCATAAGAAAAACATGCAAAAAGTAGACGTATCGTCTATATCAGCTACGGCTTGAAGTACTCGGGAGCCCTTTCAGAATTATGGTGAGCCTTTATAAACAATTCGATGCGTTCAACATCTAAGTCATCCATTTCATCAATATATGACCAGGATGTGATAGCTATTGTTTTTTCCATTCCCTCATATGGTGAAACAATTATTTTCGGATATCTCCGTGATATTTCAACAAACGCATCTATTATCTCTGTACAACCTTCACTACAATTATAATGTAGCCCGATACCACCTTGGACCAAATTTTGAATTAAAATTTCATCAGGTATAAATTCATCGTGTACACCCCAAGTTGCAGGTGCATCTGGATGCCCATAATGCCAACCAGAGGTTGCAGGTGTAGACTTATACTCTGGGTGTGATACTCCAAAATCTATTACTAGATTCACTTGTTCAAAAACTTTTCTGCCAGGCAATCGGCCATCGACCAAAAAATTGTCAATTTTAGGTATTTCTACATGAACTGGGTCTGAAAAGCCAAAAAACTCATAAATACCGGATATCCTTGCTGATCCAGCTGCGATTTGAGATGGCAAATAGCGTTGTATGTCAGGAATATATATTGGTCCATCTATACTAAACTTATATATCCGTAAATCATCCTCATTAACCCAAATATCCACCTCAATATCTTGGTCAGTATTTCCAAATATAGATTCAACATTTGTGATTTGTAAATGTAACAAGGATCTGTTAGAAAATTTTTCTCTTGAAATACTATCTATGGTTTGAGATGCTTCCAGCACATCAAGAAGCAGCGTGTTTGGGCTCGAAAAAATTTGCCGAGTATCCTTTGAAGTAGTCCATTTTCCGCTTGAAGAATCAGTGAAAAACAATTGGCCCTCCGCTGTAACGATAGAAATACTAGTAGAAATAAATCCCATATTTATTGATGCTGTTGACTTTGATTTATCTGGCGGTTCAAACTCCCCAGATATTTCTATGGGAACATCCACTTGTATACCTGCAACATCAGTAGTTATATTAGCTTGTAGAACATAACGAAAGCTTTCCGCTCCTATTGACCTAATAAGTCGCTGTTTTAGTTCGTCCAGCTCTTTATCAGACAGGTGGATGTCTTCTATGGACAAAACTGACGTGTCCGTAGGCACCAATGCGATTTCCGGCGTTAACTCAGCCTGGTAAATTTTTGGTTCAACTGTGTTTTCAGTGTGGCTATCTCTGCTACAACTGGTTAACAAAACTAAAAGAACTAAAATAACTGCAGCATAATTTGTAGATAATTTGTATTTCATTAAGAGCACATAATTGATAAGAAGTTTAGTTTTAAGCACGATCATCTAAGTGTCTAACAATAATTAAGATCAAATAAAATGTAGTTGGTGCCAAGACACATGTCAATCCTGTAGAGTACTAATGAAGAGATCAACTTTGATTCGGGGATGGATTTCCGTTCAAAGTAAACTGGACTGCAGTATTTTGTCGATATGCTTTAAAACGTTACATAATCGATAATCAGTGTCGAAGGTGTTTTAAAATGGAGTTCAATGTTTCCCAGATAATGAAAGGTAATCAAGGCACCGTAAAAACTTTTGAGCTATCGGAACAATTAATGTTGCCGACAGAACAAAGCCTGAGAAAAGACCCCATATTTGATAGCAGTTTTGAAATATATTTAACTGGAACTGTAACAATGCTCAGAACAGATGCTGGAATCTGGACCACAGCGCCAATTGACTGTGAAACGAGTTGTTTTTGCAGTATGTGCCTGCAACCTCATATTAGACACATTAGTTTCACAATAAACGAAGAATATTACCCTTTGTCTAGACATCTAAAGTTAACTGAAATAGATGAAAGTCAATTCATATCAAATGAAAATATACTTGACCTTCTCCCACCAATACGGGAACATGTATCTCTGAAAATACTAATAAATCCAATTTGTAGCGAGGATTGTGCGGACATTTGCGTAGATTGTGGATTAAACCTCAATCAAGGACATTGTGCTTCCAAAAACAAAATTCGACGATCGATGTATAGCCTTACCCTAGGCTAAAATTTATCGAAACAAATCGTTAAACTTAAACACCCATTATCATTTAAGACCATGCCGCAAAACACATCATTAATTTCTGGAGAATCTAGTGGCACCTCTTCCTAAAAAGAAACAAACAAAATATCGTAGGGGTGGACGGGCTGCCCATTTCGGAATAACCAAGCCTTCATTTGGGCTTTGTTCAAATTGTAACGAACCTAAACAACCACACCGTATGTGTTCAGCTTGTGGCTACTACAACGGAAGACAAGTCATAGTTAATGATGTAGAAACTGGTTTAGAGTCGGTATAAATTTCAATGTAACTAAACCTTAAGAATATGAGTGCCATCAATACAAACATTGCTAGTAAAAAAAAATTTGCTTTTCTTTTTCCGGGTCAAGGCAGCCAAGCAGTAGGTATGGGTAAAGAACTGTATAAGAATTCATCGTCTGCTAGGTTAGTTTTTGATGAAATTGATGATGCTCTTAATCAACCTCTTTCTAAATTAATATTTGATGGCCCAGAGTCAGAGTTGATGCAGACACGCAACGCTCAACCTGGAATTATGGCTGTTAGTCTTGCTACATTTAAGGCTATGGAGGAGGTGTTGGGTGAAAATGATATGCCTCAGCCAAGTTTTGTGGCCGGACACAGTCTTGGCGAATATACAGCTCTCGCAATTACTGGAGCTCTAGACATAGCCAGTACAGCAAAATTGGTTCAAGAGCGAGGACGCTTAATGCAGGAGGCCTGTAACCTAAAACCCGGCACGATGGCGGCGATCATTGGATTAGATGAAATCATTATTGAGGAAATTTCTCGACAAACAGGCACATACATATCTAACATAAATACAGATCAACAAGTTGTGATCAGCGGTGAAGTTGTTGCTGTAGCGCAAGCTTTAGACATGGCTTCCTCTAGAGGAGCCAGACGAACAATGCCGTTAAAAGTCAATGGAGCGTTTCATTCTGAGTTAATGGAGCCGGCCCGTGAAGGTCTACAGGAAGCGGTTGATTCAGTCAATTTGAAAGCTCCAGAAGTTCCAATAATAGCTAACATAACTGCCAAACCAATTAAGACAGTAAATCAATTAAAACGGGAACTTGTGTCACAAATATGTGAGTGTGTTCAATGGAAACGATCTATTGAATACATGACTTCCCTAGGAGTCACAAGTTTTGTAGAAATTGGACCTGGAAATGCTTTGCATGGAATGTTAAAGAGAATAAACAGGTCGGTTGAAAGTAGATCGATTGGTAATTTTAATTCAATCCAGAGCTTAACTATTAACTAACAAGATGAACTTAAAGCCTAATCGTGGAAAATTAGCCCGTACCGATGGAGCTCAACCTTACAGTGCAAGAAGTAAAGCTAGAGAAATAGCAATGCAGGTACTATTTGAACACGACAGTTCAAAACACTCGATAAAAAAATCACTCAAGGTACGTTGCGCTTCCAAAGACGTTTGCAAAGAATCGGAAATTTATGCTGTTCAGTTATTGGATATGATTACTGTTAATCTGAAGCAGATAGATGGAATCATATCAACATTTGCTCCTTCGTGGCCATTGGATCAAATGCCAAGTGTAGACAAGAATGTTTTACGTGTGGCTATAGCTGAGATTATTGGTTATAGCGATACTCCTCCCAAAGTCGCTATTAATGAGGCAGTAGATCTGGGCAGAATTTTCGGGGCTGAAAAATCACCAAAATTTATCAATGGCGTATTAGGCTCTCTAATACTTGCTAGAGATGTTAAGGTATAATCTGTTTTTGACAATTTTAGGAGAAATTAATGGCAACACTAGTTGAAAGGGTTCAGTCCACTGTGGCTGATAAATTAGGATTGGAGCCTGAAAAGGTTTTACCTGAATCATCATTTGTAAATGACTTAAATGCTGATTCGCTTGATTTAGTTGAGCTGATCATGGCTTTTGAAGAAGAATTTAGTTCCGATACAGTCACTATCGAGATCTCTGATGAAGACGCTGAGTCAATTACAACTGTTCAGGAAGCAATAGTTTTTCTCAAAGAACACGGCGTAGACGACAATTAAAGACATCATAATTCAATTAAGTAATCATCCTGGATCTAACGTAAATGTATGACATACGTTAACCCGCTTTTGGAACATTTAAGTGTCAGATGTTAAAGGTTATACCATTTTGGTAAATAAGATGATTCCGTTATGACAAATGCTAAATATGAGTCTCTCGTCACTCAGATAAAGATCTGTGTACAGTGCGATCTATCTAAAACCCGGAAACAAGCAGTGCCGGGAGAAGGTAGTTTAAATTCCAAAATTATGTTCATTGGAGAAGCCCCCGGAGCGAGTGAAGATGCAGAAGGCAAGCCCTTCGTTGGGCCTGCAGGAAAAGTCTTAAATGAAATGCTTCAGAGTATTGGATTAACCCGAGAACAAGTATATATAACTAACATAGTAAAGTGCAGGCCACCAAACAACCGTGATCCTAATCCACAAGAAATTGATCGCTGTTGGAAGTATTTAGAAGAACAAATGTCTATTATAGACCCAGAAATAATTGTCACTCTTGGACGACATTCATTAGGAAATTTTTTCCCCGGGGAATTAATTAGCCGAGTACGCGGAAAACCTAGGAGATGGAAGAATCGTACAATTTTTCCAGTGTACCATCCTGCAGCAACTTTACATAACCCACGCCTTAGACCCGCTTTACAAGAAGATTTCCAGAATATTTCATCACTAATAAGTAATTTTAACTCAGATATCGATGCAAAAACTTCTAAAGATCAAGAGGATTTGCAATTAAGTTTAGAATTTAATACAAACCACACTTCAACTCCTAAAGAGCCCTCCGATACCCAACAAAAAGTATCTAAAAATATAAAACAGCAACGACTTATCTGACGGATTACAGGTTAATATCAATTGGAGGAACTTCATAATATCCGTATAGTACCGCTAGGAGGATTTGGGGAAATTGGTCGAAATATGATGGTCATCGAAATTTTCGATGAAATCATTGTTATCGACGCTGGAGTCTTATTCCCCAGTAGCGATATGCCAGGGGTAGACTTTGTAATCTCAGATATTAGTTATCTCATACAAAATCAGGATCGTGTTAAGGCTATATTGTTAACTCATGGCCATGAAGATCATATTGGGGCCTTGCCTTATGTATTGTCCGAGCTGAATGTCCCAGTTTATTCGTCAAGACTAACTAATGGGCTAATAAATGTAAAACTGCGCGAACACGGACTTTTACAACAATGTGTATTGAATATTGTGGAACCTAATGTTCCTTTTATGATTGGGAAAATAGAAATAGAATTTTTTAGAGTATGCCATTCTATTCCTGATTCAATGGGAATAGCAATTCAAACCCCAGCCGGTGCGATTGTACACACAGGCGACTTTAAAATAGATCATACGCCGATAGATGGTTACAAAACTGATTTTGCCACTTTATCCCGATTAGCTGCAGACGGCGTGCTAATACTATTTGCGGACTCAACCTATGCAGAAATAGACGGATATACGCCTTCTGAATCAACTATACAGGGCCCAATAGACTTGAATATAGCCGAGGCACAAGGAAGGGTTATCGTCGCTACATTCGCATCATTAATTTCCAGGATGCAGATAGTACTGGATAGCGCACATAAGCATAATCGTAAAGTGGCTGTGGTAGGAAAGAGTATGCGCAACAATCTTAAAATGGCTATTAAGATGGGGTACTTACACGCAGAACCGGAAATAATTGTTTCCCTTAAACAAGCAATAAAACTTCCAGGCAGCAAAATAATTCTATTAGCAACTGGAACACAGGGTGAACCGACAAGCGCGCTTGTAAGAATGTCTCGGGACGACCATAAGGAAATAAGCATAGTTCCTGGCGATACTGTGATTCTGTCATCCTCCCCAATTCCAGGGAATGAATCTCTGGTGGCTAAAACCATTGATGATTTATTGCGACTTGGAGCGACGGTTTTCTCAAGCCGTAACGCTAACGTTCACGTGCATGGACATGCTGCACGAGAGGAATTAAAGCTCCTATTGAACATAGTTCGTCCCAAGTTTTTTATTCCGGTTCATGGAGAATACCGTCACTTGGTTGCAAATGCTGAATTAGCGCAAACCGTTGGACTCACTCCTGACAATATATTGATTTTAGAAAACGGATATGTGGCGGACATCAATTCGAAACAAGCAAGCATAACAGACTACATACCTCTGGAACCTGTTTTCATATCTGGGCAAAAGGCTTGGCAGGATTCTGATTTCCAACTCCAGTCCAGAAATCGCATATCTAAGTCTGGGCTCGTGGCAATAAGTATAACTTTACAAAGTCAAACAGCAGACTTTCTGAGTGCACCTAATATCGTTGCATATGGCTTTCCAGAATTAAATGAAGTTGAAGATCTAGTAGAAAAAACTTCACAAGTGGTACATTTTGCACTGGAAAATCATACGGGTTCAGTATTAGATTGGTACAACATAAAAGAAGATGTTACCCGTTTGGTTACTGAGATGCTCTACAAAGAGACCAGGAAAAGGCCAGTGGTTTTAGTCTTAGTGCAACCAGTAGATTAGGATTTCAATAGTAAACCTTTTATTTATCACTATTCGTGGTATGCATAAGCCTGCAATATGAATGGCAAACTGACTTACAATTTCAACAAATTGTTACCGAGGCACCAAGGTGGCTATATCGCTGGTTGTGTTTTGGCACTTATTGTTCTCGTGATAATCATCGGATTTATATTCAATAACACTGTCACAACTGGGTATTTTTCCATTCAATCAGAAATACTATTTCAGCTTGGTTTCGGTGTTGTGCCCGTTGCACTATGGTTGTTGGTCTTTCTAATTACCCTGTATAGAACCAAAAGTTTTTTAAACACACAGAATTTGGCCATATGGAGTGCCATGCTGGTTGCCGTAATAGCCGCCATATCACTTTTATCTATTTCTCATCCAGGATTCGATTCATCCTTACGCATGTTTACGCTTGATGGAGAGGTGTCATTGGGAGGACGTATTGGATCATTAATCACTAACGATAACTCTATACTTGCTATAGTTATGACAATAGTTCTATCTTTATGCTGTATTAGTATTTTGTTTCCTAAGCCCAGTTATTATGGTATTTCAAAACTGGTCTTAGTTTCTTGGAAAATAACTCAAATATCGTCTATATATCTCTACAAAGGTTTTGCTACTAAAGCAAAACTTATCAAACTTCTTTTCGGACAAATCTATTCTTCTATATCAATCAGTAAACCGAAAGATATGTTCCCTGAAATGTTAACAGGCTCCATTTCCAATTCTAGTGAGTCAATTAAATCACAAATGGACTTAATGGAAGACATACAAGCTGATAGCGACGAACAACCTGGGGCTTTAATAGCCCAAGGAATTGAATCACCTTCTGTTATTGCAGATGAACCAGCAATTAATATGCAAACAAGCGGAAATCTTGTCGATGAGCAAGGCGGAAAGGTCAATCTCTTGTGGAATGAAGAAGTTGGAAATGAAAATGAACTTGAACAAGCTTTGCTCGTCAAGGGTCTGCCAATATTAGACAAATGGGATAAATTATGGGTTTTGCCCAAACGTACGATTATGGTCAATACTCCCACCGAAACAGTATCTCCAGCAGAAATGGCTGAAACATCAAAAAAAATACAACAAACTTTAAATGATTACGGCGTTGAAGTGGAAGTCAAAATGACAAGGCCGGGACCAACCGTAACTATGTATGGAATTGAACCGGGCTGGATAAGACGATATAAACAAGAAAACGTGACTGACGCCTCTGGTAAGCCAATATTGGATGAGTCTGGAAAAATAGTTCGGAAAAAAGTTGAATCGAAAACACGTGTCAAGGTTGACACAATCATGCAGCGTGAAAAAGACTTGGCGCTCGCACTACAGACATCGTCTATTCGAATCGAATCCCCAGTTCTAGGGACTTCCCTTGTTGGAATTGAAGTGCCTAATTCGAATCCTTCTTTAGTTACTATTCGTTCGGTTATGGATGACAACAATTTCAGAAAATTATCTAAAACTGGAGGTCTACCGATAGCTTTAGGTAAAAGTACTGGTGGAGACAATGTAGTCTTGGATTTAGCAAAGATGCCTCATCTATTAGTTGCTGGGGCAACAGGAAGTGGTAAAAGCGTGTGCCTAAACACTATAGTATCGTGTCTCATTAGTGAAAATTCACCTTCACAATTACGTCTTTTGCTAATAGATCCAAAAAGAGTAGAATTGACTCCTTTTAACGGAATCCCTCATCTCCTGACTCCAGTTATTGTAGAAACCGGACAAGTTGTACCATTATTAAAAGCTCTCATTAACGAAATGCTGAAACGATATAAACACATGGAGCAATCTGGAGTAAGGAATATTTCTGCGTACAATTCCAAATCAAAAGAGAAAATGCCATACCTTGTGGTAGTGATTGATGAACTGGCAGATTTGATGATGAATTCATCAGTAGAAGCTGAACAATCTCTTTGTAGACTCGCTCAACTAGGAAGGGCAACAGGTATACATTTAATAATTGCTACCCAACGTCCGTCAGTTGATGTTTTAACTGGACTAATCAAGGCCAACTTTCCTAGTAGAATCGCATTTGGAGTCACATCCCAAATTGACTCCAGGACCATTTTAGACAGCATTGGTGCAGAAAAACTCCTCGGACGAGGAGATATGCTGTACCAGCCCATTGATGCTTCGCGAGCCAGGAGAGTACAAGGGGTGTTTATATCAGACGCTGAGATAAATCAATTAGTCAAATACTGGAGGAATACAACTTGGCCTCCTTTGCCAGATATGGCTCTGGACATAATAGAGGATTCCGCCGAATTCGATAACGACAGCAGTAAACCAGGTGGAGATGAATTGATGGGCAAAGCTGTTGCCTTAGCTAACACCGAGCGTAAGTTATCTACTTCTTTTTTGCAAAGACGTTTGCGAATTGGTTATCCAAGGGCAGCGAGACTTATGGACGAATTAGAAGAGCAGGGTATAGTAGGGCCAAGTGATGGGTCTAAATCACGTGATGTTATAATTCGATAAGTTACGCATAAACTGATCGCTCACATTACTGCGTAATGACAAAACATCAACCCTTAGGTTTTCCTGGTAAGTAAACACAAAGAAAATGGTTCGAAAACTATCAAGCCTTCTTAGGTTTCTTTTAAGTTCTCATGAAGAACAGTCACAGCCAGCCCATGTGGATGCAGACCTACGTGAAACGTGTTTGGTGTGCGGTATAGTTCTAGTCGACTTGCCACTTTACCAACAATTTCGCGTTTGTCCAGGATGTAACTTTCATTACGGTTTATCGGCAAGGGATAGAATTGAAAGCCTAGTTGATCGAGGTAGTTTCAAAGAAATAAATCGATCCATCGTTTCATTGGACCCTGTCTCATTCTCCTCTAAGTCAACCTATCGGCAACGAATATATGAAGATCAACGCAGAACTGGCTTACATGAAGCAGCTGTAACAGGAACATGTTCAATCGGTGGTAGTGCAACCACACTAATAGTTTTAGATTTTGGATTCATGGGAGGTTCAATTGGCGTAGTAGTTGGAGAAAAAATTGCTTTAGCCTTTGAATATGCTTCAAGGCGCAAATTGCCGTTGGTTGCAATATTAACTAGTGGTGGAACTCGTATTCAAGAAGGATTACTCTCCTTACTACAGATGGCTAAAACCACCGTTTCGGCTGGAAGATTTTCCGAAAAAAAATTGCCTTTAATATCTGTTTTGGCGAATCCAACCACTGGGCAAGCTTTTGCCAGCCTAGCAAATTTAGCTGATATAACTTTAGCCGAGCCGGGTGCTATAGTTGGTTTTTCATCAGCCCGAACTATTAAAGAATCTGCATCTGACTCTGACCCTGGCTCTCAATCAGTAAATAATGCAGAAGCGCAATTGACTCATGGCATGATAGATAGAGTTGTCGATCGTACTGATCTAAATGAAACTCTTGCTACGTTATTAGATTTAACTAATCCAGAATTTAGGCTTAGTTATCGCAAAAAAACCAAGAAAAACCAAACACCGTTGCCAAAACAAAGGGCTTGGCAATCTGTTGGTTTGGCACGACACGCAAAAAGACCAACATCAATCGATTACATAGAGCGTATCGTGTTCAACTTCTTTGAATTAAAAGGAGACCGTGCTTCTGGTGAGGACCAAGCCATTATTGGAGGACTAGGTCATTTAGGCGGGCAAACCGTGATGATAATAGGCCAGGAAAGAGGATCTGACGACTCGGATGAAACCAATTACGGCATGACTTCGCCTGCAGGGTTCCGTAAGGCAGTACGTCTTATGAGGATAGCAGACAAGTTTGAAATTCCACTTATTACCATAATTGACACACCTGGCCCTAACTCTGGATTTCGATCCGAACAACAAGGCCTAGGCAATTCTATTGCTTCAACGATGTCAGTAATGGCTTCATTAAACGTTCCAACTATAGCAGCTATTATTGGACAGGGAGGGAGCGAGGGAGCGTTAGCTTTTGCAATTGCAGACCGAGTATTGATGATGGAAAACGCTATCTATACTGTAATGTCGCCAGAAGAGGCTACAGACCTAATGTATGACAAATCTGCTACAACTGAAGAGACTGCTGAATCTCTAAGGCTAACAGCAAATGATTGTCTTGAATTAAATATTGTTGATGAAGTTGTAGGAGAACCTCTAGGGGCGGCTCACGAAAGCCCTGACGGCGCAGCCAGACAGCTACGCAGAATGATACTAACTCATTTGACTGATATCGGTAATTGGTCCAATTTTCGTAGATCAAGAAGGCGTTATCGTAAATTTCGACTCGTCGGTAAGTTTGATAACCAGTTAAAAATTACATCAGACCTAAATTCTCCATCTTACAGATTGCCCGATTCCAACCCAACAAAAGCCTCTATTATTGAAAGGCCTGGGTTTAAACTACAAGAAACTAAATCCTTGGAACAGATTCACCGTGAGGAACATGAGCAAGATGCTCATGTTGATTGAAGTCTAATAAAACTTTAGTAGAAAATATTACTTTGATCAGTTCTCAGCAGTCAGAACACCACCATGTGGATGTCTCATTTTTTCAAAATCAGAAATACTATTCTCATCTTGCAAAGTTATTCCAATGTCATCCAAGCCATTGATTAAAGAGTGTTTACGAAAATCATCGATCTCGAAGTCGGATACAATTTCTTCATCCTTATCCCAAATTTTCAACGATCTTAAGTCTACACTTAATGTGTATCCTGTTTGTTTTTTAGCTTTTTCAATAATTTGAGCAACACGATCTTCTGCTAGTGTTATAGGTAATATCCCATTTTGAAAACAATTGTTAGAAAAAATATCTGCGAAAGAGGGAGCGATGATACATTTAAATCCATACTCCTTTAATGCCCAGGCGGCATGTTCACGTGACGACCCTGACCCGAAATTTGCTCCTGCCACAAGTATTGATGCTCCTTGATAGCCACTTTTATTTAATTCAAAGTCCGGATTAAGAGATCCATCTTCCTTAAAACGCCAATCATTAAATAAAAATTGTCCGTAGCCTGTTCTTTGGATTCGTTTAAGAAATTGCTTCGGAATTATTTGGTCAGTATCTACGTTGATCCTATCCATGGGGGCTACTATTCCTGTATGTTCTGTAAATCGATCCATAGTACCTCTTTTAAACTATAATAATGTTACGGTTTATACTTGGCTTTCAATCGGGGATTAGCTTAATTTAGCGTTAGCTTTTTTGAAAAAGTGGCTCAAAAAGTGGCTCAAAAAACCATAACAAATCTATACAGTGAAGTATACCCCCCGTTGTAGGGTACAGCTAACTATTTACCTCAATAACCTCTAATCTAAAAAAAGTATGGATCTCAATAATTGGGATTCTGTTTAAGGGCATCCAAAGAAGTGTACGTTAAATTGTTGGATGGAGTAATCATTCTCTGAATTACCTTGACGGTCTCTTATGATTCACATAATTAAAAGGCAAGTCTATTTTGCCTATTTCGTC
>DBZU01000028.1:6908-8922 GCA_002311285.1 Dehalococcoidia bacterium UBA1152 | reverse complement strand
GGCGACTACGAATTTATATATTTTGAGTAAAACGAGTGTGATAAAAGAACTAGAAGTAGCCAAAATAGAGGTACACCTCTCTACTGTCATCGCATAGAGCAACTTATTTCTCTGCTAGTTGTATTTAGCACAAAGTAGTAGTAAATAGGTATCAGAGTTCACGACATAGTAGTTGGTTCTGCAATGTTTATCGATATGGGAAAGCAATACTGATCTATGAACAGAAACAATCAACAAGGAATAAATAATCCCGAGGTAATATTTAACACCAATAAATCGCTTAGCCTTACTAGGCAAAACATTGAGCAACTAGTTAGAGCGGCGGAGAAAAATAGTAGAAATAGAATACGATTTTGTGTTCATCAGGTGGAAGATGAACCGCTCCATCAGATGTTTATAGTGCATCCAAGACATGCCTATGTACGCCCCCATATGCATGTTGAAAAATCAGAATCGATACTTGTTCTCGGCGGTGATCTGGATTACATCATATTTGATAAATGTGGAAATATTAAAGAACGGTTAGAGATGGGAGCCTATAATTCAGGTAAACACTTTTACCAACGTACCGGTCCAGGAATAATTCATACTTTACTAATCCATTCGGAGTGGTTGGTATTCTTAGAAATAATTGAAGGACCGTTCGTGAAAACAGGGACTAAATATGCCGAATGGAGTCCGACAGAGACCGATCACGATAGTGCAGCGGATTTTGTCAGGTCACTAAAAAGAAAAACAACCAGATAATACGAAAAACGTTATCAGTGAATATCTAATGCGTGTGCCATTTTTCGATTTAAGAGTACAAGATTCAGAATTAAAAAAGGAGTTGTTAACTGCTTTTGAGAAGGTCTTGACTCATGGAAGACTCTTCTTAGGTCCTGAGGTTGATGAGCTTGAGAGTCGGGTTGCGAACTATATTGGTACTAAATATGCGGTAGGCGTTGATTCAGGTAGTAGCGCCCTATATTTAGCGCTTAAAGTTGCTGGAATAAAAAGAGGTAATGAAGTTATAACAACGCCTTTGACGTGGATCATATCATCAAATGCGATACGGTCTTGTGGAGCGGTACCAGTGTTTGCTGATGTTAGAGAAGATTTCAATCTAGATCCATCTTCTGTTCAATCGAACATAACATCTAAAACAAAAGCAATAGTTCCAGTCCATTATGCTGGTCATATGTGTGATATGGAACGAATTGGGGAAGTTGCAAAGAAAAACAACCTATTGGTGATAGAAGATGCTGCGCAGGCATTCGGGGCTAGCTTGAATGGTAGATTGGCCGGAAGCTTTTCGATAGCTGCCGGATTTAGTATGAACCCCATGAAGAGCTTAGGCGGCTACGGTGAAGGTGGAGTGGTAGTGACCAACGAGGAAGCTCTATACCATAGATTGAAACAGTATAGACATGCTGGAACAACTTCTGATCCAAAAAAGTTGATAACTAATGATTGTCGTGTGATTGCGCTTAATCATAAAATGGACACAATAAACGCAGCGTTACTGCTTGTAGCGATGGACCGGCTAGATAAGAGAAAGCAGACACGCGAGTCTATCGCTAGACGCTACAACGAGGAGTTACCAAGATCAGTTCAACACCAAAGAATCAGTAAAGGTGAGGTACACGGCAGGTACGTATATGTTGTGCGAACCAATTATCGAGATCAGTTGAAGTTGTTTCTTGAGGCTAATGGAGTCGAGACAAAAATTATGCACGAACCTTTAGTATGTGATGCACGCGCCTATCGGAAATATCGTGTTGATGTACCTGTAGCAAGAAAGGTTCTCGATACTAGTCTCGTAATACCATCTCATGAAAAGCTTACGAGCGAACAGATCAGTTATGTCATAACGCTGTTCCATGAATTTGAATCACAAGCAGATTATGAATCGGCAACGTTTTAATACTCTCTGTTTGTTTTGGGCGCTATTATAATTATAGGTGTTCGAAAGTCTGGTTTTACACAGTGGACTAATCAGTATGAAATATTATCATCGCAAAGATTGCCGTTT
>DBZU01000028.1:3316-6789 GCA_002311285.1 Dehalococcoidia bacterium UBA1152 | reverse complement strand
AATGTGGGCATACCCAGCTTGGCTGTGTTATCGATGCGGAAGAGGTTTACCTAAATTATATTTATGAAACAGCCTCGACTCTAGGTCTGGATAGTCACTTTAGAGCTTGTGCTCATGCTGTTATGGCGAACTATAAACCTGATAGGGGAGGACTCGTAGTCGATATTGGAAGTAATGATGGATGTTTGCTTAACTGCTTTAAAGAATTAAGTATGGATGTTCTAGGTATTGATCCAATGCCAGGCATCGCGGAAAAAGCGACTGAGTTGGGAGTAGAGACCCTTCCAGAATTCTTTACCGAAGGATTGGCTCGCCAGGTAAGAAAAGATTACGGCGTAGCCAATATAGTAACCTCTAATAATCTAGTAGCTGACACTGATGATCTAACAAGTTTCATACAGAACATTAAACTATTAATGGATAAAGACTCGCTATTCTTTTTTGAAACGTTTTATTTTTATTCACAAGTTCAAAATAATGTGTGGGATTTTACGTATCATGAACATTATTCATATTTTACGGTGAAACCTCTGAAGCAGTACTTTGAAAAATTAGGATTGCAAATAATTGATATCGATCCTAACGATACAAAAGGAGGATCAATGAGAGTGGTCCTCCAATTACAAGGAGGTAAACGAGTAGTCAGTGACTCTGTTCAGTATTGGATAGATCGTGAAACTGAAGAAGGGTTTCATACGCAGCAAGTCTTTGATGAGTACAAAAAAAGGATCAATAAAGGTAAGACTGAGTTCTTAGAATTAAGGGAGCGACTCAAACGTGAGGGTAGTTCAATCGTAGGTTACGGGGCCTCTGCTACATCAACAACTCTAATGTACCACTACGAAATGGATGGGATGTACGATTATTTGGTCGATGACTTTGATGCTAAACAGGGCCTTTACAGTCCGGGTATGCATATCAAAGTATACCCGTCAAGTCAGATATACGTGGACAAGCCAGATAATGTGGTAATTTTGGCATGGAGATATAAGGATAAAATTGTCGAACGCCATCAAAGATATCTAGAAGAAAAAGGGACTTTTATCATTCCCTTGCCAGAGTTAGTTACATTGTCTCCCACCAAATAATAACAATTTCGTGTTATTACCTCTTTGAAACACCGTTCAAATATGTACGCTAGTTTGAAGTAGTAGGCCACCAAAATTTAGGTGGAATGACATTGTAGATTCGGTATTATGAAAAAGCTTAAATTGGGATGGGTCGGATCTGGATTTGTAGGTCAAGTCGCACATCTAGCTAATTATGTTCAGTTGCCAGAAGTAGAGATTGTTGGCCTCGCCGAGTTAAGGCCAAAATTGGGGCGAGATGTATGCCAAAAATACAATATCAAAGCGCAATACGATGACCACATTTCACTAATTGAAAATTGCGAACTGGACGCCGTAGTTGCTATCGTGAGGCGAGAGCATACTGCGTCGATAGCAATGGATATACTCGAGCGTGGATTGCCGGTATTTACTGAGAAGCCGATGGCTCCGACTTTGGAGCAAGGCCAAAAACTTGTTGCAGTTGCTGCCAAAAAATCCGTGGCCTATGTAACTGGCTTCATGCGAAGGCATGATCAGGGTGTACAACTTGCAAAGAAGACGCTAGACGATGTTTTAGTTAGCGGCGAATTAGGTAAAGTTCTCTTTTTTAGGAGCTATTGTTTTGGAGGAGGTGACTATTGCAGTATAGATGGCGACATTAAAACTGAGGAACCTGCTCCCCGTCATAGGCTGGCACCGATTGCCCCAGGTTGGTTACCAAAAGAACTAGAAAAAGAATACGAAAGATTTCTCAATGTTTTTGTTCATGACATCAATTTAATACGATATCTCATTGGGTGTACTCCGTCAGTAGAGTATGTTGATTATCGCGGTGCTTCAGGTAGCGTAATATTGGATTGCATTAAATGTCCTGGGGTCTTTGAGTTTGCCCACCTAGATACAAACAAGTATTGGGAAGAAGGAATAGAAGTCATATTTGAAAAAGGGCGAATACGAATAGAATTGCCGCCGGCATTTCTAAAAAATCAATCCGCAATAGTAGGTATTATTCTAGAAAAATCAGATGGCACGATCGAGCACAAGAACCTACAAGCTGGCTGGTCATGGGCATTTCAACGCCAAGCCGACAAATTTGTGGATAGCGTACTATCTGGCAGCATTAATTCGGCAAGTGGTGAACATAGCCTAGATGATATGCGTGTAATCGAAAGTATCTGGAAGAAAATTGTAAGTACAAAAGGATAGGGAAGAATTCTTGCCAAATTAAGATTAGCAACGCTGAGCTAAATAATGTTGTTATCTCAAAATGATTGTGATGGGGGAAAACGTTGTAAGAATAGTTTTGCTCTCTTAGCTAAAATGAGCGGAAGAATTACAGCTACGGGACTCACGTTAATTGCAATTCCCATTGTAGTCTTGTCAAGGTTATTGCAACCGTTCGTGCTTATTCGCTACGGTTATTTTAGTACAGATAGAATCGGCCACTTCGTGTTTGATGTCGTATTCTATTTGACTAATCGGATGCGATGTGCCGACAAGAATCATCCCTTAGATTTGTTTGGTAGCGAGAAAGAGCAGGCAAACAACTATTTTTTTGAGCTGTCGCGTAAGTACGTACGTATCAGTCGCTTCTATAAATATTTGTATGATGCTAATCGACTGATTCCCTTTGGAAAGAGGCAAACCTTGTTACCTGCCCGAGATGTTAGCGGATCTAGAGATCTGATTGGGATAATGCCAGAAAGTGAAATTCCCATAGAGTTCAGCAGTGCAGAGGAAGAGATAGGTTATGCATACTTGAAATCAATTGGTTGTATGTTAGGCACGTTTGTTTGTCTCATTGTAAGAGATCAGGCATACCTATCGGACAATATTCCTGGGCCTGATTGGTCGTATCATTCTTTCCGTAACTCATCGATTAACACTTATCGGAGTACTGCTCTAGAGCTAGCAAAAAGGAACTATTTTGTTATTAGAATGGGGAAAAATGTAGAAGATCAATTCGATGTTGAGCACCCAAACATAATTGATTATGCGAATTCCGAACAACGCAACGATTTTCTCGATATTTGGCTCATGGCAAGATGTCAATTTGCAATAAGTACGGGAACCGGAACGGATATTGTTACCAATGTGTTTAAGAAACCAGTGGTCTATGTCAATTTCCTACCAGCGATCGACTATGTGTCATTTGTAAATAATATAACGGCATTCAAAAAATTAGTTTGGAAAGAGACTAACCAGTATCTATCGTTAGAAGAAATGCTTGAACATAGCTATGCTAACAGTAGCAGTTATTCCGAGAAAGGAATAACTATCGTTGATCTATCTTCAGATGAAATCAAAGATGTTGTTGTTGAAATAGTTGATAGGATAAATGGAGAGTGGGTTAATCATAGTTTGGACAAAGAGCTACAGGATCAGTTTTGGAAAATATTAAGAGCTAGTAAAGGGTTTAGTAAA
>DBZU01000028.1:2293-3198 GCA_002311285.1 Dehalococcoidia bacterium UBA1152 | reverse complement strand
AACTGTAGGGATCATCGAAGCTTGGCTAAAGAGATCTGTTTAGCGACTTCGATATAGATTGGCCGTAGCAATGCTCACAAGAATATTAATCGCAAGACTTCGGTCGTTGATTCTGAGGAGGTGGGAATACCCTCCAGAAAATCCTAACATCTTATGGAGTAAAGGGTGGTATTCAGTGGCCGATTGGTCGGGTGACAATAATTATGCTTATCCAGCTTATCCGACGAGATACAGGATCCAGTCTCTAAAAAGATTAGTGGGAAAACGGGGAATAATATGGTTAAGACTGGGTTCGGATCCACCAAAACCAGAATTCGAAAATGGTGCGCCAGGCGATTTAGTTATATTCGCAAGGGATGTGGTCGGTAAATTGTCGGGTCCTGTTGCGTTGATAACAACTGACGGTGATAGAACTATTCCTACGGGACTACCTGGCGATGTTGTTCAAAAGATTATTAATGATACAAACATTAAAGTTTGGTATAGCCAAAATTTGGTGACTCCTTCACCTCATCCAAAGCTAAGATCGTTACCAATCGGAATTGATTTGCATACCCCTATTGGTAGATGGGCAAGAACTCAGGTCAAAGCCGAATTGTTTAGATTAGCGATTAAGAGTTCTTCAATTGCCAAAGATCGAGTACCGCGAGTATGGAGTGATGTCCATCTTGAACCGGATCTTGGAGATCTTGTCGGTGAACCGCGTGGGTTGTTAACCGAAACGCGAGATGAGCTACGTGACGGTATAAATACAGGCCGACTGGCTGGAATTGTTGATAGTCCTAAAAACCGCATACCACTTCAAAGCGTATGGAGAAAATATGGCACCTATGAGTTTGTAATGTCTTTGCCGGGACATGGGTTAGACTGTCATAGAACATGGGAAGCATTAGCTTTAGGTGCAA
>DBZU01000028.1:810-2044 GCA_002311285.1 Dehalococcoidia bacterium UBA1152 | reverse complement strand
TTCTTAGAACATGTGTAGAGTTAATTTTCTCTCTTCTCCCTTTTCGGTTTGTTATGAAGCTGGTGCGTGTTTTATTATCTTCTCAAGGATTCGGCTCAGGCGCACGAGTCAGGACTAGTGGTGAATTGAAAGCAGCGCGTCTTTTCCTTGGTGACGATGTTCAAAAACCTATGACAATTTTTGATGTTGGTGCGAATCGGGGAGAGTATACCTCTGCGATATTAGAGTTGTATCCTAGCAGTCGGGTTTTCTCTTTTGAACCATCTCGTGAGACCTTTCACCTACTGGAAGTAGAGTTCGCAGGGATGAGTCAAGTCTTTAAGCTAAATTATGGATTAGGATGTAAGTCGCAGAGTCAATTGTTGTACAAAGAGGGTCAGTATGCACGTATTGCATCATTAACGCCATTGGATGTTATTGATCCTGATTATACTGAGAAGGTGATTATCAGAACCTTAGATGAAGTTGTGAGTGAGTATACGATTAGTGAAATAGACTTATTGAAGATAGATGTTGAAGGACATGAACTAGATGTTATAAAGGGAGCCCAGAACACTTTATCTTTACGGAAAATAAAATGCCTGCAGTTTGAACTTGGCTCTGCCAGTATCGAGACAAATACTACACTAAAAGATATTTATGACGTGTTGTCAAAATATGATTATAGGCTTTATCTAATTAGAAAGCGTGGAATTGTACCGCTGGACACCTATGATTATCAATTGGAGCAGTATAGTACAACCAACTTTTTCGCCGAACTACGGAAAAAGGTCTGCATAGAAAAGTAATCCACAGTGAGACGATTAAAGAATAGGATTTAGAATTGATAGAATTGGGCGACCTAAGCAAGAAACCAGTGTGCATTCTTCTAGAAAAATCTCCTCGCAGATGGAGCGAACATTTAAGAAGAAAACTTAGTCTGTCTTACAATCTGATATGTGTCGATGCGTACGCAATAATAAATCGCAGTGGTTACAGAATGTTATCTGATGAACTCAATAGAATTATTGCTGATTCGTCGGTCAGAGTGATATTTTTTTCCATAGATTTTTTTTATGGCATCGATGTGGAATTTATTTCTGGAATTAATCAGTCTGTCCAAAAGGTTCTCGTTACGTTTGATGACCTTTCGCTCCATAGCTTTAATTCAATTACTGCGACATCATGTGATCTTGTACTAACTGCAGATCCATTATCTAGACTTAAATACATCGAAAAGGGTATTGATGCAGTG
>DBZU01000028.1:0-487 GCA_002311285.1 Dehalococcoidia bacterium UBA1152 | reverse complement strand
GGGAGAATAATAGAAGTGGGACTTTGTAGAACAGTTTGTGTGTCTGAATATGCTCCCGGTATAGAGTTGCTGTACTCGGATGCTGAGTTGCCAACATTTAGAAGTCCCGAGGAATGCTATATTTTGTTGAAAAGCCTGCTGAGTAACGATGAGGCGAGGGAGGATATAGCTAACAGGATCTATAGAAGAACGTTATCAGAATATGAAGACGAGCCAATAATGAGTACTGTGGGAAAGGCATTATCTAAGCACCGAGATAAGCAGGATCAACAGGATACGAATCTACTAGCAACACCATACTGGTATCGAAGATTAAGATTACGCGTGCGATTGCAACATCTGACTGGAAAAGTTAGAGAGAAGTGTTACGAAATACACAGCGAAGTGTTTCGCTCAAAAGGACGTATAAACAACTTAAAGTTGATGTTGTTGATAGATATAGTAGCTTGGAGTGTATACGATCAGCTTCTAAAACGATTTCTGAAGC
>DBZU01000040.1:30757-55279 GCA_002311285.1 Dehalococcoidia bacterium UBA1152 | reverse complement strand
TTCGAATCCCGTCTTCCGCTCCATAAACAATTAAAACCCTTCTCCGTTGTTTTCCATCCATTCCCTCCAGACCGTTCTATTTCCTTTACCATAACCATCTCTGTAGGTAATAATTCCATTAGAGTTAAATGCGACTTTCGCAGATTGACTCAAGATTTTAAGATCACTGATCATTGGTCCTATAGGTTTTGCTATTGGCCACGGCTGGCCGATTTGATGTTTATATTGGGCAAGTGTCTCTATTGACTCTGTTGGGTCTACTCCAATAGTGATGAATTCAATATCATTCGAGAATTCAGGATATATTTCCTTTAATTCATGTAATTCTCTAGTGCAGCTAGGACACCAGGTAGCCGCAAAAAACATAAACACTGGTTTGCCATTTGCAATCAGAGAGGCAGATGTAATTTCAGTTCCATCCTCATAAACAATTGTAAAGTCAGGTATTTGATTGCCTACTTTTGTGCCAATATTGACCACATTCTTCGATTCGATGTGTTGATCCGTTTGTAACTCTTCGTTTATGACCGTTTCTACTTCTAAGTTTTGGCTCGTATCACAACTTAGTGAGGCCGCTATGACGTACACAAGTATTATGCAAGTTATATTTACTGTTTTAATTGATGACATAAGTTTGTATTAACCTCACTTAAATAAATTCTTGCTCTTGGCTATTTGGATATTGCCGAGCACCTAATTAGACATACAAACAGGTTCTTACTTAAAATCTTTATATCGTATTAATTCTAAATTGACTTCATGACATTAACCAGAAATAAAATAATCGGTTTCAGTCTAATCTTTATTTTATTTGTGATTCTTATTTCTTTGCTTGCTTATGGTTTAGCAAATCGGTCATCAGTAACAGGCCAAAGTGGTATTAATATAGTAGGTAAACCGGCGCCTGATTTTAAAATTAACACTTTCGATGACGCTGAATTTACGTTAGCTGATAACATTGGCAAGCCTATCGTTATTAATTTTTGGGCGTCTTGGTGTTTGCCTTGTCGAGAAGAAGCGGAAATACTTCAGAGGTTTTCGATCAAATTAAACCCATCAGTGGTTTTTGTAGGCGTGAATATTCAAGACAGTATTAATGATGCTAATGAATTCATGAATGAATTTGGTATCGAATACATAAACGGTCCTGATAAAACAGGTTCAATAACGATAGATTATGGTGTTATAGGATTGCCTGTTACGTTTTTTGTTGATGGCAACGGTATAGTAGCGAATAGATGGGTTGGAGCTATCAGTGAACCGAAATTCATTGAATTACTTGATGCGACTATAGGCTATCGTCAATAACAGTGAAATTGAATTTATAAAGAGTTAATTCCATAAATTAATTTGTAAAAGGAAAATCGACTATGTTTTATGTTATAAATGCCGTGAAGCTTAAGAAAGGTGTACGGCAAGAATTCCTCGAATTATTGAAATCAAATGCGTTAGGGGCATCTAATGAGCCTGGGTGCATTAGTTTTGATGTAGTTCAAGATAATGCTGATTCGGAAGTAATTTGGTTTATTGAAACTTATAAAACAGAGCAAGATTTTGAAGCCCATCAAGAAACATCGCATTTCAAGGAATGGCATCCTCATTTTCAGCGTTTAACTGAAGGGCTTGTGCCAAATACTGCCGCCCTAGGTTACCCAATTTACCCACCAGAAAATGGATGGTCTTAAGATAGTTGAAAACCATACCGGTAATTTATCCAATTCTTTTAGTTACGTTAATGGTATTTTTAATTTTTGTCTCCGCATATTCTATTTCTGAAGCTGCATTGAATGAAAACAGACGACTAGAGTCAAGTTCAGCTATCTCAGAGAATGATAATCAAACCTCAACATTTTCATGGCATCAAGAAACCGCTATATTTATTTGTCCGATCCATTAAAAACATAGAGCATAGATATCAATTGGGTGAAAGCAATGAATAAAAGATTTAACGACCAAGTATCTTTAATTACTGGTGGAGCAACGGGAATAGGATATTCTGTTGCTAAACGGTTAGGAACAGAGGGATCTAAGTTAATTATTGTTGATATAAATGATGAATTGGGACAACAGTCTGTTGCCGAATTCAACGCATTAGGTATGGATGCAATTCTAGTTATAGGAGACGTATCGGATGAAATTATTGCTGAAAACGCTGTAAAAGCAGCAAAAGAGAAGTGGGGCAGACTAGATGTATTGATAAATAATGCTGGCATTACAGGCGATCCTGGTACAGTATGGGACTTGCCTGTTAGTGAACTAGACAGAGTTTACCGTACTAATTTGAGAGCTACATATTTATTTTGCCAAAAAGCAATACCATTAATGTTAAAGAAAGACTATGGCAGAATTGTTAATGTGGCTTCTATTTCAGGCAAGGAAGGCAATCCAAAGATGGTTCCATATTCGTCCACTAAAGCAGCAGTTATTGGGTTAACTAAGTCTGTTGGAAAGGAATTATGTGACACAGGAATCCGGGTTAATTGTGTAACGCCTGCGGTCGCTCGTACTAAAATTTTAGAACAGACATCAGCTGAAATCGTTAATTATATGATCTCCAAAATCCCGTTAGGGCGACCGGCTGAGTTGTCGGAAATAGCCTCTCTTATAACTTGGGTTGCGTCAGAAGAATGCTCTTTTACAACAGCAGGGGTCTTTGATATATCTGGTGGAAGGGCAACTTACTAAGCTTTACTAAATTGCTTGACGCACAAATTGGACGTGATTATAGTACGGGCAAGAAGTATTGATTAATTCACATAAATGATTTTTATTGTAAATCTGGGAGGATAAATCGATGAGCGTTATAGACAAAAAATATGCGGATATGTTCGCGAATTCCGCCGCTTGGTATGAAAGAGGAAAAAATGCTTTTGCTGGAGGCGTTACTCATCAGTCTCGCTTTACAGCTCCATTCCCTACATATTACGAATGGGCAGACGGTCCATTTAAATATGATGTTGATGGAAATGAAATAATTGACTATGTCATGGGTAATGGCAGCTTGCTTATGGGACATAATCCTAAGAGTGTTATGGATGCTATAAGTGCACAAATGGGTAAAGGCACCCATTTGGGAGGTGCAACAACTCATGAGACAAGATATGCAGAAGCAGTTAAACGGAATATGCCGAAGTTAGATTCAATAAGATTCACTTCCTCTGGTACCGAATCGACTTTACTTGCTATGCGGATAGCCCGCGGGTATACAGGCAAAGAGAAAATAATTAAGTTTTACGAACATTTTCATGGGTGGCAAGACTATGCCACTATAGATTCTGGTCAATCAACTGGGGGAATACCAAAAGCCGTGTTAGAAACTATTATTGTATTGCCAGCTGACGTAAAGGCTGTAGATAAAGTTCTATCTCAAAGAAATGATGTTGCAGCAGTAATAGTGGAATGTAATGGAGCGCACTTTGGTACATTTCCACTACAAAACCCAACATTTCTTCATGATTTGCAAGAAACATGTAGCAAACACAATGTTCTATTTATTATGGATGAAGTTATTACTGGGTTTAGGTTGTCTAAAGGAGGGGCGCAGGAAAGATGGGATTTAGATCCAGATATAACTACAATGGCTAAGATTATGGCTGGAGGACAACCTGGGGCAGCTGTTGGTGGTAAGAAACATGTAATGGATGTTATGGCTCACAGCGGAGACCCGGTACATGATTCTTCAAAACGAGTTGCTCAGGCTGGTACGTACAATGCTCAGCCTACTGCTGCGGTGGCCGGGATAGCCCATCTTGACGAGATATGGAATACAGACGTTGTCAAACGAGCTGATGCAGCAGCATTGAGGCTAAAAGAAGGCATTAATGAAGCATTTACTAAAAATGAAATTACAGGACATGCTCATGGCATATCTTCATTAGTCCAGGTAAATATGGGTTATGATTGTGATTGTGACCGTAGTATATGCAACATGCCTTTTGAAGATATTTATCGTAGCATGCCTCTTGAAAAAACTCGTGCACTTCGAAGAGCAATATTAGTAAACGGAGCTGACGGAATGGATTGGAACGGGATGTGCTTTGTCGTATCTGCTGCTCACACAGATGAAGTCGTAGATCGAACAGTACAAGGCTTTGATCAAGCTCTAAAAGATCTTCGAACTGACGGGATCGTTTAAAAAACTTGTCATTGACTGAAGAGAGCCCGGCAACCTATACATGTCGGGCTCTCTTACTTTATAGGGATTAAATTCATGTCTGATCAATCAAAATCCTCTTCTAATCTTTCTGGCGTGTACCCAATTTTATACATGCCATTTGATAAAAAATCACAAATTGATATTGACGATTTGAGAAGATTGACTGAATTTATGATCGAAAGTGGAGCAGATGGACTTGGAATTGCAATGGGAAGTGAGATTTTTAAGATGTCCGAAGCCGAAAGAGATCTCGTTTTAAAAACTGTAGTGGATCAAGTTAATGGAAGAGTAAATGTTGTGATGCACACTGGGGCACAGGGGACAAAATTGGCTCTCAGCTATAGCATGCAAGCTAAGGAACTTGGAGCTGATGCATTAATGGTAACTCCACCAACGATGATTCCGGTTCCTAACGAAATAACTGTTAAGCATTACAGAGAAATTTCTGAAAATGTACAGATACCAATATTTATCCAGGATATTTGGACATCACCGATACCGCCATCAGTAGTGGTTGAGATTGTTAAAACGACCGAGTATGCAAAATATGCAAAAGCTGAGACTCCTCCTACGGTGATGCGGACTTCAGAATTAAAAAAACTTGGAGGCAGTGATGTGATAGTTTTTGGAGGTTTTTGGGGACTTAACTTTGTTGCTGAATTAAATAGAGGTTCAGCGGGTACAATGCCGGGATGTGCAATCATAGAGTTCTATACTAAAGCTTGGAAATATTGGAAAATGCAAAAGCCTGAAGAAGCGATGTTGCACATGAGGAAAATAGCTCCTTTGTTATCGCTTTTGACAAGATCTCTCGATGTGTCTTTTCATTTAGACAAGGAAATCCTTAGACGACGTGGAATTATAAATTCAGTTAATGTTCGTATGCCAACATCAAAGCCTGATGAAATAACTTACCGAGAGCTTGATGTATTGCTTGACTCTTTAGAGTTGCCATAAAAGCTTTTCATTTGCGCCTTAGATGTTAAATATGCTCGATGGAGTTGTGATGAAACAAGTATGGCTAGAATAGACAGGCCAAAGCAAATTATAAATGTGAGGTTATAACTGCCAAAGTTATCAAACGTAAGGGCACCAATATACGCTCCCAACCCTCCAAACACTTGGTGTACCGAAGATGTGAAGCCGCTTGTTACCCCCATTAGTTTTGAACCAAAGATTTGCTGCGCAAACACCACGACTAGAGGCGCTGTGATTAAAAATGTACTTCCATAAAGCATGGCAAAAACTACTATGTTCGGCGTATTTTGCGAATTCAATATTAGGGCAAAAATAATAGTTCTGACGATAAAACAAATTATAGTTGGAATTGCAGGCCCAAAACGGTCAGTCATGTAGCCAGATATTATTACTCCGGCCAATCCCATTAGTCCCATTAGAGCCAATATATTGCCAGCTAAGATATTTCCAATGCCATTATCTCTCGCAAATGAGACTATGTGGGTGGCAACAAAAAAATCTTGAAATCCGCATATTCCAAACATTCCAATAAGTAGCCATGTATATTTTGATTTAGCCAAAGTTGCCCATAATTTAAAACCAACTTCGTCTATTTGGATTGCTGGTGGAAGATGTTTATCTGGTGGTTCTCGCTGGCTACTTGGTTCACTGATATCTGAATCAGGTTTTTGCCGTCCAGACTTTGACCTAGCAAATAATATAACAATAGGCAGTATTATGATGAGATTGATTAGTCCAATAATCCCATATATGTTTCTCCAGCCAATAGTCAACATCATTGATGTTAATATTGCTATCATCACCAAT
The DNA here is from genome assembly GCA_002311285.1 of Dehalococcoidia bacterium UBA1152. Taxonomy (GTDB): domain Bacteria; phylum Chloroflexota; class Dehalococcoidia; order Lucifugimonadales; family UBA2962; genus UBA2962. Next base: position 49,338 of record DBZU01000040.1, on the reverse strand, counting down.
TGACCTAAGCCCATACCGGCAATGACTGCACTATTTGCCATGCCTTGTGATTGAGGCCACCAACGACTTACCATGACATTTACACTTGGTATCGAGGATGCGGAGAAACCTATAGCAAAGACTACTCCGTAGAGTAAAAGCAGTTGCCAGTAATCATTAATTATCCATATTAATCCTGTGCCGATAGCCACTAATATGATTGCTGCTGAAAGGATTAACCGAATATCGTATCCGCGGTCTACAATGCGACCAACGATTGGCATAGCTAAAGCTGAAACAACCATAAACGTAGCAAACGCCAAAGTAATTGATGAACGACTCCATCCAAGATCCTCGCTCATTTCGGGCAAAATTAAACCGAATGTAAATATAGTGCCTGAACCAAAGAAAAGGACGATGAATCCTGTTCCAAGGACCGACCACTTTCTATTCATAATTTAATTTCATCATTGGATATGCAACTTGTTTCTTTGTAAGAATAAAACATACTATGCTTGACTAAGCATTAAGGCAACTAATCTTGATTTGCTTGAATCTAGATGTACAATCACACAAGGGAGTTTATTGCCATCAGTTTAGAACTATAAGGATATATGCCATGACTGGAGAACAACTCAAAACTAAAATTAAAAGTAGCAGCATAGTATACGGTTCCATGATAAGCATGGGACGAAACCCAAGGTGGGTAGAAGTAATATCTGATCTCGGACTAGATTATGTGATTATTGACATGGAACATGCGCCGCGAAGCAGAGGGGAAGTAGCCGACTTCCTCGTTGCGATACAGTCAATTGACGTAGTACCAATAATACGCATACCGATACCGGATTCACATTATGTAACTATGGCAATAGATGCTGGGGCACATGGTGTCCTTGCTCCCTATTGTGAAACAGTTGAAGAAGTTAAAGAAGTAGTTGGTGCTGCTAAATTTAGGCCTTTAAAAGGCGCCTTCGTTAAGAGAGTCGTTGATAAAGGGGTTTTCCCAAGTGATGAATCGCGCAAATATTTGGAAGAATTAAACCGAAATTCTGTTTGTATAATTGGGATAGAAAGTGTGCCGGCAATGGATAATTTGAGTGAAATATTAAAAGTAGACGGGATAGATGCTATCTTTGTGGGGCCTAATGATCTGACTATATCTTTAGGAATTCCCAACCAATATGACCACCCAGACTACGAATCCGCTTTACGTAAAATTATAAAATCCTGCAAAGAGAAACGGATTCCAGTGCTTATTCATCATCAGACTGTCGACTTAACTATAAAATGGTTGAAAGAAGGAGCACAATTCGTGTTACATTCGAGTGACCGAAGGCAAATACACCAAGGATATAGACATGACTTTAATACCATTCAAAAGGTTGGATCCGAATTAATGGGTGAAGGAATAAGTGCAATCGGCGAATCCACGGAGGTTATTTAGCTAACATGGATTTTACAGTAATAGCGGGCCCCTTCGGCGGGGTTACAGAAGGTCCGGCCTGGGATGGAGAAAAAGTGCTTTTTACTCATATCGATGCCAGCCAAATCTTAGCTTATGATCCGATTCAACGAGTGACAACCGTCCACCTAGAGAATACCAATTTTTGTAACGGAACAATGTTTGACAAAGATGGTCGGTATTATGGTTGTGAAGGTGGAGCAAGAAGAGTAGTGGAGTATGATGGCAAAATTGCTAAGCCTATTTCTGAAACTTATCAAGGCAAGCGCTATAACGTACCTAACGATCTTGCGATAGACGACCTAGGGTCAATATGGTTCACTGATCCGTTTTATGAAGGCTCAGGCGGCGATTGGTCCAACGACAGATCCGAAATGGAACTAGACCATGAATCTGTGTACAAAGTTGTCAGAAACAATAATGGTTACGATGATTCGATAAGAGTCACGTTTGATACCACACGTCCTAATGGATTGTTGTTTAATTTAGACCACTCCGTTCTATATGTAGCGCAAAGCGGCAGGAATATTGATGAAAAACGTGAATTAAGATCATATCCAGTTTTAAAGGATGGATCATTAGGCGAAGCTAAAGTTTTACATGATTTTGGGGAATGGCGTGGTATTGACGGCATGGTGCTGGATATAGAAGGCGACATATGGGCTACAGCCGGTACGGACGATGGAGGTCCTGGTCCAAGTATTTATGTGTTTTCACCCGAAGGCGATATTAAAGAATGGTATCGTTTAAATGTTGATCGTCCGACAAACTGTACATTCGGGGGGTCTGACCTCGATACGCTTTATGTGACTACGCTTGAAGGATATTTGTTGAAGTCTCTTACATCAACAAAAGGTCGAATTTGGTATCCTTAGATAGGATGAACAACTAGGAGCATTCAATAGGTGGCAAAAAAGTTAAAAATTGGAATTGTTGGGGCAGGAGCAAATACCCGGCTTAAACATATACCTGGATTTCAAGCTATTGACGGTGTACAGGTAATAGCTGTCGCTAATCGTACAAAAGAGTCTGGATCCAAGGTTGCTAAAGAGTTTAATATACCTAAAGTCTATGAATCCTGGCCTGATTTAATAGACGACGATGATATAGATGCAGTATGTATTGGCACCTGGCCCTATATGCATTATTCAATCACCATGGCAGCATTTAATTCCGGAAAACATGTGTTGACCGAAGCAAGAATGGCTATGAATGCAGCAGAGGCAAACTCTATGCTAGAAGCCTCAATGGCCTACCCAGAACTAATAGCTCAAATTGTGCCGTCCCCATTCACTTTAGGCGTTGATAAAACAGTTAAAAGATTAATTTCAGAGGGCTATCTAGGAGACCTTCTTTCTGTTCAATTAACTAGCCACTCTGGCGATTTTATTGATACAAACTCTCCTATGCATTGGCGATTTGATCGTGACCTATCTGGTTACAATACAATGCTTATGGGTATTTGGTATGAAGCACTCGTCAGATGGATTGGACCAGCGTGCTCAGTTAACGCAATTGGTCGCGTTAATGTAAACAAACGTAAAAACGCAAATGGTGAAATAGTTTTCACTAGTATTCCAGACCATTTTGAAATAATTGCAGAATTCAGCTCTGGCCCTGTGGGTCATTTGAGATTTTCTTCAATTACTGGACATGCTCCAGGCGACCAGATCTGGCTCTATGGATCTGGTGGCACTATTTGCCTAAACACACAGGGAGTATTAGGACCAAATGGTCTTGATATCGATGCCGTGAAGTTATTTGGTGGCACCAAAACGGATGGAGGTTTAAGCATGATAGAAATACCTGAGTCAGAGCGTGGCGAGTGGAGAGTTGAAGAAGAGTTTGTTGGAGCAATTCGTGGGCAAGCGCCTGTAACTCACACTACGTTCGAAGATGGAGTGAAATATATGGAGTTTACTGAAGCGGTTTATCGTTCATCCCAAGAACGCAAAACCATATATTTTCCTTTATAAAAGGTAAAATATACACGCGTACTTTAATTACTAATAAAAATCAGGAAAAACATAAAGTTATATGGATATTAAGCATATCAGGTCATTAATGCCGAATATTGATGACATGACTTATTTAAATACAGGTTGGTCTGGTCCGTCGCCGAAATACGTGGTTGATGCAATTAAAAGCAGACTTGAATTCGAAAGCTTTAATTGTCCGACTAGTCCTGAGGTACTTGAAAGTGCGAAACAAATTACCATCGAGTCGAAAGCTCTTGTCTCTGATTTGTTTAAATGCCAATCGGATGAGGTTCTTTTAACAGACAACACAACTGATGGAATTAATGTAGTGTTAAACGGCCTTCCATGGAAACCGGGTGATGAGGTTGTATTATGTGATCTAGAGCATCCCTCAGTGCTTCTTCCTGCTTATAACCTTCAATCGTCCAAGGGTGTCAGGCTAAGAATCGTATCCCTTAATGGAAATGCAAGCCATAAAAATGTTCGTGAAGCATTTTCTTCTGTTATAACTGGACGGACAAGACTTGTTATGTTCAGTCATATCCAATATTCAACTGGTCTCAGAATGCCGGTATCGGCAATAGCATCAGTTGCTCATAAAGTTGGTGCCAGAGTGCTTGTAGATGGAGCTCAAGGGCCTGGTCATGTTGAACTTGACATGAATGCATTGGGGGTTGATTTTTACTCCTCGCCTGGTCAGAAATGGCTTCTGGGCCCTGATCAAACCGGTGCACTGTTTATTAGACGCAATATAATACCCGAAATACATCCCAGTCGCATAGGTTTTGGGTTTTCTTCGAACTTTAATTTACAAGGTCGGTTTGACGCCGTAACGCACTCGATCGATAAATTCTCTATGTCTACAACTAGCTCACCACTAAGAGCGGGTTATAATGCTGCTGTTAAAAAAATTCTTAAACAGGACATCTCAAAAATTGAGCAACGGCATTTAGAGTTAGCAACGCGTATTAAAACAGGGTTAACTTCAATTACGGGAATCCAAGTCTTGAGCCCATACGAAGGTTCTGAATGTTCTGGATTGACTACGTTTTCAATAGACGGGATGGAATCAAATTATGTTACACACAAACTGTGGAAAAATTACAAAATACTAGTCAGAAGCATAGAATCACACCAGGCTATACGGGCTTCGACGGCTTTTTTTAATACAGAAGAAGAAATCGACATTCTGATCGAGGCAATCAAACGATTAGCAAAAAAACGAAAAAAAGTAGCTTTAACGCCAATTGCAGTCAAAGGGCGCAAAAAGAAGCAGACAGTTGGATTTAGGAAAGTAGGAGGAGCACAATGACTCTGCAATCCATCGAATTACGGCCTGTATCCAAAGAAGATGTTGCTAGAATCCTAGATTGGATTACAGATAATCAAGTAGCTGATGCCTGGTTTGGTAGATACTCTTATGGAAATCCTGCTCATTTGGCATATGATCCATCCAAAGCCAAATCGTTTTCCAAAAAAAAATGGAAGGAAGTTTTCGAGGAGTCCGACCACAAAATTTTTTCCATATACACAAAAAATGAACACATTGGTGAAGCCCACCTGGCTGTGGATGAAGCACTCGGTGACGGACAGCTCTCTCTGTTAATAGGGCGTAAGGATCTTTGGCACAAAGGTTATGGTAGTGCAGCGACGGCTGAGCTCATTTCTTTAGGTTTTGAGACGATTGGACTTTTCCGGATTTGGGTTGATGTGCCAGAGTATAACTCCAGTGCAATAAGTCTCTTTAAACATTTCGGATTTGTGCATGAAGGCACTTTAAGGCAAAGCAGACCACATAAAGGAGCTCGATTGGATTCTGTTGTTATGGGTATCCTAAAAAGTGAATACCGCGGTCAATCAGATCCGACATTATCTAGTGTGTAATTTGCAAGTCCCCTAACACTAATCAGCCGTCCAACATTTTCTTAAGTATTTCTTTTCTGTGTATATATTGTTCTTGATCAAAATCACCTTTGGCATGCTTTTGTTCAAGTTCATCTAACAGACGCAAAAGCAATTCACTTTCTTGTGTAATTGATGAACTTGTTAGTATCTTTTTTTTGCGGTTTAGCCATAGTATTAAACAAGCAGCAGGAACCATTATAATTCCCAATCCGGCTGGAATCGCCAGTTCCCACCTTATTGATCTAAATGCATATGAAAACCTTTGTTTTATGGAGGGAGTTGGCAAATCAATCAAAGTTAGGCTTAGATCATCATTTCTAGCAAGATTAGATGCCTCTAGTACATTGTATAGTCGTTCTCCGATCATTGTTACTTCGAAACTACCATGTGAAGTGTCTGCAAAATTTATGACTTCGATTCCAGAAACAACCCTTAGGGTATCTGCTCCATAACGAAGGGTTTTTCTCAGTTCGTATACGTTTGATTTGTAAGGCACATCGTATGAAAAGAAAATATCATATTCACCAGGAGGCAGCGTTGCCGACAAGCCAAATCCTCTATCCACTTGAAATATATCCGGTGCTATCAATGATGAATCAACCATTAAGTTATAAGCTCCTTCCGGTAAGCCGAAACGCAATATTTGCATTGGTGCTGGCCCAGGCACATAAGTTAAATCAGAATCATTCACAATTTTAATGATTTCCAGAACTGATATGGATTTCGTTTCGACGTCAATGGCATTAATTAATATAGATGACAAAGAAGCTTTTAATAACTCATCGCTACGTATAGTTTCAAAAATCTGTATTTCTATAGGAGATGGGGAACCCTGTGACAAGTCCAGGTTCAAGCCATATAATGCTCCCTTATATATTACAGAAACCCCATATTGTGTATTTGGATCGAAAACTAGATTCTCGAACAAAAACTTTCCATCTTCGGAGAGCTGATACTCTGTTTCACCGAATATATCCTCAGAATTTTCATGAAGAATCACAGATAACCCATTTAAGGAATCCCCGTTCTTTGACATATTGGTTACTAAGCCACTAACTGAGATTGTATTTTCTTGCGCAACTGCCTGTGAGGGCTGTATTAGAATTATCGTCAAAACCATTAATGACAATAATTGACAGAGGAATTTTCTCAAATCTTATCTCCGCCGTCGACTTGCTGTATTGATCCTAGCTGCTTGGCTTTTCGGATTTCCTTTTCTAGCGAAGCCATTAATTCCTGTTCTTCTTCGTCCTGTAATTCCATTGCCTGGATGATTTGAGCCGTTTCCTGAGCATAGGTTTCTTTTATCCAAATATAATCGTCTTTCGATAGGTTGCCTATAGACATTTCAAGTTCAGCTGTTTTTAAACCAGCTACAATGCTGTCCCATCTGCGATTCAGTTCAGCGGTTATACTTGACTCATCTTTCATCAGTTCAGTCAAGCCGAGTCGTTTGATAAGCGGGTACAAAACTATTAGTGCAGGAACAATCGTGATGATTACAGCCAAGATCACTAACATCAGATATTTAAAACCAAGTTACTTAACATATTCATAAATCACGCCAGGTCAAGTTTTTTTGTCAATGGTTACAAGTTTCGTGGAAACCCGTCTTTGTGGCCAAAGTGCAAACATCGCTCCAATTGCCATTATCGGTCCTGAAACCCACATCCACCACACAAGAGGATTTAATAGAATTCTAAATACAGCTTTGCCATTATCAGAAAATTCAGATGGAATTATATAAAAGTCTTCAATTGGGGTAGACTTAATCGCAGCATGAGTAGCACTTATACGAAATTCTCTGTAGAAAGATTGTTTTGGATACATAAAACCTAGATCCTTATTTCCTTTAGTCACTCTAAATCGGCCTATAAACTCGTCACGGTCTGAGTATGTTTTTTGCTCCGAATCTATATATGCAAGATTATAATCGCCGACTTCGTAAGTTTCACCTGGCTCCATCATAATATCGCGTTGTGTCGAATAAAACGAAGAAGCAATTGCACCAATTGCCAGCATCAATATTCCCAGATGAACTATGTAGCCTCCATACCTAGGCCTGTTGCCCGCTATTAGACTTATAAAAGCAACCCAAAAAGGCTCTTTTTTGCGCATGCGAGATCGTGTCCCTCTGAACCATTCGGTAAATATTCCTGAGGCGGCCAATGCACATAAGGAAAATGCCAATACAGCAACCGGCTGTCTTACCCCTATAGAAGTGATGATTATTGCAGTGAATATTCCAACAACAACTGGCACTCTAAGAGCTCTGTATAGATTATTTCTTGTTGCGCGTCTCCAGGGGAAAAATGGACCCACTCCCATAACAACCAATATCACCAGTAAAATGGGCCCGACAACTACATTGTAAAAAGGTTCTCCCACAGTAACGGTAGTATTGTTTATCACCTTTGCTAATACAGGAAATATTGATCCCCACAAAGTTATAAGGGCAGCTAAAAGGAATAAAACGTTTTGGAATAAAAACATGCTTTCACGAGATAATATTGATTCAAGCCGTTCTCTACTTACTAAATTCTCAGTATTAAGTAAAAATGCGAGTAGTGAACCAAACAATGAGACAGCCATAAACATAAGAAAAAGCCACCCCATAGTCGATTGAGCGAATGAGTGAACGGATGGGACTGGTCCTCCTCGGTTAATAAACATGCCCATCAGAGACATAGTAAATGCGAAAATAATTATTACCATATTCCACATTCTGAACATTCCTCTTCTTTTTTGAACCATGATCGAATGGATAAATGCGGTCATGGCGAGCCAAGGCATCAAGGCTGAGTTTTCGACTGGATCCCAGGCCCAGTATCCTCCCCAGCCAAGTATTGTGTATGCCCACCATGAACCAAGCAAAAGACCCATGGTTAAAATTAACCAGGATATCATTCCCCATACTCTGCCAAGATCGACCCATTCATCTCTACCACCTCTTTTTGCTAACATAGCCCCAATTGCGATACTGAATGGAATCGTGACTGATACTAATCCCGTCATTTGAACAGGTGGATGGATGAACATACCGAAATGAACAAGTAGTGGATTTATTCCCTGTCCATCAACAGGAGTTATTGGTAGACGTTCAAGAGGGTTGGCCATAAAGAAGATTATCCCTAAGAAGAATGTTAGAACTAATGCCATTAAACCTAGAGCATAAGGGGTTGTGTGGGGCAGAGATTTCCTTATTGTTAAAGTGGCTAGTACAGCTAGTACTGAAAACACAATGGCAATAAACAGTAGTGATCCCGCGTTTCCAGCGTACAGAGCTACCCAAGTATATTGTTGAGGCATTGCCAAGTTTGAATTTTCAGCAACATACCTAACAGAAAAATCATTATTTACAAAAGCAGTTACAAGCGCTGAAATTGCTAATAAAAGTAGAAATGGAAGAGAGTACATACCCCATCTAGCGCTCACAATCAATTCGGGTATTTTTTTTATTCCTCCAACGAAAGCAGATATCGAAATATAAATTGACAAAGCAAAGGCAACACCAATCGCTATGTATCCCAGATCGACTAACATTGCTGATTATCCATTTGTATTTTCGTAGGTTTCATCGATGACTTTTTCTAATCTTTTAGAATATTCTGATATATCATGCTCCGAGGCATCAACCTGTTTTAGAAGTGAATTTCTTACTTTTTGACGAGTCATAGATCTAATTCCAAAAATAAGAAGAACTATTGATATGGCAATGACTATAGGAGGCACAATCCAGATAACCAGACTAACTCCTGCACCTGGAGGCTCTAACAATATGCTGGGACCGTATCCTGCAACAAAATAATCCTTTATCTGTTTATCAGTCCAGCCTTCTTGGATTTTTTCCTTTACTATGGCACGCATTTGTGCTGCCAAAGGGTTTTGTGATTGATCAATAGATTCTCCCGGACAGACTGGACACATCACTACTTCATTTAAATTATGAGATCTTTCCTCAGCATAAGGTACGTCTACTGCCGTTACGCACGAAACTGTTATAGCAGTGAATATTATGGTTAGGGCAAACAAGTCAACCAATGACTGTGAAATCTTTCGCATACCAGTAACATCTAGGTTACCATGAAAGATCAATTAATGAGGTATATTAAATTAGATGTCTGGCTTTAAAGTGAAACTTAGAAATAATCTTGATCCTAAATGGGTAGAGCATCAAGGGAAAGATTTCTTGTATTTACAAGATCCGTTAATGTTATCGAATAACAGCATGTTAATTCCTGCCCCCATTGTTCCTTTATTGAGGATGCTGGACGGCACTAAAATTCTAGAGGATCTCAAGACTGTGCTGGACGCGACCATGGGTTTAGATTTTCCAAGTGCAACAATAGAAGACTTAATAAATCAGCTTGATAAAACTTACCTTTTAGATAACGTAAATTTTAAAAACACTTCCAATAGATTTCTAGATGAATACAGGGACGGACCGTCTCGATCGATGATGCATTCTGGATCTATTTATCCAGCCGATAGTGCCAAAGTATCGGAAATAATTATGGAATTTTGTGAAAAAACCCCCATAACTACACCCAAACCAGATGAAGGAGCCTTAGTTGGACTTTTAAGTCCTCACATCGATTTCGCCAGGGGAGGAAGTACCTATGCCTTAACTTGGCAAGCTGCTGCTCCAAGCCTAGAAGATATAGAGCTCGTAATAATCTTTGGTACCGATCATATTGGCAGCGGTTCCATTATCATCCCCACTTTACAAAATTATTCAACACCCTTCGGAGTTTTGAAAACTGACAAGGATATTGTAAACAATCTAATTTCTATCTTTGGTCCCGATATTGCATTGTCAGAAGAATTGCACCACAGAAGTGAGCATTCTATCGAACTAGCGATTCTGTGGATGCATGCGTTTATGAAAAATAAATCCTTAAAAATTTTACCTATCTTGTGTGGATCGTTCTATAAATATATGAGCGGAGACGAGCTACCTGCCGAGGAATCTTTTTTTTCCGAAACGTTAGACATATTAGCTGAGGCAGTTAATAATCATCGTGCTCTGATAATTGCAGCAGGGGATTTAGCGCATGTAGGACCGGTTTTTGGCGACAGCAGTAAAATAACGCCGGGAGCAAAGCATAGTTTAGGGCTCCATGATAACGAGAGCATTGCAGCAATTTGTGATGGAGATGCGGAATTATTTTTTCAAATTTCAAAAGCCGAAAATGATAAACGGCGTTTATGTGGAATGGCACCGATATACTTAATGATGAAAACAATCGAACGTGCCTATGGGCAAAAAGCGAAAGGATTCTCAATGGGATATGATCAGTGTCCGGCAGACATAAACGGAGGATCTTTAGTTACTATTACCGGAGCTCTTCTCTATGCCTAGGTGGCGATGCCAATGGTTGCAAGCATAGCTTCGGTATCAACTTCAGATTGAATTAATTCAGATAAACGATCAAGTTTTGCCACATGGTCGAAGCGCGCTAATTCGACCAGCGATTCCAACGATTCCATAGTTTTGATTGTGTCTGTATCTACCACAATGATGGGTACACCTTCGTTTTGAGCTTCATATTCAACATACTCAATTGGATCTATCGCTTTGGTCATAATGATGCAAGTGGTATCTGTGGTTAGGGCTGACATCTGTAGATCAGGGCGGTCACCTCTAGTGATCACAGCTTTATTATCTTTAGTAGCAAAGTATATAGAGCTCTCATCCATCGTCCAGCCACCTACTAAGAAGTTTTCTATTAGGCGACCAGAAGCTTCATCGTTTTTTACTATATATTTGCCACCCAGGTGCTTTGCGATTTGGTCTACAGTGACAGAAAGAAGCCTTCTGTCTTCTGGAATCACCCCGAAGACCTTGACGCCTAAATTTGCGAGATCTGGAATGAAAGTCGTGTTTACTTCATGGGAGGTATATTTAGTGCGGCAGTTGATTAAAATTCCACAAAGGCTGTTATTGAATGAGTTCCACTGATTTTTTATATCGTCAACTTTTAAACCATGTTTGTGACGTATGACCCCCAGCACTTGTGCATCTAAGGTCTCAGCAATTCCGACCTTCTCACTTAGAGGAATTTCGGATGAAATTTCAGCAATCACTAGATCGTTTTTATCTGCAAGTTCAATCAATTTACTTTTGACATCTCGGAGAACTTTATATGGCCTGCCTCTTGTGTCTACAAGACCTGATTTCGGTAACTCGAGCGGCCAGCCTAATGATTCTGAACCAAGAAGATCAGAGAAGATTGAAGCACCAGAACTATCGCTCAACTCATCTGTATCTCCAAAGGGGTTCACTAATGCAACTTTTTTTCCTAATTTGGAAATATGGTGCGCTAAAGCTATCGAGATGGAGGTTTTCCCATCTCCGGGGTGTTCAGACACTACTAGTAATATGTTCATAGAAAGTCGAAGTATAGCAAATATGCTGATGATTTAAACTATATAAAAGTCATAGATTAATTTTTCAATCGAAAACAATTACACTTCTGGCGATCTCGCCAGTTTTCATGTCTTCAAGAGCTTTATTTATTTCATCAATTTTAAGTCTCTGGGAAACAAGGCTATCAATTTTAAGTCTGCCCTGTTTGTATAGCTCTATATAACGAGGCATATCGGTTCTGAATTGATTTGAGCCCATACATGACCCTTGTATTCTTTTTTCATCTATAAATCCGGCTCCGTCAAGTTCTATTTTTACTCCTTCTGGGATTAGGCCAACAATTGTTGCAGTGCCTCCTGGGCGAATGATATCGTAACTTTGTTCAGCGGTTACTTTTATTCCTAATGCATCAAATGAATAATCTACGCCACCATTAGACATCTCTATTACTTCTTCCACAACGTTATTGGAAAGAGCACTAACTGTATCCGTAGCACCGTGCGCAATTGCCATTTCAAGTTTACTGCCTACGGTATCTATGGCTATTATTCTTAATGCACCAGCGATTCGTGCGCCCTGGATAGCACTGAGCCCAACTCCGCCACAGCCGATGACTGCTACTGTTGATCCAGCCTCTATCTGCGCTGTTTTAAGGACTGCTCCCAATCCTGTTGTAACTCCACAGCCCACCAGTGCTAATTGCTCAAAAGGCACTTCCGGATCTACCTTAACTAAAGCATTTTCATGGACTAACATCATTTCTGCGAAAGACGAAAGCCGCAGAAATTGATTTATCGTTTCATTACCTTTATATAGTTTTGGACGATCTTCAGCAGTTCTTAAAAGTCCCCAAATGGGGTCTCGTAAGCATAGTGCAGGTCTACCTCCAAGACATCGTTCGCATCTGCCACAGAATATAGATATGCAGCCTACAACTGTATCTCCAGGGGATAGATACGAGACGTTATTGCCAACTTCTATAACTACCCCAGCAACTTCATGACCAAGTATCACCGGCAGGTCATGAGAATAGCTTCCCTCGATATAATGAAGATCGCTTCGGCATACTCCTGACGCTTTAGTTTGGACTAATACTTCGCTAGGCTTAGGGCTGTCAATCGATACATTTTCAATCGATAAAGGTTGATTTATTTCTCTTAATACAGCTGCTTTCATATTTATTATCACTTAGTTAATTTATTTCGAAAACTTTCTGCATTGCAGGTGGGCTTATATCCTAAATCTATGTATGCATTTTTTATATCCCAAAATCTCCATTTATTGCCAGATACTCCATAGTAAATCCCAAACTTTAGTTCAGGCGGTGCATCGATGCATTTTTTAATGAGATTAATGAGATCTTTCTGAAAAAGAAAGGTGGATAAATGTCTGATATTTTGTGGTGTATCATCAGATCTAGCGGTACCTATTCTTAAGCAAATTACAGATAAACCATACATGTCTGAGTAGTAACGCCCAATTGCTTCACCTAGGGCTTTACCGATTCCGTATGGCCCATCAGGTCTTATAGGACAGTCTGCGTCAACGAGTTTGAAACTGCCAGGGGTTATATCGGAATAATCTCCTTGTACTATTTTATTGTAGGGTGGGTCTAGCTCAAAATTACCCACTGCGTGGTTTGAGCTTGCAAATATTACTTTTTTAACTCCAGCCATTCTGGCTGCTTCGAATGAATTACGTGTAGCAACAAAATTGTTTTTATATACTTCTTCCCAGTCAGCGAACTGATCAGTCGTTGCCGCTAAATCAATGACAATGTCTATACCGTTGAACAACTTATAACATGAATCTAAGTCGGTCATGTCTTGATGATTGATATCACTGCTTTCATCAGGACTTGAATCAAGGCCATTAACGTCATATTCTGTTGACAAAGAATTAGAGAGAATCGTCCCTATAGTTCCAGATATCCCTGTTATAAATATTTTTTTAGTCAATTGTAAAGCACCCTTCCATTAAGTTCATGAAAAAATTAACGGTTCATTTGTTATAGTATTTGACATAATTTGGCATTGGTGTGGTGTGGCGCATTTTTGGGTCTGTTATTGGCTCACCGAATTCGCGAATTATAGGTATTATTCCAGACCAAACAGGCAAATCATAATCTTCCTCGTCGTCGTTTGGATGGCCAACCCGAACTTTTGCAGACATTTCATTCAAGGGATACCTAATCACAGTAGTATCAAGTAGATCCTGTTTAGAAATTGGTTTTAACCCGTCACTGGATCGCCCAGGAATTAAGTGATCAATGAAAGCATTAAGGATATTTAACTTTTCATTTTCCTGCACTTTAGTACCATTGCCGTAAATAATCACGGATCTATAGTTCATTGAATGATTGAATCCTGACCTGGCTAAAACTAAACCGTCTAATCTGGTTACAGTGATACAAGCCATAATCCCGGATGCTAGTGCCTTAATGTTCCCAGCAACGCGACTACCATGGATGAAAAATTCATTTTCAATCCTTGCAAACGCTGTGGGTATTACTCTAGGTTCTCCGTCTAGGATATAGCCAACATGGCATATTAGGGCGCTATCAAGTATCGAGTATAAGGTTTCTTGATCATAATATCCTCTTTTTGGTAAGCGATTTATTTTGGTTCGACTGGTTTTTTTATTTGATGAATTACTCATATTTAGTTTTGGTTAAACTACCTTCCAGTTCATTGAGTCTGAGTTTGGACCATTAGAACTCGGCGCTCATTGTTTTTGTGAAAATAAACCGAATGAAAAGGCTTCGTCTAAGGGAGTCACTATCGTTCTACCATTGTCGTCTGTCTCAAGGAATGCTGTCATCCATTGATACCATTTATCTGCAACTTCACCACCGATGCTATTCCATTTTTCTTCGGTAGGGGCGATCGCGTGTATAAATAATAAGTTTCCATGCCGATAAATTGACATACTAATTTCGGCATCATGGATCATCTTTGCTAATTCTGGCCAAATTTCATTATGAGCTTTTTTATATCCAGCATACCCATCTGGTTTTAGCGTCATAACTGTTCCAATTGAAAACATTTTTACTCTACCGACACTTCATATTTAGCGAATCGATCATCGCTATCTTTGTTTAGAGCGACTTTGATGCCTATTAAGGATCCATCTCCATCAAAAGTACGTATATCTTCTAGCTCTTGAGCCAAAGATGTGGAACTAATGTAGAGAATGTACTCCGTAGTCGATTCAATATCCTTGACTTTAACTACTGGGGCATATCTATTTGATCGATATATTACGTAGGGATCGGTCAGTATTTCTACAATTTGTGGTTCTGTGCCAACTTTAAGATGAGTTATTTTAGGGTCATCTCCGAAGCCGGACAATGTATTGTGGGAATTTGAGTTTTCCATATCTGTTACACCATTATTTTTTTTATTAAATTATTGTTTTATTTAAAAGTAAGGATTCGCTTAGGATTCAATATTTGCAAACTATCGATTTCTTTTGTAGTAAATCCAAAATTTTTCATGCGAGGCTTTAAGTTGTCAATTATATGGGTATATCCTTTGCCCCCATATTCTAATAACTGTAAACCCAAAAACATATCCTGTGTAATTATGAGATTGTTAATATAACCATTATCAATTAACCGTCTTAGGTAAGACAGTCTTTGATTATCATTAGGAAGCTGTAAAGCATCATCTGATGAATCAATTAATTCAGTATCTTCAATACCCCAAGCATCGTATTCTACGTTGAATCCTTGCTTAGTGAGAGTTTCCAATATATTAATGTTGGTTTGAACATCCATATGGGCGAACACTATACTTGACGGATCAGCTCCGCAATCAATGACAATTTCACATACCTGAAGCAATGATTCTTTAACAGGGCTTGGATGTATAATCATTGGTGCCCCAGTTGTAGCTTGTGCTCTAGCAGATGCTCTTAGAACTTTCTCCTCTGGCATCTCTTGTTCACGTCCAGTTAGTTGAGATATTGACCCTCCAATACCAACCTCTCCTATTAACCCGGCGCGGATGCCAGTATCACCAACACCTTTAGTTATATCCGTGACAATTTGATCGTATACATCATCTTCCGTCATGTGCTCTAGGTATTCCGGATATGAGATAGGAATATAGTAGCTGGATCCCATAACAATATTTAATCCAGTTGCCCTAGCCATTTTAGTTAAGGCTAACGGGTCACGTCCGATTCCAATACTTGTAGCTTCCACAATTGTTTTACCCCCAGAAAATACAAAGTGGTTTAACTCATTAAGCATTTTATTGAAGTCATTCAATTGGATGTGTCGCAGAATAGTGTTCCAATGTTTACCAAGGTGTCGTATCAATTCTGCTGTAATCTCTGTGTTTGCCAATGACCGAAGAGATGCCTCATCTGGAATCGTATGGAAACATGATCCGTCAACGAAAATGTGTTCATGCATTAAGGTTATGCCCGCATGATCGGGATTAATTGTACCTAGTACAGTTGATATGTTGCCTGATAGCTCAGTACTCATATTGAATTCTAAAATTTAATGACTTTATAGCATAACCATAAACCAAAAAGATAAACAGGAGTTAAATTTAACTCCTGTTTATCTACAGTCTTAACTGTGTATAGTGCTAACTATTTTTTCAGCGACGAGGTGTCCGGTTCGCTTTCGGTCAAATCATCTAAAGAATCTATATTCGCGCTTTGTACGCCTGATTTGAAATTGCGAATCGCTTTACCCATAGCGCCGCCAATCTGGGGCATCTTACCAGCCCCGAAGATCAGTAGAACTATAACTAAAATAATTATCAGTTCCGTTGGACCCAACCTAAACGGCACTTAACTCACCTCTAACTTTATTCGCTATTTTTATCCAGCTGCTAGGAATTCAGCCCAGGCATCTTGGAAAGGACCTGGGTTTGCTAACGGTCGCAGCAACGACATTTTTTCAACAGTACTGGTATCTCTAGCTGCAAGCTTGGCTACACGTTCCTTGCCGTCTGGGAATGCCTTTTCTAGGCCATCCAAACAAGCTCGGCTTGTGGAAGCCAACCACGTGTTTCCAATAATCTTAACTTGAGATTCAGCGTTATGATAGTGCTCCAGCCATGACAACACAGCGTCTGGGTTGTCTTCATACTGCTCGTTCTTAATTACGCACTGTCCATCAACCCAACCCATGATGTCATGAGACATTGGGTTTGTGAACTCAATGTTTGTTGCACCGGCATCTAAACAGTTCTGAGTAATATAGTTACCACCAATGGCCAACCATATTTCACCACTGACTAGAGCCCTTGTAATTTCGTCGATATCCTGCCAAATCATCTTAAAGTTCTTTCGTGCTTTAAGCATTTCTGCAAGAGTCTGGTCGAGATAGCTTTGTGACAAGTCATAAGCATCTTCCTCAGGTCCGCCGTCGATCGATGCTTTGACATGCATGTCCTTGAAGATGCCTGCAGATGTTACTGCTGGCGCAACGTTCAAGAAATTTCGATAGAAAGAATCGTAGATGGCTACCTTGCCCTCATATTTTGGATCAAACAAAATATCCATACCTACATTGTTACCAATGTCTACTTCATCTTTGTTGTACATGATTCCATCAGCAGACCATGCATGAGGTATTGCCAACGTGTTGCCGTTAGGCAGCTGCCACGGAGCAAGGTCAGCGAATTGAGGGAAATAGTCGTCATAGATCTTCATCCCTTTAAAATCGATTGGTACTATGGTGCCTGCATTATAATGCCCATTGGCCCACAAACCATCTATGAATACCGTATCAAAAGCCCCTGGATCAGATTTGATTTTAGCCATTGCCTCTGGGTTTTCAGTGAAGATGGTAAACGTTACACTGTTGCCATCGATTTTCTTGTAATCGTCATTTACTTCGTCGTTTAATTTATCTCCCCAGGCAAGAACTTTAATATTAACCGTTTTTGCTCCTCCGCATGACGCAGCCATACTGGCTAGCGGGCTTGCTAGCATAGCCCCACCAGCTCCGATTGCCACTCTTTTGAGGAATTGTCGGCGACTAATGTCCTGATTAAACATCTTACTTAATATATCACTCACTGTTTATACCTCCAGCTGTTTTACGCGAACGCATAATAAAATAATCGCACTTTCGGGGGATTGTAATACTTTTATTGGATTTATGCACGCGTATCGTAAGCTCAACTTGGATTTTACTTAGATTTTACTTAGATTTTGGCTGTTTTCGGTATTATTTATTGCCAAGAAGGACGAAATTTTTTAGGAATTTTAAAGAGAATTCTCCATGGTCTTACTAACCCAATGATCAATAACGCCACCACTGCTGCTAATAATAAGCTTCCTGCTGCATTTACTGTTGGAGACACTCCGCTCTTTAGGAGGCCAAAAATAAATACAGGGAATGTAGTGTCTGTGCCAGTAAGCAAGAATGATACTACATAGTCATTGAATGACACGGTGATCGCTAAGAATCCAGCTGCAATCAGTGCGGGCATCATCTGAGGTAATGTGACTTTGAAGAATCCTCCGAGAGGGGTTGATCCTAAGTCTTGAGACGCTTCTTCGATATGTCGATCAAACCCGTATTGTTGAGCCAAAATTGTTAAAAATACAAAAGGTAAGGCAAGGGTAACGTGTCCGATTGCAATGGTGTGTAATGATAGGTGAGCCCCAAAACCGTTTAGCATTAACATGATAGCCATTCCGGTTACAAATTCTGGTATAAGCATAGGTAGCAGGCTCATAAAAATTATTAAACCTCTTCCTGGAAATTTGAATCTTGTTATTGCATACGCTGCTGGAGCACTTATGACTACTGCAATAGCTGCTGTTTCTAACGCGACGAGCACTGTGGCTTTGAGGGCATTCATTAGTCCAGTACTATTAAGCATATCTTGATACCACCACAAACTAGGAG
>DBZU01000040.1:26966-30696 GCA_002311285.1 Dehalococcoidia bacterium UBA1152 | reverse complement strand
GGGACCCATCGTTGGCAGCATGGCAAGTGGATTTGCAGTGAAAGAGAAGAAAACCAAAGAAAAAACGGGCAGGTAACTTATTAAAATCAGAATGATGCAGTACGAAAAGAGCCAAACATTTTTGCGGTTAGTAGCGCGCGCTATGTTTGACCCAACTCCAGCTTTGTAAATATTTTCTATATTTATTCCACGACGGAAGAAATACACTACTACAAGTAAAAGCAGCATTATAGGTATTACAATAGCTCCGCCTTTAGCAAAATTAAGAGAAGACTTTACAACTGGCATAAGAACACTGGCTAGTAGCATCCCGTCGGTTCCGCCCAATAACTTAGGGGTTACATACATGGCTAGTGAAGGCATGAAGGTTAGAAGAAATGCTGTCTGGTAAGCGGATGCAGAAAGCGGGAAGATAGTTTTAAAAAATGTTCTAAGTCGGCCGTAGCCCAGGTCCATAGAAGCCTCTTCTATTTCTTGGCTTATGCTGCCCATGCTTCCATACAACACAAGTAAAGATATAGGGATGAACAGTAGTATTCCTACAACGGTTACTAGCTCAATATGGAAAAGCCAGTCACCGTAATTCAGCCCCACTGCCTGATGCATTTTGTCAATTACGCCGCCTTTGATGGTTAAACTTATCCATGCGTAGTTTCTAACAACAATGTTCATCCATAATGGAACTATCATAATTAGAAGTAGCGTAACCCCCAGTCTTTTACTAGCAATGCGTGACAGATAGTAAGCCATTGGAGTCGCTATGATTATTCCTACAATGGAGATAATAAATGAAACTATCACAGTTTTTAGAAACATCTCGTAGTACGCGGTAGTCTTAAACAATCCTCTGTAATTATCTAAAGTCCAAGGCAGGTCAACGACATAATATCCGTAAGTTTGGAAACTGTAGACTACGGTAAAGCCAAGTGGAACAGCAATAAAGAACACTACCCATAGTACTAATGGAAGACTAGGCACAATTCTCATTCGAGGCCTAATAATCTCAACAAAGTAAGATTTAACTGCCTGTGTATTAGTTGTCATTTAACAAAAACTTTTACGCGGTCAGCATTCCAAGCTATTTTTACTTCATCTCCAATTTTGATGTTTTCATCATAGAATTGCTCGGCAGTAATTATGCTTCTGAGCTCATCCGACTCTCCAACTTGTAATAAAAGGTCTACGTGGTCGCCGTAATAGAGTAATTCTTCTACATTACCGCTCCAAGACTCGTCGGTTGTACTGACAGCCTTGCCTATTCTCACGTCACTTGCACGGATCCACATGTTAGCCGTGGCTCCAACTGGAATATCTTCCGTCGTGGGAACGTTCGCCAAATTACCATCTCCCCATTTTATTTGTACAGCCCTTTTGGAGACGTTGATGCATTCTCCTTCAATTGAATTACCAACTCCAACAAAGTCAGCCACAAATTGGTTGGCGGGGCTCTCAAAAATTCCTCGAGGAGAATCATCTTGTTGTACTTTTCCAAGATCCATCAAAACAATTCTGTCTGAAAGACTGATAGCCTCTTCTTGGTCATGGGTGACAAAAACGAAAGAAACTCCTGACTCATGTTGTATTCGTTTAAGTTCAAATCTCATAGCTTTACGCAGTTTTGCGTCTAATGCGCCCAGTGGTTCATCCAGTAATAGAACAGCTGGTTCGTTAATGAGGGCTCTTACAAGAGCAACTCGCTGTTGCTGCCCTCCACTAAGCTCGTTTGGTCTTCGTTCTTCGAGCCCAGATAACCCTACCAAGTCAAGCATTCGGCTTGCTCGTTCACGTTGTTCATCTACAGGAACTTTTAGGTTTTTGAGTCCAAAAGTTACGTTGCTAAAAACGGTTAAATGGGGGAATAATGCGTAACTCTGAAACACCATATTTGTTGGCCGTAAATGGGCAGGGATATTAGTGACGTCTTGGCCTTCGATAAAAATATTACCACTATCCGGGTCCTCTAACCCGCCGATCATCCTAAGAGTAGTTGTTTTACCGCATCCGCTAGGGCCAAGCAGAGTAATAAACTCTCCTTCCTCGATTGTAAGAGACAAATCGTCAACGGCTACAACGGAGCCATAATTTTTATTGATATTTTGTAGTACCAGCTTTTCCAAGATCGCTCCTTAATTCCCTTATCCAAATAAACTGATGATGCTGTGTTTAACGTTTGAGATAATGTAAATGAATTAGTTCTGTTAACAAACTCCAGGGTGGATGGAAAGTAGCAGATGGGTTCATAAATGTCAAACGTAAAATGTTGATATCCGCAAAATATTAACATAGCATTACGTCAGTCTACAAAAAGATGTATCTGTATGCCGATCATCGTCGGCATGCTATCAAGTTAAAAATTGATTCTATGGAGATAAGTGATGATCGCTAAGGACAAACTAGCAATTGACGGAGGCACACCAGTAATAACTGATCCAATACCATACGGAGTTTCTGGACCTAGCATTATTGATGAAGAAGAAGTTGAAGCTGCCAGTAAAGTATTATTAAGTCAGAATCTTTTTAGGTATGACTCGGACAGCGAATGTCATCAGTTTGAGAAAGAGGCAGCAGAATTTTTGGGCGTTGGCTACACACTTATGCTCACATCTGGCACATCGGCCTTAATATGTGCTATGAAGGGTGTTGGCTTGGGTCCTGGAGATGAAGCTATCGTATCTGGTTATACCTATATAGCAACCCCTGCAGCAATAATAGCTACGGGTGCTGTACCTGTCATTGCTGAAATAGATGATTCGCTGGGAATGGATCCAGTTGATGTCGAACATAAAATAACGCCTCATACTAAGGCTATCGTCGTAACTCATATGAGAGGAGTTCCGGCACGTTTAGATGAGATACTTGCTATAGCCAAGCGTCATAAATTAAAAGTGGTGGAAGATTGTTGCCAATGTGTTGGAGGTCAGTACAAAGGTGAATCAGTGGGAACCAAATCTGATGCAGCTGCCTGGAGCTTGAATTATTTCAAAACCATCAGTACTGGTGAAGGAGGAATGGCCTATACAAATGATAGAGATGTATACGAAAGAATTTTGTACTCTTCAGATCCGGGATTGCCTATGTGGAATGTAGATCTGGCAAGGCGAGACCATGCTCAGGGTCAATTTTATGATGTTGAATATCAACTAGAATCGTTTCCTGGAGAAACTTATAGGGCTAGTGAAATAAGCGGGGCTGTCGGCCGCGTTCAACTAGGGAAACTTCAAAAAGTTCTGGATCACCAGCGCACTTTAAAAAAGGCCTTTATGTCGGAATTAGATGAAGCCCGGTCATATAAATTGCAATATGTTGATGATGCCGAAGGAGATACTGGAGTATCAGCAGGTGTTATTGTTCAAGACGAGGCTTTAGCCAAGGGATTTGCCCATGCGTTAAAAGCGGAAGGCGTTGATGTAGGAGCTATATTCAATTCCGGAATTCCTGATAGACATATATATAGCGCCTGGGAGTCAATTATGAATAAGCGGTCCCATCATCCGTCTGGTTACCCTTGGAAAGACCCTTCATATAAAGGTGATGTTGAGTATTCTAAGGATATGTGTCCGAACACCCTCGACATACTTGGCAGAACCCTTCTTTTCAACTTTCATATGAATATGACTGAAGAACAGGCCAAATTGATGGCTCGTGCATTAAATAAGGTTGACGCATCGCTAGGGAATTAACTACCGCCTAAATTATTTGGACATAAGGTGGAGCGGGAGACCGGATTCGA
>DBZU01000040.1:4805-26940 GCA_002311285.1 Dehalococcoidia bacterium UBA1152 | reverse complement strand
AACCGGCGACACCCTGCTTGGAAGGCAGGAACTCTACCGCTGAGTTACTCCCGCATAAATGATAATTTTAAACCTAGAACCGTTGTTTTTACTAGTGTTTTCATAAAAGTCATTTTCATTTAATCAGGGTTAACATGTTATTGGAATAAGCTTTTATCACACCAAGTCTCAATACGGGCAAATTAACATTGACATCCACAATACGAGAATTTTATAATTTTGGTTAATGATACTAAGTCTCAATAAACTATTCTAAGCAAGAAGAAGTAGTAATTGAGACTACGTGAAATTTTTATGCAGGGATTATTGCTTGTTATTATAGTTGGGTTGGGAGCAGCGTTACTGTCTTTAGTAATGGCTTTCATTCTTGTTGCTCGGGATTCTTGGACAAAACATCTAGCTCTTTATGGAACTCCTTTAGCTGCAGGAATTTTATTAATGACGGTCAGAGATTTAATTCCTAACGCTATCGATGAAGGCGTTTCGGCTGAAAATGTTATTACTGCCGCTATCGTAGGAATAATTGTATTTTTCTTACTTGAGAAAATTTCAGGGGGATTCCATCATCACCACGAAGAAGACGCTACATTAGAAACGCCCAAATTAAATAAGACCCAAGGATGGCTGTTTTTAATTGGAGATACTTTTCATAACTTTGTTGATGGAGTTTCTATGGGAGGAGCATTCTTAGTAAGTCCAGCCACTGGTGTTGTTACAGCAATAGCACTTGCAGCGCATGACCTTCCTCAAGAAGTGGGTGAGTTTGGAATGCAGATGCGAAGTGGATTTACTAAAAGACAAACTATAGTCAGGAATATCGGCGCATCATTTATAATGATTCTCGGGGCGATAATTACTTACCAGTTCGGGTCCTCGTTTGAACTGCCCTTAGGATACATATACGGAGGAGTTGCAGGGTTCTTATTGTATATTGCCCTAAGCGACATCATTCCCTCAATACATATAACCGAAAAATCAAGATTAGGTCTGCAAACAGCGATGTTATTTGTGGGAGTTGCAATTGGCCTTGTAATCGGGACAATTGCTCATCAGTATATTGATGATTCAAATAATAATGTTCACGAAGAATCCTATTTGGAGTCTCATGAAATAGAGTATAAATCTTAATGATTCTTTACATTAAGGTTATACGTTAATACAGTCAGAGCAAATTATATGAAACTCTATGTTATGGCCAACTATTTGCCCAGGTATTTCTGGATTAAGTGTGTCTAGCAAGCGTTCTATCATTGATGCTTTGAATTCACCGACTTTGTCGCACCTTATGCAGACAGTGTGATGATGATGCTCTCCCCTAGACAGAGCGTATCTGGGAACTCCATTCACTGTAGCCACTCTACAAATTACATCCGCGTCAAGTAACAACTTTAAAGTTCTGAATACTGTTGCTCTAGAAACTGCGGGCAAGCCTGATCTAATCTCGTCAGCTGTAAATCCAGTATCTTTACTATTTAAATGTTCGACAATGAGTCTCCTGGGACCAGTGACGCGTAGGCCCCGATTCATAATTATTTCGATTAAGTCAGGACGACTAGTGGGTTTACTAGATTCTGAATTCATAGTTGAATATCCTTAATTAAGGGCTTGAATTATTGCGTCTCCCATTTCGATTGTAGTGGCCATGCCTCCTAGGTCTTGGGTAAGGATGGTTTTTCTGCTTAGTACCTCCAGTACGGCCGCTTCTATTTCATTACTTGCTTGCTCTTGACCCAGGTGTTTTAACATCATTGCTCCTGATAGAATTGTAGCGATAGGGTTAGAGATTCCTTTACCGGCTATATCGGGAGCGCTACCATGCACGGGCTCAAACATTGAAGGGAAACGTCGCTCGGGATCGATATTAGCGCTTGGGGACAACCCAATACTTCCAGTGATCATGCCACCTATGTCGGAGAGTATGTCACCAAACAGATTAGAACCGACCACTACATCAAAGCTATTTGGACTTCTGATAAATTCCATGCACGCCGCATCGATCAATAACGACTCGGTTTCTATATTCGGATATTCAGCTGCAATTCGTTCAAATGCTCTGTCCCATACCACCATTCCATAACCTTGTGCGTTAGATTTTGTAATTGAAGTAACTCGATTTTGTTTGCCTCGGCTGACAGCGAGGTCGAAAGCATATTTAATTACTCTTTCGCAGCCGTGCCTAGTGAAGATAGCGGTCTGAACGGCTAATTCAGTTGAAAAATCCAGATATTGAAATCCTCCCGCATTTGCATATTCTCCTTCAGTGTTTTCTCGAATTACAACTAAGTCGATATCACCACTCTTATATCCATTTAATGGTGAAGTTATTCCTGGGTACAAAATAGACGGACGTAAACATACGTATTGGTCAAAAGCTCTTCTGATTGGTAATAACAGTCCATTTAATGTCAAGTGGTCCTGTAAATCTGGATGCCCAACAGCCCCAAGATATATTGCATCGTAATTAGATAGCTGGTCAATCGCATCATGTGGCATCATAGCTCCGGTATTAAAGTACCAGTCACTGCCCCATGGAAGTTCTGTGTACTTAAGCCTGAAGTTATGCCGTTTCTCCAACGCGTTTATAACTCTGATTCCTTGTCCGATTACCTCTCCGCCAATTCCATCACCTCTAATTACGGCGATTTTATTTTGTGCCATACTCTTGCTCCGTTACTACAGTCTATATCAAGGCGTTGTTAGTTTTTATAAATTTGCTTTTGAGTCTTGATGTCTGTTCTTGACATTAGTTTTTAGGATGGGATAATCCATCACTGCTAGTTATTATTAATGAATAAGATGAAAAAATTTGGAGGATGACATTGAAAGCAGCCGCATTACATGACTATGGACAACCAATGACGGTAGAGGAAATTGATATTGATGATCCAAAACCAACTGAGGTAAAAGTTAAGATAGCCGCTTCAGGTGTTTGTCACAGTGACTATGTTTTTGTTGCGGGCAAACCATTTTTTGAAGGACCTCGACCAATTGTATTAGGACATGAAGGAGCTGGAGTGGTAGAAAAAGTAGGTAGTGGTGTTACTAGAGTCGAGGTTGGAGACCATGTTGTTCTTTCTTGGATATACGCATGTGGAAATTGCTATTATTGCACCGTTGGAAGATCCAATCTGTGTGACGTAGGTAGAGGACCGGTAATAGGAGAGGGATACCTTGCCGATGGTACAACCCGGCTTCATAAAGGGATCATCCCTTACTATCATTTTTTAGGCATATCGACCATGGCTGAATATACTGTTTGCGATGAAAAAAGTGTGGTCAAAGTAGATAAAGATGTACCTCTAGATAAAGCTGCGCTAGTGGGATGTGCCGTTATGACTGGTGTGGGGGCCGTTATCAATACGGCGAAACCCATACCTGGAGAAAGTGTGGCAATTTTTGGGGCTGGGGGAGTTGGGATCAGCTGTGTTCAGGGAGCTGTTTTGTCAGGAGCATATCCAATTATCGCGGTAGATAATAAAGCAAATAAATTAGATATAGCCAGACATTTCGGAGCCACCCATACTATCGATGCATCTAAAGTGGATGCGGTAGAAGAAATACAAAAGATAACCGGGGGCGGAGCAAACTATACTTTTGAAGCTGTAGGTCATCCTCAATTGATGAGGAATTGTTGGGATGCAACAGCCAAAGGTGGAACTGCAGTAGTAATAGGTGGTGCTGAGATGGGAGATGAAGTTTCTATACCTGCATTAGACTTCCCTTTTACTGAGAAAGCCATTCGAGGTACGGGATATGGCGGGGCTCGCATGAATGTCGATATCCCTAAACTGCTGAATTTGTACAAAGCCGGAAAACTCAATCTCGATGACATGGTGAGCGCGACATATCCGTTAGACGGAGTTAACGATGCATTTAGTGATCTGCGGGCAGGCAAAAATCTCAGAGGGGTTTTAATGATGTAGCTGGTTAAAGCTCAAAAGCATGTTGAGCTAGACCAACTATGTGCCTGCCGATTGTAAGTGATGAAGTTGCTCCAGGAGATGGTGCGCTTAACACATGTATCGCGTTTTCAGTTTCAATTATTGAAAAATCTTGAAGCAAATTCCCTGACCGATCAATCGCCTGCGCCCGAACCCCTGCTCCAGGAGAAGTTAAATCTGACATCTTAGTATCTGGTACTAACCTTTGCAGGGACTCGAGGAAATGTTTTTTGTTTATTGAGCGATATTGTTCTGATAAACCAGTTTTCCAATGTTTTGCAGACATCTTCCAGAACCCTGGAAACGTTACAGTATTAATCAAGTCCCTGATATTCAACGACATTTTTGAATAACCTTCCCGTGCAAAAGCGAGTACTGCATTTGGTCCTGCTTCAACACTACCGTCTATTCTGGTGGTGAAATGCACTCCTAGAAATGGCATAGCCGGGTCGGGAACAGGGTAAATTAATCCATTGACCAGGTTTGTACGGGTTGCATCTATGGAGTAATACTCTCCTCTAAAAGGTACAATGCGTATCCCAACATCTTGCCCCATCAAGTTTGCTATCTGGTCGGCATGCAGGCCTGCACAATTAATTACATGTTTAGCTGTAATCGTTTTATCATGTGTGTCTATATAGATTTCCTTATTTTTTTGTTCCAGTGATAAAACGGCTGAATCAAGAAGAAGATCTCCGCCATTATTTTTAAATTTTTCTGCGTATGCAGTAGAAACCTTTTTATAATCAATAATTCCTGTGTTGGGCGACCAGATTGCCTTTAGTCCAGCAGCATTAGGTTCTTTTTCAAGCAGTTCTTCCTTTCCGATTAATTTCAGGCCCTTAACTCCATTATCAGTGCCTCTTTTATGCAATTCTTCTATCATTGGAATTTCGTTGTCGTTAATGGCAATTATCAATTTACCGCACATTTTGTAAGGCACGCTATTTTTGTCGCAAAACCGCCTTAATTCTTTATTTCCTGTATAACAGAAACTTGCTTTTGCTGACCCGGGTTTGTAGTAGATTCCAGCATGTATTACGCCGCTGTTATGGCCTGTTTGGTGTTCCGCTATGGCTTTTTCCTTATCCAGCACAACAACGCGAGATGAAGGATATTTATCTGTTAATTGCATTGCAGTGGCCAGTCCAATAATTCCAGCTCCAATTACAGCTATGTCATAATTAGTTTGTTTCATTCCAATATTTTATACTTCATTATTCGGTAAAATCTAAAACCTTTACTTTAAAAGATCTATGGAGGGCCTAGTGACGAAAATAATTGCACATTACGATGCATACAAAAAGAGTATGGAAACTACGGTGAAAGGCATTTTACCAGAAGGCGTTGAACTTGAATCCACTGTTTTTTATCCAGGTGGAGGAGGGCAGCCGTCCGATACTGGAACAATAAAGTTTGATAATACGGTCTTGCCTATACATGGTGTTAAACGTATTGGTGGCCAACTAATACATTTAACTGAAGGGTCTGAACTCAAGGCAGGGCAGATAATAGAAGGAGTGATCGATTGGGAGCGCAGATATCAATTAATGCGAACTCATACTGCACTTCATATTTTGTGTGGAGTAATATGGAGAGATTTTGGAGTGCAAGTAACAGGTGGAAATATGAAGGCATTAGCAGCTAGAATGGATTTTGAATTACCTGAAATGTCAGCAGATTTTGCTACCGCTGTTCAAAAAGCAATAGATATCGAAGTTGCTTTGGAAAGGGAAATAAAGGTAAAGTTTCTGCCTCGTGACGAGGCTTTTAAAATTCCTGATTTGATTCGAACAAAAATAAACCTTTTACCCCCCAACATACAAGAGGTGAGAATTGTTGAGATAGTAGGGTTAGATATTCAGGCTGATGGAGGCACTCATGTATCCAATACTTGTGAAATCGGCCAGATCAAAATTGTTGGCCATGAGAGTAAAGGCAAAGGGAATAAAAGGCTTCGTATAAGTGTAGAAGACCTTACAAATTAATTATTTACGATAGATATAACCAGACCGGAGTAATTAAATTGAAAAATAAAAAAAATATTGAATTTGATAAATTATTGTCAAGAAAGGCCCCTGCTTTTCGTGCGCGAGCTGAATTGCCAAGGGCAAAATATGACTTTGCAATTGCCTATCCTGACCCTCAATCGTTACCGCTAAACGATCTGTTGGATTCTCTAAGTCAGGGCTTGCTTGAAGAAGGAGCAGACCTTGCTTGGTATCCAGATGTGCAAGGATACCAGCCCTTAAGAGAATATGTTGCAAATAAATTGAGAACAGAAAGACGGATGCAAGTCACTGCTGAACAAGTTGTTCTAGGCGACGGGTCATCTCAGCACATATCTATGATAATTGACATGTTTATTGATCCAGGAGACATAGCTATAACAGAAGATTTTTTCTATTCAGGAACATTGACTACTCTAAAGACCGCAGGAGCTGATATAAGAGGCGTTAAGTGCGACAACTCCGGGATGTTACCTGATGTCTTAGAAAGAACAATTGCAGATTTGGTGGCACAAAAAAAAAGGCCGAAATTAATTTATACAATCCCTACATTTCAAAATCCTCAAGGATGGACGATGAGTCTAGAAAGAAGAAAAGCGCTGGTTGACATTGCATCTTTTTATGAGATACCAATTTTTGAAGATGACTGTTATGTAGACCTTAGATATGAAGGAGAAAATGTGCCAGCCATTCACTCATTGGATCCTACCGGCCAAGTAATGTACGTTGCATCCTTTTCAAAAATCATTGCTCCTGGCCTTCGGATGGGATATTTTGTTGGCCCGGAAGAAATAATCGGACGTTTAAGAATGTTGCGTAAAACAGGAGGAAGTGGGGTTAATCAGTTCACCGCGCTGGCTGTACACAGGTATGCAATTTCGGGCTTGGATTGCCATGTGAACACGATCAACAAAATTCAAAGAACAAGACGTGATGCTATGCTGGCAGCATTAGGAGAAACATTCGATCCATCAGCCAGCTGGAGTACACCTGAAGGTGGATTGTATTTGTGGTTAAAAATGCCTAAATCAGTGGATTTGTCTAGTATTAGCCAGGAAGTTTTGAGCGCCGGAGTTGGATATCAGCCAGGAACAATGTTTTCACCAGATGGAACAACTGGGAAAAATTATGCAAGATTATGTTTTGGTTACAATCCAGCTGATGAGATTGGCGAGGGTATTGAGATTTTGGCTAACCTTTTTACTAAAGCTGGACTTTTCTAATTAAACTATAAATTAGAATCAACGGTTATATTTGCAGATTTAGCACCTTCAACTTTTAAAGAAGCCCATTAATTTATTGACACTTGGGATAGACAATTGCTACGATCAAATGACTCGCGGGGCAGTCTACACCCGCGATTTATAGTGTTTGAATATTTATAATCAGAAATCTGAGAGATTAATTGTCCTATATTAAGTGCCTTTATTGTCGTGAATGTGGACGGGAATACCCGGTCGCACCGGAACACGTATGCGAGTTCTGCTTTGGTCCTTTAGAAGTTGGATATGATTACGATTTGATATCGAAAGTCATTTCCCGGGAATCAATTCAAAAAGGACCATTATCGATGTGGAGATATCAGGATTTATTACCGGTATCAAAAGAAGATGGCATAGACATGGGTACAGGATTCACTCCTTTAATTAAAGCAGAAAATCTTGGTAAACTATTTGGGTTAAAAAACTTATACATAAAGAATGATAGTACTAACCCGACATTCTCGTTTAAAGATAGAGTAGTTTCAGTTGCAACCAATAAAGCGTTGGAGTTTGGATTTGAAACGCTTGCCTGTGCTTCTACAGGTAATTTGGCAGGAGCTGTTTCAGCTCATGGAGCTAAAGCAGGCTTAGACACTAAAGTTTTTTTTCCTGCTGATCTTGAACAAGGGAAAATTCTTGGAGCCGCAATTTACGGAGCAACCTTAGTGGCAGTCAACGGAACTTATGATGAAGTGAACCGATTATGCAGTGAATTATCAGATAATCATCGATGGGCTTTTGTAAATGTCAATTTGAGGCCTTTTTATTCAGAAGGCAGTAAAACACTCGGATATGAGGTAGCTGAACAACTCGGATGGCGTGCTCCAGACAGATGCATTGTTCCTGCCGCTTCCGGATCTTTATTTACAAAAATATGGAAGAGTTTAAATGAACTTAAGGATCTTGGTTTAATTGATTCCGTAAATACTAGAATGGATTTAGCACAACCCCAAGGATGTTCACCGATTGTTGAAGCGTTTGAGCAAAAGACATTTCATGTTAAGCCGATTAGACCTGAAACTATAGCCAAATCTTTGGCTATAGGTAACCCGGCTGATGGATTTTATGCACTTAAAACTATCGCTGATTCAAAAGGAAATGCTGTACGAGTGCCCGAACATGAGGTTGCTGAATGCATACAGCTTTTGGCTGAAACTGAAGGCATATTTACTGAAACAGCAGGAGGAGTAGTTATTTCATCACTAAGGTCACTTGCTAAAAGAGGTATAATTTCAGCTGAAGAAGTGGTGGTAGCATTCATGACAGGTAATGGCCTTAAAACCCTTGAAGCGATCGAGCATGTCGCGGACCCCGTGTTCACAGATCCTGATTACGATTCCTTTCAAGAAGCTCTTAATTCTTGGAATGGAAGGAGGCAAAATGTCTATTAAAAGAGTGAAATTCACTTATGAACAAGCCATGATAAAGGAACCAATTATTTCTATGTTAAGTAAGGACTTCGACATAGTTACCAATATTAGGAGAGCAGATGTTCGTGAGGATATGGGTTGGGTTGTACTAGAAATTACAGGAAAAGAAGAAGAGATACAACGATCCTTGGATTGGGTTTCTACAAAAGGGGTTCGGGTAGATCCCATTTCGGGTGATGTAGTAGAAGGATGATAATAGAGGTTACAAACATATGAGTATTGATGTCAGGATTCCTGCTCCATTACGGAAAGTCACAAATGGCGCAGATAGAGTAACTGTAGAGGCAGAAACCTTAGCTTTAGTTATTGAGGCTTTAAATGATGCCCACCCAGGTATTAAAGATCGCTTATGTAATGAATCAGGTGAGTTGCGAAATTTCGTAAATGTTTACATCAATGGC
The DNA here is from genome assembly GCA_002311285.1 of Dehalococcoidia bacterium UBA1152. Classification (GTDB taxonomy): domain Bacteria; phylum Chloroflexota; class Dehalococcoidia; order Lucifugimonadales; family UBA2962; genus UBA2962. The sequence continues at coordinate 17,897 of DBZU01000040.1, read as the reverse complement.
GAAGATGTTAGGTTTTTAAACGGATTAGAGTCAGTTACGAAATCAGGGGATGAGATTTCTATAGTTCCGGCCGTTGCTGGTGGTTAATAAACTTTTAGCGCCCATAAGTTTCGTTTTGATAGTCTAACCACTTTTGTTTTTGACTAAGCCTAGTTGATTCATTTGTTGGGCAATATTTCATTAGAAATTTTTCACGGTATTCTTTAAACTCACCGTTGTTAATTGCAAGTTTTAATTCCGCCATTAATCTAATAATGAATCTCAGATTGTGTATCGATGCAAGCCTATAAGCAAGGAGTTCCTTAGCTCTGAAAAGGTGACTTAGATAACTTGCAGTAAAGTTTTGACAGGTATAGCAGTCGCAGTTTTCTTGAGGCGGGCTCATCATATTTCTAAAACGTTTTCCAAGTATATTGATACGCCCTTCTGGGGTGAACAAGCTTCCATTTCTAGCCACCCGTGTCGGTAAAGAACAATCAAACATGTCCATTCCGATACCAACACATTCAACAAGATCTTCAGGAGAGCCCACACCCATCAAATATCGCGGCTTATCTGTTGGTAACAATTCGGATGTAAAAGCAGCTATTTCGTACATTTTTGACTTAGGCTCTCCAACACTTAAGCCACCTATGGCATAACCATCAAAGTTTAAATACGTTATTTCTTTTGCGGATAACTCTCTTAGGTGTTTTTCTGTGCCTCCCTGAATAATACCGAATAATGCATAAGTATTTTTAGTTTTTGCTGCGACGGAACGGCCAGCCCAAAGGGTAGTTCTTTTGACAGACATTTCTAGTTTATCTAACTCGCTAGGCAGTTCCACGCACCAGTCTAAAGGCATAGCAATATCTGAGCCAAGCAATTCTTGGTACTGTATTACTTTTTCGGCCGTAAAAATATGGCTTGAACCATCTAAGTGGGACGTAAATACGATGCCTTCTTCATCAATTTTTCTTAATCTGCCTAAGCTAAATCCTTGAAAGCCCCCTGAGTCAGTTAGAACAGGGCCATTCCAACCCATAAATTTGCTCAATCCCCCGAACCGGTTTATCAGATCAACACCAGGTCTTAGATATAGATGATAGGTGTTGCCAAGTATAATTTGCGCATTAACTGCGTGCAGATCGTTTGGGTCCAGGGATTTTACACTGGCTTGCGTGCCAACTGGCATAAAAACTGGCGTAGATATTGGTCCTTTTAGAGTGGTTATCGTACCGCTTCGCGCTAGTCCATCTTTAGCTTCTAGTTTAAAAATCAAGAGCTTAAATATTCTGAAAAATAAAATTAAGCTGAGCAGACATTTTTTAATGCTTTAGAAATATGTCTGTCATCTACTTCAGGAGTAGTTGTTGCTTTACCAATTTCATTAAGTAAAACCCAGTTAATTTTTCCATGATTCTTTTTTTTGTCAGATAAAATACTGGTTTTTAGTTTATCGATGCTTAAATTCTTATATGTAGTTGGTAATCCATAATCTTGAAGTAGCATTTCCTGCCTGTTTAATTCACCGTAGCTTAGTAGATTCTTGCTTGCAGAAATATGTGCTGCTGCCATCATACCAATACTTACTGCTTCTCCATGAAGGTAGGTAGAGTATTTGGTAACTGATTCAATAGCATGACCGATAGTATGGCCATAATTTAATAATATTCTTCTTCCAAGTTTCTCAAATTCATCTTCACTAACTATGCCAGCTTTAATTGAGATGCTCTTTTTAATTATTTCCGTTGTTATATCTGCATCTAAGTTTTTCAATGAACCAATATTTTTTTCAAAATCTTCAAGTAATGATTTGTCTAATGCCAGTCCATGTTTAATTCCTTCTGCCCAACCCTCTGTAAGCGTTCTTTCGGGTAAGGTCTCTAAGGTGTTTGTGTCTACTAATACGAATTTTGGTTGGTGGAAACTTCCAACCAAATTTTTGCCTTGTTGAAGGTCAATTCCAGTTTTGCCTCCAATAGATGAATCCATCATTGCGAGTAAAGTTGTGGGGACATGGACAATCGATATTCCTCTAAGATAAGTAGCGGCAACATATCCAACTAGATCTCCAACAACTCCACCCCCTACTGCGACAATCACATGACCTCTTTCAGCTTTACGTTCCGCAAGCCATTTATATATTAATTCAACCGTTACTAAGTTCTTATGTTTTTCTCCTGGTTCTATGGTAAGAGAATGAGCTTTCACACCAGCAGACTCAATAGATATCTGAGCTTTTCGTGCATACCCATTAGCGCCTTGATCCGTTATTACGTAAGCAGTATTTGTATCAATTACTTTATTTAATCTTTCACCTAACTGATCCAAGTTATTGCTTGAAACCCATATGGGATAGCTGCCTGTTCTAGTCTCAACAATAGCAGAGAGTTCCTCGGGGGCGATTTCAAACAAAGGCACATTCTCTTTATTGAGTAAATGAAGAGCTCTCGATATTTCGGTAGCAACTAAATCTGGTTTTAATTGATCAGTGTGTATAGTCCAATCAGCTTGGGCATACAGAGTTTGGCGGCTTGATTTAAGTTTGACAATAGACTCAGTTGATAAATCAGATTTAAGCATAGGCCTAACTTTAGTAGTTGCATCAGAGTTTAGCCGTTTTTGAATAGTTGATATTGTTGCTTCTAAGCAAATTATCAAACCTGTTGCTGACATGAGGTGTAGATTTTTAGGTTCGGTTAATATTCCTCCACCTGTTGATATCACCAGGTTATCTTCTGCTACTGCTTCTAGAAGTTTGTTGTGTTCTAAATCTCTAAAGCCGGATTCTCCAAGATCAGCAAAAATTTGTTTAATTGCCTGTCCCGTGTCTTTGGTTAATTCTTCATCGATATCTAAAAATTTCCACCGTAAATTATTAGCTAGTTTACGTCCAACTGTAGTTTTCCCAGTTCCTGAAAATCCAGTTAGAAACAAAATATTTTTCTTCATATTCCCAAAGCCTTTTCTGCCGCTGCATACATAATGGTTTCAGGTGCGTCTTTGTTTGTCCATAACTCAAAAGCCTCAATACCTTGATAAACAAGCATATCAAGTCCGCCGAGTGTGCACGCATTATTTTTCCGTGCTGCAGTAATTAAAGGAGTATCAGGCGGGTTATAAACAATATCATTAACTAATACATTGGAAGGAATCAAATCTTCGGGAATCGGGGATGCCAGCGGATCAGGTCCGTTCTTCATCCCAATTGAAGTTGAGTTAACAATAAGCTGAACATTTCCCAAGGGCTTTAGCAGAGCTTTTCTGTTTAAATCTATCGCATCAACATTAGGCATTATTAATTTCAGTTGCCGTGCTAATCGATCACCCCGATCTAATGTACGATTTGCTATAGTCAGTTCTGCAATTTCAGATTTAATTAATGCATGAGCAATCGCTTTAGATGCCCCGCCAGCGCCAATCAGTAACACTTTTTTGCCTTTAGGATTAAAATTAGCCTTCGCTTTTAGCGCTCTAATAAACCCAGTGCCGTCTGTATTATGGCCCACAAGTTTATTTCCCGTTTTGACGATACAATTAACTGCTCCTACAAGATTCGCTGAAGGACTCAGTTTATCAACCAATTCCACACATTTTTCTTTATGCGGAATTGTTACTGAAGCTCCCGAGAAATTTGAGGTTCGAATATTCTGGAAAAAGGACTCCAGATCATCAGGTTGTATTTCCCAGGAGTGGAAATTAGCATCTATTGCACAATAATCTAACGCTGCCTGCTGAAAATCCGGTGATATCGAATGAGAAAGTGGGTAACCTATTATACCCATTTGTTTTACCACGCTATTAATCCTTAATTATTTAACCGATCTAGAAACCGTTGGAGAATAATTGCCGCAGCATATGCATCCAGGGGTTTCCTCTTTTTGTTCAATTTTGGGTGGTTGGAGTTTAGTATGTTTGCTGCATCCACGGTAGATAGTCTTTCATCCTCTGTTATTACAGGAATACTTGTGTTTTTGGATAGTAACTGAACAAATTCTCTCGTTCTAGTTGCCTGAGAGCCCATATCACCAGACATTAATAGTGGGAGACCTACTACTATCTTTTGAGCTGTACATTCATTTGCAAATTGGATTATTTTTTGAATGTCGTTGCCAATATCTGCGGATGGTATTGTCTTTACTGGTGATGCTATTAGACCCAAAGGATCACTTTTAGACAATCCAATGCGCTTATCTCCGAGGTCGACACCAATAAAGACCCGAGAGACATCATCCATATTTTTCTATTCCCTTAAACTCTCTTCGATTATATTTGGCACTTTTAATAAAGCGTCATCCAATTTGTCTACCAATTTTCCACCTGCTTGAGCTAAATCTGCCCTACCTCCCCCTCCCCCTTGCATGACTTTCGCCGATTCTTTAGCTATTTTGGAGGCATCAAGCCCTTTGTCAATTATGTCTTTTGTCACCATTGCTACTAATTGAGGTCGGTCATTTATGACACTTCCAACTACCACCACTCCGCTAACCAATTTATCTCTGAGCCAATCACCAATATTTCTCAAAGTATCCTGATCCGGTGCATCAACACGTTTTGCTATGACAGATATACCGTTAATTGTTTGTTTATCGTCGATGAGATGTGCAACTGAACTCAAAGCGGTATTGCGTTCAACATCTTCTGTGCGTCGTCTTAATTGAGTAATTTCTTCTACTAGTTTTTCAATACGATCTTCGATTTCATTGGTTGATATTTTCAGTAACTGAGAAACCTTTTCCTGAGTCTGCAGCACATCCCATGCTATTTCTTCTGATGCTCGTCCACTTACAGCTTCGAGTCTTCTTATTCCTGACCCAATACTCTGTTCAGATAGAATATATACCGAACCGATCTCACCCGTAGACCTCACATGTGTTCCTCCACATACCTCGAAGCTAAAAGTGGCGCCGTTAGCTATTTCCACTAACCTAACTTTTTGTTCATATTTATCCCCGAAAAATGCTAGTGCTCCTCGCTCGATAGCTTGTGTGTATTCATCTTCACTTGATTGCACACTAGCGTTAGCTCGTATTTTTTCGTTAACCAGTTTTTGAACCAGTTTCATTTCCTTTTTAGTAACTGGTTGAGGATGGGTAAAATCAAATCTTAACTTGTCAGGAGCTACGTATGATCCTGCCTGCCTTACATGAGTTCCGAGGACTTGTCGCAATGCTGCGTGAACTAGATGGGTACTAGTATGATTCCGAGCGGTATCCTCTCTCCTAATTGGATGAACATATGCTCCTACTTTGTCACCTAAATTAATAGCACCTTCTATAACTTTGCCAAAATGCACTATTAATCCAGGAATGACTGTCTGAGTATCATTAATTTCTATTTCACCTGTTGGTCCAGAAATTTGACCTCCATCGCCGATTTGTCCACCACCCTCCGGGTAGAATGGAGTTTCACGCATTACGATTTCTACTGACTTATCTTTTTTTACTTGAGTTACCGTCTCGTCATTACAAATCAAACCAACTACTACCGTATCTGCTGCCAATTGTTTATAACCTAAAAATTGGGTCGATCCTATTGATAGATTTTCATATACTTTGATTTTCGATCTGTCATCATCAAATTTCCCTGAAGCCCTGCCTCTTTTCTTCTGATTTTCCATTTCGACGTTGAATGCGTCTATATCAACGCCAATGTTCCTCTCACTTGCAATTTCCAAAGTAATTTCTAATGGGAACCCATACGTATCCCATAGTTTAAATGCTATCGCGCCTGACAGGTTGAATTTTTCGTTAATGGATTTTTGCAAAGCTTCTTCAAGTATGATGTGGCCTTGTTGAAAAACGTTAGTAAACCGTTTTTCCTCCAATGAGAGTACAGTTTTTATAAAATTTTCGTGAAGATTTAATTCTGGATACGCCGACTTCATTTTATTAATAACAATGTCAGCTAAAGGGTCAAAAAACCCTTCTTCCAACCCTAAGGTTCTTCCAAATCTTATTGCTCGCCTAATAATTCTACGTAACACGTAACCACGATCTTCATTTCCAGGCACCACTCCATCTGCGATTAGAAAAACAGAGCTTCTAGCATGTTCAGAGACAACTCGCAAAGCTATGTCCGTTTTTGCTTCCATACCATATTGTTTGCCAGAAAGCTTGGAGACCTTCTCTATTATTGGCTGAAAAAGGTCTGTGTCATAAATGTCTTTTGCGTCTTGCAGTATTACTGCCAGTCTTTCTAATCCCATACCTGTGTCGACACTAGGCGCAGGTAATGGATCTCTACTTCCGTCTAAGTTGTGATAAAACTGCATAAAAACCAAATTCCATAACTCGACATACCTTTTGCAAGTCTCATTGGTATTTGGCATCTTGTTTGTGCAGTTAGGCTTACATCCTTTTTTTCCGCAACTCAATTTTGATCCAAAATCATAATGTAGTTCGCTGCATGGTCCGCAAGGTCCTTCGGCCCCAGCGGGCCCCCACCAGTTATCTGAATCTCCAAAACGAAAGATTCTACTTTTAGGTATGCCAGCCGCTATCCACAGTTTTTCAGCTTCGTCATCAGAGGTATGTATGGTTATAGCAAACTTCTCTTTGGTTAAACCCATCTTTTTTGATAGACAGTCTAGTCCATGTTGAATAGCTTCTTTTTTAAAGTAATCTCCTATACTGAAGTTACCGAGCATTTCAAAAAAAGTAAGGTGAGTAGAATCTCCTACTTCATCTATGTCTACTGTACGGAATGATTTCTGAGAAGATGTGAGTTTGGGATGAGGGGGCTCAGATTCGCCTGAAAAATACGACTTGAATTGAACCATTCCTGCAGTAGTTAACAAAAGGGTAGGATCTCCAACAGGTATTAATGAAGCACTGGCCATTCTCATATGGTCTTCGTCTTCGAAATATGAAAGGAAAGATTCTCTTATTTCTTCACTGGTGATCATTTTGGGCAATAAACTTTAAATGTTTTAACAAAAATAGCACCTGATTACGTATGAAGTAATTTGTTAAGACATTTAGGCATTGTGTAAAGTGAGTTCATTATAAATGTTCCAATATGATGAAACAATTTATATTTCTAACACAACTCATCCATCTTCAAGTTTCTTAATCTTGTTTAGTCTTCTAATATATTTTTCTTCAGGTATAAAATTAGCGTTGAGGAAAGAAGAGACAATTTCTTTAGCTGATTCTGCTCCTATCACTCTAGCTCCGATGCAAATAACATTCATTTCATCGTGTTCCACTCCTTGGTGTGCAGAATATGCGTCGTGACATACTGACGCTCTTATCCCTTTAATTTTGTTAGCTGTTATAGCCGCTCCTACACCGCTACCACACAGCATAATTCCTCTTTCGGCTTTTCCAGATGCTACCGTTTGCGCTACAGCTTGAGCAAAATCAGGATAGTCATCCAATGAGTCATATGAATGAGCACCAATATCTAGAACCTCGTGATTTAGCTTTTCCAACAAGTCTGAAAGTTCTTTTTTTAAGATGTATCCGCCATGATCAGCGCCGATAGCTACTATCATTTTTAAACTCTTTCATATATTAAGTCTTGTGCAAAGTGTATTCTTTGCTATTGAGTTGAGTAAACATTGTAATTGATAAGAAGGTTATATTCCTGCAAGTCATGTACGAATTAGTCAGTAGGAAAAAAATATATAGAGATTATTTAGACGATTATCTACACAAAATTACTTTTCCAAAAAACTCTTTTAATACCACATATATGACGAGTAATTCCTGCGGGAAACTCGAAAACAGACGAAAATCAGGTGTAATTAAGTCTCATAGAGAACGCTTTCTGGCAGAAGTACTGAGCTTGCCTCAATCCGGTAAGCTGGGCTTTGCGCTTTTTGATTCTCCAGAAACAGCTTATGTTTTGATGCCTCCTTTTCAGTTGTTGCGAACAGAAGAATTTACAGGCTGCAATTTTTCACAGTTATTAGAAGTGGTAAATCGACCAAGACACCTACTGGTTATTTTGATTCGTATGGGCCGCTACGCTGCAGGTATTATCGACGGAGATAAAATCATCGAATCTAAATCGGGCACAAGATATGTAAAAAACAGACACAGAGCAGGAGGATCTTCTCAACGCCGATTCGAGAGAAGTAGAGAACGATTGATTAGAGAGTTTTACGACGATGTATGCATAAAGCTGAAAAACTTAGTTGAAGTAAAGGATCATAAAATCGACTCACTCGTATACGGCGGTGAAAAAGATACTATTAGAGGCTTTAACCAAAGGTGTAAATTTGTACAGAACAAGAAAATACCTACTTTAGATCGAATTTTAGAGATTAACAGACCTGGACGGGAAGAGTTGTATCGTGCGGTAAATGAGGTTTACAGCTGTGTGATTTACAAGCTACGAAAAACGGATAACTTTCAGTGAAGGTTTATTGTGCAGTGTATCCGCCATCAACTAATAATGGTGCTCCTGTAACAAAAGATGATTCGTCTGAGGCGAGGAACAGAGCACAATACGCAATCTCTTCAGGCCTAGCAAAACGTCCAATGGGATGAAGCTTGACTAAGTTGTCATACAATTCAGCATCTGATGTCAAAGTTTCCGTAAATGGCGTTTCTACGAACCCTGGATTTAAGCAGTTAACCCTAATATTTTTTGGCGCTAATGCCACAGCCAAGTTTTTAGTTAAGAGTAAAACGCCAGCTTTTGAAGGATTGTACGGGGACAATCCATTACTCATCACGGAGTTATAACCAACCATACCCATAATTGATGACAAATTTATAATGGATCCACCCCCACCTTTAGCCATTATATCCACGACATTTTTACAGGCAAGATAGGTGCCTTTAAGATTTACATCTATAACTTTGTCCCAAATTTCCTCAGACGTTTTGCCTGCTAACGACGGTAATCTTGGATTTAGTCCAGCACTGTTAACAAGGATGGAAATAGTGCCAAATTCTTTTGCAGCAGATTCAAATACATCTTTGATGTCTGACTCTTTTGTTACATCCAGTCCGACTCCGATTGCCAAAGCGCCTAACGAATTGATCTCTTTAGCAGTTTCGATTGCTGCTTCTTTATCAATATCGGCTATTACAACTATTGCTCCATGCTCGCCAAACAGAAATCCTGTGGCTCGTCCAATACCAGAAGCTCCACCTGTAATTACTGCTACTTTACCTTGTACTCTTCCGGGCATAAGTTAGTGTTTCCAATTAACCCTTAATTTTGAGTCATTTGTTATCGAACTGTTACTTTCAAGACACATACTCTACAGTTTCACGAAATTAACTAGAAACTTCCACGATCGCTTCAATTTCTACAGGTATATTCCCCGGTAAATTTGCCATTCCAACGGCCGATCGTGCGTGTTTCCCGTTATTGCCAAAAACCTCAACCATAAGGTCTGAGCATCCGTTTGCAACTTGTGGATGGTCAGTAAAATCAGCTGTTGAATTCACCATCGAAAGTATTTTTACAATCCGCTTCACTTTACTGAAATCTCCTCCCACACTCTCTTTAATCCGTGCGAGTATATTGATTCCAACAAGCCTGGCTGCTTCATAGCCTTGCTCAGTATTGAGATCAAGACCTAATTTTCCGTTTGGTACAGAACCATCTTGTCTAGCAGCCGGGCCTAAACCTGACAAATAAACTAGATTTCCTGTCCTGACGCTTGGTACATAATTTGCTATTGGGGCCTGCGCATCAGGCAGATTTATTCCAAGTTTTGCTATTCTGTTATCAATATCACCCATGTTGTCTCCTAATATGTGTTTCTACTTATAAAACTAAGAAGTTTTACTCAAAGGTTAGTATCCTGGACGGATTATCAGTAACGATATTATTTATCTCTTGTTTAGAAAACCCTTTTTGCTTCATTCGGGGAATTATATTTTGCAATATATGATGATATCCATGTCCGCCATACTTTACTAATCTGTGTTTTGTGCAAATATCTTGTGCTATCACAATTTTTTCTCCAAAACCTGCATCCATAAGTACCTGTATTTTATCTAAACGTTGTTCGTCATTAGGCATATATGAGCCTGGCAGAGGGTAATGAGACGATTCGTTACCGAATAAATCATACTCCATGTAACATCCGCTTTTTGCTATCTCTACAGTAGTATCATCGTCAAATACAGTACGATCTAAATGGCCCATAATTACCCTTTCTAAATTTGCCCCTGCTTCTGCCAGTACTTCTAATATTTCAGCAGGAGCAGACTCATCTCTGCCGGGGTGGATTAGCATAGGCGCTCCAGTTTCTATTTGTGCAGTAGCGGCAGCCCTAAGCACCTTACGTTCATTGTCAGTCAATGGCCATGAACACCCGATTTCACCAATTATTCCGGCCTTTACTTGTGTCCCTTGGATACCTTCAGTAATTTCTTTTACAATTTGATTGGCTAGGTCTGTATCTGTTCGTGAATTCATATCCGTTGGATGTACTTGATCTATATACCACCCAGCTCCCATAACTATATTGAGATCGGTAGCTCTAGATAATCTTGAAAGCGCAAGTGGATCGCGCCCTATTCCAATTGTAGTCGCATCAACAAGTGTGCTTCCCCCTTCCATTTTGTAGTACATCGCTTCGTTTAGTGCAGTCTTTTCCTCCACTAATAAAAGATTATCTAAGTTGGATGTCCAGTTGTATCTGATCCAACCAAGGTTTTCCATAGAAAGTTTTTGATGCGCAAGGAATTTTTGCGATGCCTCGGACGGCTCAATGAACATGGTGCTGAAATCAATTAGTAAGTGTTCATGAGTCATTGTCGGCCCTAGGTTTTTGGGGCTAACAGGACCCGTAACTGTTTGTGAAAGGCCCGAAAGTTCTGATTTAGTCAATGGCTTCCTCCGCCGATTAATATCCGACTTGTGTGATAGTGCCGAAAAAGGCTAGCAATGTAGTTTAGGATCGTCAATGTTTACAACGCATAATGATTACGTAAGCCACTAAGAATTATTCTTTTTACCTAATTTCATAGTCTGGTCAACTATATCTAGTCCGATTGACTCACTCCATGCGGCAAGTAATTGGGAGGTAATTGGACCAGGAATATCATTAGCTATCCGTCTATTGTCGACTTTACTTAAAGGTATTAAACAAAATGGTGTAGAAGTGAAGAAAGCTTCATCGGCTGTGTAGAGGTCGTATGGCTGTAAGTCTTCTTCAATCACTTCTATGCCTAAGCCATCAGCAGTTTCAATAATAGCTTTCCTCGATATTCCCTGAAGAATAGCTGTGTCTTTGGGAGTTTTGATAACACCATCTGTAACGATCATAATATTTGAACCCACGCTTTCTGAGATGTTGCCATCAATGTCTAACATAATTGGAAAAGCTCTAGGATCAATGTCAGTTGCTTCTAAATCAGCCATTACATAGCTAAGTCTAGAAAAATGCTTCACCTTTGGGTCTAGTTGTTGGGAGCTATAACTTCTGGCTTTAGCAATAACACCGTGAGCTCCTTCGACGTGCATTTGACTATAAAATCCAAAATCAATTGGATCAATGAATATAGATATACTGGGTTTATTTTCAATGTCTTTTAGTCGATATCCAGCCCCTCTAGTTACAATGGGCGAAACCATATAGTCATCTTGATTTTTCAATCTGATGGGCTCGTTGTGTTTAACAACTTCTTCAATTAAATCCGCTATATCATTAATCGATATCCCGGGGTCAATTCGTACATATTTCAATGATCTTTCAAAACGCTCCATATGATCATCAAGTTTGTACACTTTTCCATCAAAAGTTCTTAAAGTATCGTAAACAAGATCTGATAGCTTAAAGCCACGATCTATCATACTGATTTTGGCATCCCTTCTTGGATAATACTTGCCATCTAACCATATTTCATATTCTGCTGTCATAATTGCTTTGCCTCGCAGGCTATTTCGTCATTAACTTTTACGAAGCCTGGACCAATTACCCTGCACAATATACCTCTTTTCCCTTTTATTTCTCTGCTTAATCCAGGTCTTTTTGAATCTAGATTACGACATGGTTCGCAATCCCCAGTCACTTCTAATTTAACTGAAGTCCCTAGGGTCAATATATCGCCTCGATTCAATGTGCTCAAGTCCAAATTTTTTGTTGTTAAGTTTTCTCTAGTTATATCCGGACCTATTTCAAAGGCCTCTTGAGTTTCTGAATCCATTAACAGGACTTGACGATTCTCTAATTTTCCAGAGTGTGCATCACCGACAATGCCATGCCCCGAAATAAATTCAGCCTGCTCAATGGACGTTAAGGGAGATCCTTTTTCAGGACAAATCTGTAAATTTATAACGGTTCCAGAGTTGACTGTGTTCATTGCCTTCCTTGTTTCATCATTCTATTAATAGTTAAATAATAGTTAAAAACCGTCTAACTACGATCATTTTAGTATACGCTTCAAAATTCAATTAGTATTATATGTCCAAATTGTCAATCAGCGTGGATTTGAACTTGACTTAGGTCTTGATATAGATTGATAAAAGAACAAATAATGAAAGGCTTAATCTATGACCGCTCAAATTAAATTAGGACAAGATAAACATATATATAACAATCACACAGATTGGGCTAAAATTCCTGGGCACGTTGCCTGGAATGAAGTGGCAGGCGTCGCTATTGGTGCTGATAATTTAGTTTATGTTTTTGCAAGAGGGGAATACCCCGTGGTTGTTTTTGACATGGAAGGGGATTATGTAAGTACGTGGGGTAAAGGAGTATTTACTAACCCTCATGCTATAACCCCTGGCCCAGAAAACACGTTTTATTGTACCGATCATTTTGATCATACCGTTAGATGGATGACATCTGATGGTGAATTAAAAATGACTTTGGGTACACCAAATAAGCCCTCAGAGATTCATGGAGGCAAGCCGTTTAATAAACCTACAGACGTGGCAGTGGATCAAAATAGTGGAGACATTTTTGTTAGTGATGGCTATATGAATTCTGCGATTCATAGATTTTCTCATGATGGCCGACATGTTTTGAGTTGGGGTCGTCCCGGCGTTGATCCTGGTGAATTTTCTCTACCTCATAATTTAACTATTGATCCAGATGGATATGTCTATGTGGCCGACAGAGAAAATCATCGAATTCAAGTTTTTGATCAAGAGGGGCATTTTCAACATCAGTACACAAATGTTCATCGA
>DBZU01000040.1:0-4777 GCA_002311285.1 Dehalococcoidia bacterium UBA1152 | reverse complement strand
AATGTTCATCGTCCATGTGCCCTTAGGTTTGGAATCGATGGACTCATGTACGTTGGAGAACTTGGCTTCGGGGGTAAAGTAAGTCAGTTAGTGCCTAATATAGGTCCTAGAGTTAGTATTATTGATAAATCAGGTAATAGGGTGGCAAAAATTGGCGACAAAGGGTTCGGTGTTGATCCAGGTCAAATGACAGCCCCTCACGGGATAGCTGTGGACTCAAAAGGGAATATTTATCTTGGAGAAGTGGCTCAGACTGCAGGTAAAGAATGGCTTGGATCTGTAGAGAATATAGTTAGTTTTAGGAAACTTGAATTAACCATATAATTGTTATTGTTGAATTAGGCTTTCTTCTGGGAATAGATATGAATCAAGCGGTAGAACAAAACCTTCTACTATTTCGCCATCCAGAACAAACACGTCGGCTCGATTGGTATTTTTAACGTAGTAGTTACCATCATCACGTTTTATGAATAACATTCTTTGAGTTGGTATCTGTGAGCCTTCTCGTGTTTTAACAAGAATTGAAGCATCAGGAATATCGAAATTAATGTTACTGCCTTCTTCATCTTCAGCAAAACCTGAAGCAATTAAAGTGTTTATCGCTTTCAGCAGTGTTTCAGCAGTATAAGGGTTAGCATACTGGGTGGAGTCGGGTAGTAAAAGGAAGGGTGTCCATACCCCATTAGTTTTACCGTTTAAATCAATGTTGAAGAATTCGTTGTTTTGTTTTGGAAATCTAATAGTCACAAGATTGATCTCTTCTAGTGGAATGCGAATTATTATAGGGTTACGCCATCCGTTGGGATCGGAGTTAAAGATGTCATCATATTGGCAAGGCACAGTATATACATAATCATTCCCAGCTCTTCGTAGAAAGCAATGCCTTATATCACCGGACCAGTCGCTACTAACAGTAAATTTTTCTTGTACTGATGCCCCGAGCATGAAGATTACTTCAATTCCAGTTTGGTCATCAATCGACATCTTTTTGTGGTTACTAGTGTTTGTAGATATTAATTGAGCGCCTTCAAACCTCGATACCACTTCCCACATACGATCTAAATATGGTTGAAAAGCCGCTTGTGAACCTGACTCGGTTCCTATCGACCAGCTGTCACCTAATCTGTTTAACTTGGCGGTTCCTTTCGATGAATCTGGTCCAAATTCAGTTGTTCTGATAGTAATTCCATCAATGACGTCGCTATGTAATGGTAACAAGCCGGTCAAAGTTTGGTCATTATTACCTACGTCCACTAATTTCACTACGACGCCAGCCACACCTAATATAATTAGGGCTAGTAACACGTATCCAACTTCACGTCCCTTCATTTAGTGCCCTCTCTGCTTACCCAAGTGCGCTGAGTGAATTGCCTTCGACGAATGAATCTGATACCACCAACAAATATTAAGATCAAAGGAACACCCACTATATTCACATATTGAACGAAGTTTTTTAGGGCTTTAGAACTAAACAACAGGGTGCGAGAAGTTATCACCTTGGACCTGATACTCGCTAACGCTTCCTCTTGTGCAAGCCAGTCGATCCAATTTAAAGCTACTATTAAGTTGCTTTGATAACGTGTAGCGATATTATCTGTTAGCCAGTCCGAATCGCCCACCACAACCAAGCGGAACTGTTGATCGTCTGTAGCTTGTGACCCGTAAGCACTACCCTCGAGGCCGACCGCCAATAACTGCTTATCGGTATCATCGCTACTGAAACTATATTCGGCCAAATCTTGTCGTGGGCTTATATCTTGATATTCCCAATTGATTAGACCAAATTCCGTTGTCTGAAGCAGCGGAATAAATCGCTCCACATATCGAATCTCCGGTTCCTCTTCTAATTCGATTGATCCTGCCCAGGTTAAAGTGGCTCCTTCTCCAGACCCTCCAATCTTTGATTCTGCAGTTTGGGAATTAATCCAGTAGGGATATGGTAAGAGTACATTCCCTGCTTGTGTGGTAAAAGAGAGATTTCGATGTGCTTGAATGTCTACTACAATGTTCTCATGCACAAACACTCCGTACTGAAGGATAAAGTCATTAAAATTATTGGGATTGGATCTAGCTACAAACCGTTCGGTATCAGCTATGGTTGTATCAACTAGCACTAATCCTTTACCCCCTCTTGAAAAAAAGGTGTTTAAGTCGGCTTTTTCTACTTCTGTAACCGATTCAGTTGGGCCAGCGATTACTATAATATCTATGTCAGAAAGGTCAAGATTGTCATTAGAGTCTTTCGAAACTTCAGCAAGAATGTATTGCTCTTCTAATTGTAGTGAAAACCACTGTAATTCTGCTGTTCGATCCCTCTCACCATGACCAGTTAGGAAACCAATTGTCTTCTTGTCAGTTATAACCATTTTGTTAGCTAAGGTAGCAATTTTGTACTCTAGTCCATCAACTGTGTCTAGAAAAGGGATGATTTCACGATTATTATTGTAACTTACCGTTATACCTAAATATCCTTCTTTGACCTGGTATCCATCTTGAGTTTCTATGTTGAATTGCTGTTTAGGTATGCCTGCTAACATTGCAGCTTGTGCTGCTTTTTCATCTTTATCGGAGGTATGTGTTACTACTCTCACCATATCAGATTTAGCACCAAGACCTTCCAGAAACACTTGTATTTCACGAGTAGATCCGGCTATCTGCACTGGCGGATCATTCGAAACATATAAGTTAATAGTAAGTAAGTCATCTAAATTTTTCACCAGCTCTTCCGTTGCTGGACTCAAAGTGTAAACTTGGTCTTCTGTCATATCCCAACGTCCTGCTATAGAGTTACCGAACCAGCCTGCTAAAATGCTAGCAATCACCAGCCCCGCTACGCCCAGCCTGAGATTTTTATAAAGTTGCGTTGTGTGGCTTAAGGTTCGACCCCTCAAACTCAAATATGTGCATGAGAGGAATAGAGCGGTTAGTGCAACGAAATAAATTACATCTCTAAGAGCTAAAACTCCTTTCGCCATGTTTCCAAAGTGTGTTAAAGGGCTAAGATCTTGCATCAATACAGCTACTGAAGACGGTACAGTTATAGTTACAAAGGATAGGCCAATAACTATTAATACAATGTTAATAAACAAAGCTACTATGAATGCAACAATTTGATTTCTGGTCAAACTAGATCCAAACATTCCAATGGCTATCAAGGATCCTGAGAAAAATATAACTCCTATGTATTGCGCAGCTATCGCACCGCTATCCATATTGCCTGCTGTTTCCAGAAGAATTGGGATGCCGATTGTAAGAAGTATGCCTGAAGAAACAAATATAAGCCCTGAGCTAAACTTAGATCCAAGAACAGTCCAACTTTGTACAGGTTGTGTTAATAGTAATTCAAGTGTGCCGTCTCTCAATTCTTCTGCAAACAGTCTCATAGTTGCAGCGGGAATGAAAACAGCTAATATGAAAGGCATCGCATCGAATAATGCCCTTAACGAAGCATCCTGGCTTCCAGGAGCTAAGGCAGTGCGAAAGAATAGCCATGACGTAATCCCAACAAATATAACTAATAGCACATATCCAGTGGGTTGATCAAAATAACCCCTAAGGTCTTTTCGGATTAAAGCTACGAAGGCGGTCATTATTTTTCCTGAGCCAAGTCTGACGAGTTCACGTCTGGATTTTGTGAGTCGGACGGTGTGGTTTGTTCGGTAAGCGCCCGGAATACATCTTGAAGGCTTAGCTCAGCTTCGCGTAACTCCCATAAAACCCAGTTCTTATCTTTTGCAAGCCTAAATATGTCCGGTCGCGGATCATCTTCCCCGTCAAAACTTAATATGAATCGCTTGCGATCTCCAATACCATCCTCTTGTTCTATACCAGTAATACTCCCCAACTTACCCAATGCTTTCTGCACTGAAGCGCCTTGAACCTCGACAATTACAGAACGTGAACTTCTAACTCGACGAGATATTGTTTTTACTGGATCGTCCGCTATGAGTTTTCCCCGGTTAATCACTAAAAGACGGTCGCAGGTACCTTCGATCTCTCCTAAAACGTGTGTACTCAACAACACAGTTCTGTCTTTGCCCAAAGAACGGATAAGATCGCGTATTGAGACACGTTGGTTTGGATCCAAACCCTCAGTAGGTTCATCCATGATTAATATTTCAGGACGGTGTAATATAGCCGCTGCCAGGCCGGTTCTCTGTCGGTATCCTTTTGATAGAAAACTGACTGGCAAATAATAAACCTCAGTCAATTTAACTTCTTCAACGGTTGATTCAATATTTCGTTTTTTCTCTTTTGCATTAAGGCCTCGAAGATCAGCGACAAAATCCAAGTACTCATTTACTAACAAATCTCCATATAGAGGATTGTTTTCAGGGAGATATCCGATTTTTCTTCGCGTCTCTATATCTGAATCTTGAGTGTCAATGCCGGATATTTTTACACTGCCAATATCTGGAGTGTAATATGAGGTTAACATTCGCATAGTGGTAGTTTTGCCAGCTCCGTTTGGTCCTAAAAATCCGACGACCTCACCGTTGCTGATTTCAAATGAAACGTCGTCGACTGCTTTTCGATTTCCGAAAATCTTGGAAGCATGATCGGCTTCTATCGTGAGACGATTACCGGTATCTCCGCTGCTGACCTTATTTGAGACTTTCATAAATTAGTTCTTGTATATACACGTTCTTTAATAAATGAAAACCTACATGCCCATGCCAGGCATGCCCATGCCAGGCATACCGCCGGGCATACCGCCGGGCATACCGCCGGGCATACCGCCGGGCATACCGCCGGGCATACCGCCTGGCATACCGCC
>DBZU01000035.1:2696-10927 GCA_002311285.1 Dehalococcoidia bacterium UBA1152 | reverse complement strand
CGATAAGGTTGCTTCAAGTATAAGAGAGTTTGGCTTCAGACAACCCCTAGTATTAGATGAAAATTACTCTATTCTGGCGGGTCATACTCGCTTATTGGCTAGTAAAAAACTCGGACTAAAGGAAGTGCCAGTGCATATAGCGAATGGACTTAGCGAGGCACAGAAAAAGGCGTATCGAATCATGGATAATCGTTCTTCGGAGGACTCAGAATGGGATGAAGAATTACTGTCTTTAGAGTTGATGGACTTACAAGAATATGAATTTGATTTAGGCATGACGGGTTTTACCAACGAAGAACTAACGGCCCTGCTTTCTTTAAATGAAATGACAGAAGGTTTAACTGATGAAGATGCTGTTCCAGATTTACCCGAAGAACCGACAACCAAGTTAGGAGACCTCTGGTTACTTGGAAAGCACAGACTACTTTGCGGAGACAGCACAAACATTGATGCAGTAGATAAGTTAATGGATGGTAATAGAGCAGACATGGTGTTTACTGATCCTCCTTACAATGTTGGATTTAATGGTAGAAGTGGTAAATTTGATGTTATTAGAAATGATGATCTTAAAGAGAGTGAGTTTAATGATTTTATAGATTCATTTTTAACTGTTTTAGAAATTTTAAACATAAATACCTATTACGTTTGTTGTAATTGGGCCTTCTATGGAATCTTACAGACCAAATTAAAACCGAAAGCATGTATAGTTTGGGCCAAAAATGTTTTTGGTTTGGGAAGGGGATACAGACATCAGCACGAGTTTATATTGTTCGATGGTTTTATAGATGCATCGATAACTAATGAATCCGATCTATGGAATATATCTAAGGATGTTAAATATAAACACCCAACGCAAAAGCCAGTGGAACTTCCATTAAGGGCAATTAACAACTCTACAAAATCCAAAAATATTATTTTAGATTTGTTTGGTGGTTCTGGATCAACTCTAATAGCTTGTGAAAAAACTGCTCGCTATTCAAGATTAATGGAAATCGATCCTAAATACTGTGACGTAATCGTACAGCGTTGGGAAGAGTTTACTGGTAAGAGGGCTAAATTGGATGGCTGAGATACCAGGATATCCTATCGCAACCATAGCCAAATTACTTGATTTGTCAGAGAGGCATGTCAGAAGATTGTCTGATGAGGGTGTTTTAATAAGACCAGAGGGCAGAGGGGGTCGGTGGCCTATAACGAATGTCACTTTATATATACGCTATTTGAGAGAGAGGGCATTCGGAGCCAGCGTAAGTGAAACTGATTTACACACTGAGAAGATAAGGATTGCCAAAAATACTGCCGACAAAAGCGAGATAGAATTAAAACAATTAAAAAAAGAAGTAGTCTTAGTGGAAGATGTAAAAAATTTATGGATAGATTTCGTAGCCAATTTAAAAGCAAAGCTCTTAAATTTGCCCTCTAAGGTTGCACATCAAGTTATAGGAATGGAGACCTATTCAGAAGCAGAGAGTTTAATAATGGAAGAGGTTTATGAAGCACTTGAAGAACTTGCAGGAGTCGGAGTACCCACAGGGTCTAGATCATATCTGGAGCAGGACAACAAAGACATTAAGGCCACCCAAAAAACTAAAGGTAAGCGAGTGGGCCGACAAGCACAGACAGCTTAGTTCTGAATCTTCTGCCGAGCCTGGTCAGTGGCGAACAGACAGGGCCGAATATCAACGGGAGATTATGGATGCGGTAATAGACAGAAATATAGAAACTGTGGTTTTTATGAAGTCCACACAAGTCGGGGCCACCGAGATTCTTAATAACATATTAGGTTATTACATTTCACAAGACCCTTGTCCCGTTCTGGTTATGCAACCAACTTTAGAAATGGCTCGGACTTGGAGTAAGGATAGATTAAATCCAATGCTAAGAAGTAGTGATGTTTTAAAAGGTAAGGTCAAAGAACCCAGGGCGAAGGATTCAGAGAATACAGTTTTGCACAAGAAGTTTGATGGCGGCTTTATTGCAGTTGTGGGAGCTAACTCAGCAAGTGGTTTGGCAAGCAGACCTGTTAGAATTTTATTAGCAGATGAAGTAGATCGCTTCCCGTTGAGTGCAGGAGCCGAGGGTGATCCTATTTCTTTGGCCCTAAAAAGAACAGCGACATTCTGGAATCGTAAAATCATAATGGCTTCGACCCCAACCATTGATGGATTGTCCAGAATACAGACAGCGTGGGAGTTGTCGGACAAAAGAAGGTATTGGGTTCCGTGTCCTGAGTGCAAAAAAAAGCAAGTATTGGAATGGTCAAACGTACAGTGGGATGAAGGCAAACCTGAATCGGCAAAGTATGTTTGCGTTCATTGTGGATCGTTGCTCGAAGAAAAGCACAAGATAACCATGATAAGAAATGGCGAGTGGAGAGCCGAAGAGAAAACAATCAAGACAGCAGGGTTTCATATTAACGAACTGTATTCGCCCTGGTCTACTTGGGCCACAATGGCAGTTAATTTTTTAGAAGCTAAACGCCATCCTGAGATATTAAAGACATATATAAATTGTTCTCTCGGCGATGTGTGGCGAGATCAGGGTGAAGAAATTGTGAGTGAAGGTTTAATGGCCCGATGTGAAACTTATGATGAAAGTTGCATACCAGATGATGTCCTAGTTATTACAGCAGGGGTTGATTTGCAAAGCGACAGATTAGAGTTACAAGTTATCGGATGGGGATTGGATTCTCAAAGTTACGTTTTAGACTATAAAATATTTTGGGGAGAGACTGCACAGAATAAGGTATGGCAAGACCTAGATGAATATTTAAAACGCAGATACAACAGGGAAACATTTACTTCGTTACCGATTGCGTGTGTTGCGATTGACTCTGGTTATCAAACTCAAAGTGTTTACAACTACGCAAAGACAAGATCAGGTCGAAGGATATTTGCCATTAAAGGACAATCGCAAGCGGGTAAACCGATTGCAGGTAGGCCCAGACAATCAGGCAGACAAAGAATCCAACTGTTCCCCGCAGGAGTGGATACAGCTAAAGAAAATATATTCCAATGGTTACAGATTGAAGAACAGGGGCCAGGCTATGTTCACTTCCCGAATAATATGGATGAAGAATACTTCAAACAACTTACGGCAGAGAAACGTGCTGTTAAATTTTATAAGGGAGAGAAGAGAGTTGTATGGGTTGCAAAACGAGAAAGGAATGAAGCGTTAGATACTTTTGTTTATAGCTTGGTGGCCCTCCATATACTGCAACCCGACCTCGAAAAGATTGCATCACATCACAACCAAGAATTTAAAGACCAGTTAATTAAAAGAACCAATCCAAACCCCTCTCCACTATTAAGGCAACCCAAAATACCAAGAAAGACTTTCGTAAATAGTTGGAAGTAGTGTTGACAAATCTGAGATGGAACTTATCATTTTTTTAAAGCTACAAGAGGACAAAAATTGGCTAATAGATTTGATTCCGTTAATTATCCAACAATAACACCTGATACATTGTATGTAGGTGATAATTGGTTATGGAAAAGAGATTTAACTGATTATCCTGTTGCTAGTTATTCTTTATCTTATTCTTTTAGATTATTAACTTCGACAGCAACCGAAATAGCATTGGGTTCTTCGCAAATTACAGAAAGCAATACCAGTCTTTATACCATTTCAGTTGCCAGTTCTACGACCACAAGTTATACGAAAGGCAATTACACCTATCAGGAATACATAACCAAAACAGCTTCTAGTGAAAGATTGGTTCTCAATAAAGGAGTGGTTACTGTTAAATCAAACCTAGATGCAGATACAGGCGATCCACGTTCCCATGATCGAATTGTTTTTGATGCTTTAGAAGCAACACTGGAAAACCGAGCTAGCATTGATCAAATGTCCATGAGTATTGCGGGTCGTTCTTTATCCAGAATGTCTCCCGATGAATTAAATTCATGGTATTCAAAATACAAACATAAGGTGTTAAATGAAGATAGAGTTTCAAGAAGAGACAAAGGCGAAGCAACAGGAAATCAAATTAAGGTTAAATTCTAATGGCATGGTATAACAATATCTTAAAGAGAAAGGCCAAGACCCAAACATGGAAAAGACTCTATGCGGGAGCAACGGGTGGTCGTTTATTTTCTGATTGGCAAACATCAGGCAACAGTGCGGATCAAGAAATATTAGGATCGTTAAGTACATTAAGAAATAGAAGCCGAGCATTAGCCAGAAACGATAGTTATATCAGCCGTTATTTTCAGATGTTAATTAGTAATGTCATTGGCCCAAATGGAATCCGAGTAGCATCTAAAGCTAGAAACGATAATGGAGATTTAGATTTGGCAGGTAACAGAGAAGTGGAATCTGCATTTACAGAATGGGGTCAGGTTGGAAGCTGCACTGTTAATGGCAGACAATCCTTTTTAGATTGTCAGAAATTATTTATTGAAAGTTTATCAAGAGATGGAGAATCCTTAATCAGACATTTACGTTCTTCGGATAACAGATTTGGCTATCAGATTCAATTTATAGAAGCTGATTTATTGGATGAAAACTATAGTATCAAGAACGAACAGACAGGTAATTCAATCAAGATGGGAGTGGAAGTAAATAAGTTTAATAAACCGATTGCTTATTACTTATTAAGAAATCATCCAGGCGGTTCGGCTGGCTCTTTATATGTTGGCAACAGCTACGTTAAAGTTCCCGCCGATGAATTGATTCACGCCTATATAGCTAATAGGGCAGAACAAACTAGAGGTGTACCCTGGACATCTTCTATATTAACCAGAGCCAAGATGTTAGATGGATTGGAAGAGAGCGCCGTAGTAAATGCAAGGGTGGGCGCAAGTAAAATGGGGTTTATAGTTTCACCTGATGGCGATGGTTATGTGGGTGAAGAGACAGAAGATACCTACACACAAATTATGGATGCAACTCCTGGAAGTATGGAACAATTACCGAATGGCTCTAGCTTTTTGGAATGGAAACCTGATTACCCCAACATGACCTTCGATCCATTTCAAAAAGCTATCCTACGGGGAATTGCATCTGGTCTTAATGTTTCTTATGTCGATTTGGCTAATAATCTGGAAGGCGTTAATTATTCCAGTATTAGACAAGGCGTTATGGAACAAAGAGATTATTACAGAATATTACAAAAATTCGTTATTCAACACATGGTCAGACCTATCTATTTAAAGTGGCTTAATTACGCCATGACTACTAAGCAGGTCAGCATACCAATAACGAAGTATGAGAAATTTGCTAACTCAGTTACCTTTATTCCACGTTCCTGGAGTTGGATAGACCCACTCAAGGAAATGAATGCCAACGTAGTAGGACTACAAAATGGTCAGGTAACTATGTCAGATATTCAGCGTTCAATGGGCCGTGATCCCGAAGAACTTTTCGAGGAACTATCTAGAGAAAAGGCTTTGGCTGATCAATACGGAATTGAAACAGCTTTCTCTCCTTACGGGGCAACTAAGACACCAGTTGAACCCGATCTAACGGGCGAAAGTGATGAATAGGAGTTGGCAACTGGCGGGAACCACAAAGAGTTGTGTGGTTGTGTCACAAGGTAAAAGCAAATCCACCCTAGCTTTTACAGGGTGTTCAAAAGTGGGTGTGGCAATTTTGCCAACTAAATAAGGAAAAACAATGGAAGAACATAACATTGAAGAAACCGAAGAAGAAGAAACTAAAGAAGCGGAAACCAAAGAAGTATCTGAGGAATCTGAATCTAAAGAATCTGAATCTGAGGTAGAGCCAACTGAAGAAGAGGAACGCAGTTTTGCTTCTGAAAAGCAATTCCGTTCTGCGGCTATTCGTTCTGAATACATAAACGAAGAGGATCGCCGAGTACGAATTGCTTTGACAAGTGAAGCTCCTGTTGTTCGTTCTTTCGGTTTGGAAATATTAGATCATTCCGAAGAATCTATTGATACGTCATTTATGGATCAAGGTAGAAGTCCTCTTCTCCTAGATCACGATATGACTAAACAAATCGGAGTGGTTGAAAACTTCTATTTAGACAGTGATGGTAAGAGAACCATCGCCGAAGTTCGCTTTGGAAAAAGTGACTTAGCAACGGAAGTTTTTAATGATGTAAAAGACGGCATTCGTCAAAATGCCAGTGTCGGTTACAACATCAACAGCATGGAAAGAGATGACTCTTTCGATGAACCAACTTATCGTGTTTCCTGGACTCCACTCGAAAGTTCGATTGTGAGTATCCCAGCAGATCAAAGTATGAACGTGGGAATAGCCAGAAGCGATGATGCGGCAAAAGAATTACCAGAAATAGAAGTGGTAGGGTTAAAACCCGAAGCGGAAGATTCTGGTGTGAGAATAAATAAAAACATAGGAAAAACTATGAAAGAAGAAAATCTAGAAATAGACGTTGAGGAAGTTAAAACTGAAACGGAATCTTTGACCAGGAAGGCTATCGCCAAACAAAATGACGAAATCCTAGAACTTGGTTCAAGACACCTACAGCAAGACTTAGCTCGACAAGCAATTAAAGATGGAACTGATTTGGAAACATTCAGAGGCCAGCTTCTTAGTACTATACCTTCGGGACAACCTTTAGAAACTGCCGACATCGGTTTGAATGAAAAAGAATCCAGAAATTTTAGTATTTTGAAAGCGGTTTATGCTATGAGTAACCCTACTAATAGAAAGGCTCAAGAAGAAGCTAAGTTTGAATTTGAAGCGTCACAAGCGGCAAAAGACAAATACGGCAGAAATTCAGAAGGTCTTACATTACCAAGTGAGGTTATGGGTACATGGACTAGAGATATAAATACAACATCGGATGCAGGTGGAATAGGAACTGACTTCAGAAAGGGAGATTTCATTGATGCACTTAGAGATGCGTCTGGTGTTATTAGAGCAGGGGCAACTATATTCCCTGATTTAGTCGACCTGGTAAAAATACCCAAACAAACTGGCGTGTCAACGGCAGCGTGGATAGCAACCGAGGGCGGGGCTGTAAGTGAATCTGAATTAACTTTAGGATCAGTAACTTTGTCTCCTAATACTATCTCTGCTTACACTGATATTACGAACAAGATGCTTGCTAATTCATCTCTATCAATAGAGACATTAGTAAGAAATGATCTTGCGGCGGGTATCGGTAAAGTAGTAGATACAGGAGCCATGACGGGGTCTGGAAGTTCGGGAGAACCAACTGGACTGAACAGTGCAACTGGTGTTAATTCAGTGACATTGGCAACTGCTCATACACCCACCTGGGCGGAAGCAGTAGAAATGGAATCATTGGTTCTAGCAGACAACGTACCATTTAATAGACCTGGTTACTTAACTAACTCAACTATAGTTGGCAATTTGAAAACTACTCAAAAGGCCACTAATACAGCAATCTTTATTATGGACGGCGATGGCAGAGTAAACGGCCATGACGTAACTATTAGTAATGCAGTTGGAGCAGGTTATATTTACTTTGGAATGTGGTCTGACTTATTGATTGGCTTTTTTGGCTCAATCGATATTTTGGTGGACCCGTTCACAGTTGCAACAAACAACTTGACTCGCATTAGAGCGACTCAATTTTGTGATGTAGCAGTTAGACATGGACAATCGTTCACGAAGGCAACAGACTAATTAGTCTAAATAGTTGGATGGGGCCAATAACCCCATCCACTTTTTGAATATGACAAAAAAATACGAAGTTCTTAAAAACGTGGTTATCGAAGGAAGCGATTATCTTATTGGAGACTCAGTTGAAATAGAGCAACCCGTAGCGGCAGGTTTATTAGCCGCAGGGCAAATAGCCGAGCATGGCGAATCTAAATCAACGGATCGCTCAGTAGGATTAGAAAGCTCCGAAGGTAAACCCGTTAAGAAAAGAAGTAAGAAGAAATAATTATGGTTCTTGAATCCACAGCAGATTTAGCGGGCTACTTTGACACTGATGCTCACGGGGTGAGTGCCGTTATTACTATCGGCGGTTCCAGTTCTACGATCAGCGTTATTCTTAATAAAGAATACTTTGCGATTGATCCAGGAACAGGGATTGATGTAGAAGGAACAAACCCTGTTTGCACAGGAACAAGCTCTGATATGTCAGGTGTGGATAACGAGGACACCATAGTTATTGATTCAGTAACTTTTAATATAATTTCCGTAGAACCAGACGGAGTAGGGATTACAGCTTTAGTATTGGAACAACAGTAAAAAATGGCCCATGTTAGACAACAGATTAGAGAAAGAGCCGCAAGTACATTGGGGTCTTTAACTACAACGGGGTCTAG
>DBZU01000035.1:1950-2572 GCA_002311285.1 Dehalococcoidia bacterium UBA1152 | reverse complement strand
ATGCCCGAAACAATAGGTACAACCCGAACAATTATGCGAGATTTATCTTTGGTGATTGAGGGATATGTGAAAGCGGTTAGTGATTATGATGATACGATTGATACAGTATCAGCAGAAGTGGAAGTTGCCATGAGTGGTGATAGAACGCTTAATGACCTAGCTAAAAATTCATTTCTTGAATCTACAGAGATTATTTTTGATGGCGAGGGCGATCAGCCTGTCGCTGTTTGTACTCTTACCTATATGGTAGAGTATGCAACCTTAGAGACTGATCCAGAAACGGCAGTCTAGGAGTAAAAATGGCAAGAAAGATTTTATATTCTCCACAAGGGCAAGACGCTATTGAAGTGCCTTTAGCCAGGGTGGAGTTTTTAAAAAACAAAGGTTGGACTGAGGAAGCGAAAGCCCCTAAGTCTGTGATTAAAAAACAAAATAAAAAAGGAGAATAAATTATGGCCACACATACAGGAACGGATGGAATAATCAAAGTTGGTTCTAATACTGTAGCCGAAGTGCGTAATTTTTCGTTAGACCTCTCAGCAGATACTATTGAAGATACAGCTATGGGAGATCCAGCAAGAACATTTAAAGCGGGATTGACCACAGCGTCAGCAAGCTTCGA
>DBZU01000035.1:0-1769 GCA_002311285.1 Dehalococcoidia bacterium UBA1152 | reverse complement strand
CTTGTAACATCAAAAACAGTTAATGTAACTTTTGATGGGATGGTTGAAGCTAGTTTTGCCGCTACCTACACAGGCGCAGTAACAGAAACACAAGTCTAACGTGAGGGCGGTAGACAGGGCGGCAGCACACTTTGACTCGATAGATGAAAGAAAACTAACAGTCGAAGAGTGGGCCGATGAATCTGGGCCTTTCGTTATCTATGCGAAACCATTAACTTTACAGGAATCGCAGAGACTTTATAAGCTATCTAAAAATGATGATTTGGCTTTGTTGGCCTTCGCTTTAATACATAAGGCGTTGGATGAAAACGGAGACAAGATGTTTACGATGGATGATAAGTACAAGTTAATGAATGGCGTTGATGTCGGTGTTCTAACCAAGATCGGAACCTGGATCATGGGAGTTGATGATTTGGAGACAGCCGAAAAAAAATAAGGGCCGATGCTGACTTATTTACTCAGTATGCTTTGGCAGATCGCCTTCACATGACTCTTGCAGAGTTGCGTGAAATGACTGTTGATGAATTTATTGGTTGGATAGCATTTGTAAAAGTCTTAGAAGAGAAAAAGAAACATGGCACAAACTAAATACAAACTGGTCATAGAGGCCGTAAACAGAACTAAGAAAGCGTTTGCGGCGGTTAAGGGTGGTTTAGGTAAAATTGGTGGAGCTGCCAAATCTGCTGCAAAAGTGGTGGGTGGAATCGGTTTAGCCGTGACTGCTGTTGCTGCTGCATTTGTAGCGATGGGGAAGAAGGCTTTTGATGCATTAGACAGTATCGGCAAAACAGCAAGCCGCACAGGATTTGCGGCTGAGAGTTTACAAGCATTAAGATTAGCCGCAGTTGAAAGCGGCGGTACAGTAGAAGATTTAAACAAAGCTATTGAAAAATTCTCCAAGAATATTGGGGATGTTCTGGTTAAGGGAACGGGAGAAGCGACCTACGCCCTCGACAGAATGGGAGTTAGTCTTTTCGATTCAAGTGGAGTTTTAAAATCCAATGACCAAATCTTGAGGGATGTTTCGGATGGTTTAAAAAACATGGGAAGTGAAGCAGAAAAGAACTCTGCTTTAATGGCATTTTTTGGTAAAGCTGGAACTAAACTAAATCAAGTTTTTGCCGAAGGAGCAGAAGGTTTAGATCGTTGGGTAGCTAAAGCAGAAGAAATGGGATTTATCGTCAGTGGAACGGCGATTAAGGCAGTAGAGGCTTTCAACGATAGATTTGCTGAACTTAAATTTATAGCAGGTGGTTTGGTTAATCAAACTTTTGCGGCATTGGCCCCTGTATTAGAGTCTTTAATAACGACCTTTAAAGATTGGATTGTTGAAGTAAACAAAACTAAAGGTGGTTTAGAAGATTTAGGCAAATACATAGCGGGAAAATTATTCGATTCCATGATAGCTCTTATCAGATTTGTAGGAGAAGCAGGAGAGGTATTAGTTAATTTTGGTAGAAAGACCAGTAATGTACTGAATAAGATAGGACAATCTGCTCTCTTTGTGGGTAAGGTAATTTTACGGGATTATGCAGGAGCAACGCTATTACTTAAAGATATATTAAAAGGAACTAACATAGAGTTATCCCACTTTTCAGACGAAACAGATAGGGTCGCTGACTATTTAGAAACCCTAAAATTAAAACTAGAAGAAACTAATCCAGAGATAGAAGAAACGGGCAAAAAAACAAATGAAGTGGCTGTTCTATTCAAAGAATTAAATGAAGCTGTCAAAGGATTTGGTCTTGGTTTTGAAGGTGTATTTAAAA